>JAAWKU010000050.1 GCA_022797535.1 Lachnospiraceae bacterium | reverse complement strand
GCAAGTCATTTTGCGAAATGTGAACGATACGGTACACTAGTGTACTGACCGGATTATATCTGGCGAAACTCCGCAGAATAAATTTTCATCGGCAAGGCGGAGAAGGGAGGCGATGCGGTGGCATCGTTGACCGACGACAACGCAGTCCGATGAGAATTTAGGCAAGGAGGTTTGTCTGAATATAATCCGGTCAGCACACCAGTATATTGGCACATTGCAAAAGTCCTGGCCGACTGCGGTCAGCGGGTGGACAAAAACTCATACTCCCGCCTGGCCACCTGATCGTCCGGATAAGTCTTGAGATAGCTTTCCATCAACACGGACGCCTGCCGGTAGTCATGCAGGTACTCATAGGCCACTGCCTCGTTGAACAGCAGGGACTGCATCACATCATTGCCCTCGATCTGCATGCCCGCCTGGAAAGCGGCCAACGCCGCGTGGTAATCCCCTCTGGCCAGTTCACAGAGACCCAGCTGATTGTAAATCCGGGCGTCCGAGGTATCTTTGGCCAGATAATTGTTGTACACGCTGGCAGCATAATTGTAGTCCCCGGTGGCCTCATAGGATTTACCCAGATACAGGGACGCCTCTGCCCCTCCCTGGTCCTTGGCAGCCTCCAGCGCCAGATAGGCGGACTGATACTCTTCCAGGTAATAATACATCCTCCCCTTATCGTAGGCGCTCATCTGTTCCCCGCCCGCATCCATGGCAGCGCGCAGATAAGTCTGTCCCACCTCCTTATATCCATAACTGTGCAGAACCTCGTAGATCTGGATCAGACGGTCAAAGTTCTTGCCGTCCATGGCAATCACCTTGTCGAAATCCTCCCTGGCCCCGGTGTAATTGTCCAGGCCCATGCGGGCATTCCCCCGCAAAAACAGGGCGTCCGCATTGGCAGGCTGCATGTCCAGAATGGCGCAGTACACCTCCTCCGCCTCCTGTAGTCTCCCCTCCTTGGTGTATGCCGCCGCCAGATAGAAATTGATGTCATAATCCACCTCCTCCACCCAGCCGTCGGAATAGCCCAGCGCTTCCAGAAAGCAGAGCGCCGCCATATTGTACTGAGTCATGCCCATATAGGCAATGCCCTCCGCCCTGGCCAACGCTTTTCCGCTCTCGCCCGCAGCTCTGGCCAGTTCAAAATTCTCTATGGCCTTCTCATAGTCCAGCGCCTTGAGCGCTTCCATGCCCAGAGTTGTATTTTCTTCACCGCTGCCGCAGCCTGCCAGAAACACAAGGCATCCCAGCAGCGCCGCCCCCCGGCCCATCCTTTGTCCTATGGTCATATTGCCTTTTTCCTTTCCGTATATCTTTCCCGGCCGTACCGGCGCCTCATCCCCTCCCGCGGGATCACTCCGGCTTTCTGGCATACTTTTTCCCGCGCTTCTCCTGATACATATTCCTGTCCGCCTGCTGCAGGCAGCTGAGCAACGGCACACACTGATCGCATCTGGCATAGCCGATGCTGGCAGACAACTCGTAAGGCTTGCCCGATTCTTCGTTGAACCGCCGGATCTGCCGCCGGATGGCTGCAATCCTGGCCTCCACCATTCCCTGGGACTGGGTGGCCAGGCAGATCTGAAACTCATCCCCGCCTGTACGGGCCGCAATCCCTGCCTCTCCCTGCTCCGCCTCCAGAATCCCGGCCAGGGCTTTGAGGGCCTCATCCCCCTCCAGATGCCCAAAATGGTCATTGATGTACTTCAGGCCGTCCATGTCCACACTGACCACAAAGAAACGCTCCCCCTTCTGACGCAGTCGGTCATACTGCTTCTGCAGCGCCCGCTCCATCTCCCTGCGGTTAGGGATCCCGGTGAGTTCATCCCTGCCATATTGCAGCCGCAATTCATTCAGCGCCTGATTCTCCTTATACATCTGCAGTTTGGCCAGGGCCATGGCCACCCCGGAGGTCCAGGTCTGAAACTGGTATCTCAAATCATCGGGGAAATCTGTTATCATCACCACATAGCCAAAGCAGTCGTTTCTCTCGTGCAGGGTAGATATATACAGAATCTCCCCCTCTTTGCGGTAGGCGGCAGGCAGCAGTTCCTTCCGCAGAAAACGCTCCTCGTGAGGAATATCCTCCTTCATAGTCATCACATTGCGCAGGATCATGTGTTCGGTGTACTGATTCATCATAACGCTGTCCTCTCCCTGCCGCTCCTGCTCATCACACATGCAGACCAGGAGTCTGTCAAAGCGTATGGTGCTGATATAGGCTCTGCCCACATTCATCAGCGACCGAAAGGAATTGGCATTATCCAGATCCACATACATGGTACTGCTGTGATAAAGCGCGTTTTGCAGCTGTTCCTTATAGTGGAACAGCTTTTTCACAGCCTCCCCGTCTATGCTTTGAGAGCAGCCGCAGGATCCCCGGTATTTGCTGATGATCTCCACGCTTCCAATACCCTCCCGGGCCTCCCGTCCCTGCCATAGATTCTCCAGCATCCGCACCGCCTGACGACCCATATCCCGGTAATTGACCTTGATGCTGGTCAGAGAGGGGATGGACACTCTGGCCTCCTCCACATCATCAAAGCCGGATACGGAAATCTGGTCCGGCACCTGAATCCCCCTTCTGTGCAGTGCGTCACAGATGGACACAGCCATATAATCATTGGCACAGACGATGGCCTGGGGCAGAGGCTCACCCTCTGCCAGAAACCAGTCCAGCGCCTCTTCTCCCTGGTTCTTCCAGTAATTTCCGTGGAAAATCATATGTTCCGTCACGGGCAGCCCATGGCGTTCCATGGTATCCAGATAGGCTTTCAGCCGCACCTGGGCGTCCTTCAGAGAGCGCTTTCCCGACATGAAGCAGATACGCCTGGCCCCATGGACCTGAATAAAATGTTCCACCATATTGCGAATCGGTTCATAGTTTTCCACCAGAATGTTGTAAAAACGCGGGTCCTCCCTGCGAAGGCAGATCACCGGGCATCTCGCCTCCCGCTGCAGCAAACTCGTGAGTTCCTCGTACATCCCTTCCACGTTCAGGGTATCCCCTGCCAGCACCACACCATCGTAGCTGCTCAGGTCAGGAATATAGATAATGCTCTGCTCTCCGTATCCATGAAAAACATTGGCGCTGTAGGCTCCAAAATTGTTATAGACGTGCAAACTATACCCCTGTCTCCGGGCCTCCTCCGCCACGCCTCCAGTGACGTCCGACTGATACTCCGCAAACATTTCCCCCACAAACATTGCGATTTTTTTCATTTTTATACCCCTTGTCCGTCCCGGCGTGTCCCCCAAACAGGAACCGCTTAACATATATTTATCATACTCTTTTTCAGACAAAATGTCCATCAAAAAAAGAACCCCCAGGCCGCCATTTCTGCCTGAGAGTTCCGTTATACTGCCATTCGCCGTCCGGGAGAATCCTGATTCCGCGCTGTCGGACGCAGAAGCTGTCCTGACTGAAATCCGTTAAACAGGAGCTTTTCCCTGCAGTCTGTCCGCAATATAGGAGCATACCTGACTGCGCTCCATGCCCAGGGCCACCGCCAGTTCTCCATAGAGGCTGTCCTCCGCCTGTTTATAGTATCTGCCGTCCACCGCCGTCTCCTTGCGGCCCGCCTGCAGGCGCTTCTGCCTGCGGCCATGGATGGTCTTGATGACCCGCACCCACTCCGTGCTGTCGTTGCTCCTCATACAGCTGCGGTATTCCTGCTCCACCAGCTTTTCGTTGGCAATCTTCAGGGGCGCTATCTCCGGGATTCGGCTGACAAGCCGCTCCGCCTGCTCCCTGGTCAGTACCTCCCGCAGGGATGACGCGTTCTCCACCGGCACATAAACCGTGCTGGCCGTGATATACTGCGGCTTCAGAATATAGTACAGCTTGCCCTTGTCCACACCGGAGATGTCCAACGTCGTGATATCCTCCACTGTGCAAACTCCCTTATTTCCACACACTACATACTGCCCCACACTGTACATACCTGACCGCCTTTCCAAATTCAAAATTCAAAGTTTATAAACGAAAATATATGAATTTCACATATTCCAAGTTGCTATTTATATTCTTCCTATATTTTAACACTTTTAAACATACGTTGTCAGTAAAATATCTGACTTTTTTTGAACTTTGTGAAATGTGTCCGCAAATACAGGGATGCACCTTGTATATTCTGTCTATGACTTTTTTCCTAAATTTCAATATTGCGAGCCTTTGACGACAAAAAAGCACCTGCGGAAACGCCCTGTTCCGCAAGTGCTCTGTCTTTAATGCCTGTATATTTCCGTTATATCTTGAATTTGGAGATGGTGGTATGTAATTGGTCCGCCACCTGGTTCAGATCCCTGGCGTTGCCGTCAATGCTCTCCATGATGGCGCTCATCTCCGTGGCCGATGCGGAAGTCTCCTCGGTGCTCGCCGCGTTTTCCTGGGCAATGGCCGTCAGGTTCTGCACCACATCCACCACCTTGACTCTGGCCTCATCCAGTTCCCTGGACCTTTTGGATACGGCCCGGATGCCTTCTATGGACTGGGTAATTCCTTCTTTCACATCACCGAAAGCCCTCTCGGTCAAGGTCACATTCTCATCCTGCTTATCTATCACTTCCTTCACATCTGTCATGGTCTGCACGGAACGCTGAGTCTCCTGGATCAGCAGTTCAATGATGCCCGTGATCTGCTGGGCGGACTCGTTGGACTGCTCGGCCAGCTTCTGGATCTGCCCTGCCACCACCGCAAAGCCACGCCCCTGCTCCCCGGCCCGCGCCGCCTCAATGGAGGCATTCAGTGACAGCAGATTCGTCTCCTCCGCGATATCGGTGATAATGTCAACCGCCGTCTTGATCTTCAGGGCGGATTCATTGGTCACATCTGTCTGCTTGGAGATCACGGCAATGGCGTTCTTGGTCTGCTGGTTCACCTGTCCCAGGGCCTTCAATATCTCCATGGCCTGCTCCCCGGCGTCCCGCATCTTGCGGGCATTCTCCCGCAGGCTCTCCACCTCCGCGTCCGTCTGCTCAATCAGATTACCCATGACAATAATCTGCTCGGTGGCAGTCTGGGTCTCCTGGGCCTGGCTGGTGGCGCCGTCCGCAATCTCGTTCACAGCCTTCTCCACCTGCTCCACCGTGGTCAGTGTTTCATCCACGCTCTGGGCCATATGGCCGGCGGATGTGTTGAGTTTCTCACACTGCTGGTTGATATTGGCCGCCACCGTGGCCAGTTCCTGCTGCAGCACCGAGATGGCATGGTTCATAACGCCGGTCTCGTCCCTGCGCTCCCTGTTTAGTATGCTCTTTTTCGTCTCGTCCCGGGTGAAATCCAGCTCCGCCAGGCGGGCCGCCTCCCTGGTGGTCCTCTCGATGGGCTTCACCAGCTTCAGCGCCACGATAAAGCCTATGATATTACACAGGAAAAGCACGGCCGCTCCTCCGATACAGCTGTTGACAGTCAAAGCCCTGACCGCCCTCAGAATCTCGCTCTCATCCGCAGTCACCACCAGGACATAATTCATATCTCTGCTGATGTAGAAAGCGGCATACTTAACTACACCTTTGAAATGATATCGGATCACATCAGTCTCCGGCCTGTTTCCCCGGCTGATCTCCCCCATAAGCTGTCTGACGGCGTCATTCTCCACCGGCTGGCCGATCTTGTCCGCAGTGGGATGGTACACCATCATGCTGTCCCGGGATACCAGATAGGCATAACTGCTGTTCATGCCTCTTACCTTCACATTCCCCAGATGCCTCTCCAGCGCTTCCGGATTCATCACTTCGTCATACCCCAGAGCGGCCACATCCCTCTCCAGACTCTCCCCGGCGATATATACCAGATCCTCCATATAACTCTCCGTACGGTCCAGCATACTGCTGCGGGCCAACGGTACAGCGGTGGCGATGCAGATCACCACGCTGGACAGCACGGTGCCGAACACCAGCATTAAGATTTTAAACTTGATGGAATGGATAAATGGAACCTTGTTCTTTCGTTCTCTCATTGTCTGTAATACCCTCTCTAAATTGTTATGTATGAGTTTAAGTACGACTATTGTACTACATTTTAAGGTATGGCACAAGCCGTTTTCCCATAACTTATCGGACTATATTTTGATCTCTGTCCACTTCCCCCGCTTGAACCGGATGGAGGCAAACAGGAACCGGGAAAGCTGGTCCGCTACCACGCCCATCCAGATTCCGGCGATGCCCCAGCCCAGCACATATCCAAAAATGTAGGAACCCGCCGTCCGAATCACCGTGACGCTGACTGTGGAGGCGATGGCGGTATACAGGGTGTCTCCCGCCCCCCGCAGGCATCCCATGTAGATCACCTGGGCGATCTGCAGCAGCACCACAAAAATGATGATCCGCATGATCTGTACGCCTATGGCGATGATCTCCGTTTCCTCAAAGAACAGGCTATAAAGCCATCCGCCACCAAAGAAATAGGCCACCGCCAGCACCAAGGAGACACAGCCTCCCAGCATCCGGCAGATCGCCCCGTATTCCCGGGCTTTGGGAGGATCCCCCGCCCCCAGGCTGTAGCCGATCAGCGCCACCGCCGTGGCCTGCAGACCGTCCCCGAAGGAGAAGGACAGGCTCATCACATTCATCCCCACCTGATGAGCGGCCATGGCGAAAGTACCCTGGCTGGCCGCCATCAGGGAGGTCATCATAAAGCCGATCCGCATCAGAAGCTGTTCCGCGAACACGCTGTATCCCACATGGATGATCTGCCGCAGGGCCTCCATCCCGGGCCGGATCTTTTGCTTCAGAATATAAGCCAGGCTGACGAAATTCTCCTCTTTCCCAATGGACCACAGGCTCATAAAACTGGCCACCACCGTACCGAATACCGTAGCCAGCGCCGCTCCCCGGATTCCCAGGGCCGGGAAACCCATATGCCCCTGAATAAGCAGATAGTTCAAAAGGATATTGATGGTATTGGAGACCAGATTGGTGCGCATGGTGATCCGGGTGTTACCCGCTCCCCGCTGGGCAGCGTTGACTCCCATCTGCACACAGTTGAACACCATGCCACCCATAACGATCTGAAAGTACTGCACTGCCGACCCATGGGTATCTGTCTCGGAGCCGCACAGCCTGATAACAGGATCCGCAAAAACCACTGCCAACACGCTGATCAGCGCCGCCGCTCCCAGGATGAATACCAGGAATGTGGCCAGGATCCCATTGGCCCCTTCCTTATTCCCCTCCCCCTTGCGCCGGGCCACCAGAGCGGATATGGACACGTTGGCTGCGAAGAAAAGCGCCAGTCCCACCATCTTGGGCTGCGTGGTCAGTCCCACCGCCGCCACCGCCGAAGATCCCAGGGAACTGACCATCAGTGAATCCACCAGCCCTGCGAAAGCGGTGAAAAATGACTCCAACACCGCAGGCCATGCCATGCCAATCGCTTTTTTCACATCTTCCCTGGGATACCGAAATGCAGCCATTTGTCTCTCTCCTATGTTAAAATTCCACATGTTTAAAGTTCCGCATCTGTAAAAAAGACCTGACGGGCACCGGGCCCCGTCAGGTCATCAGGTCCATATTCATTTTACACCGCTTTTCGGATAATGCCAAGCCCCAAAGGATAGGGACCTGTATGCACCGATATGGTGGCGCCGATCTGCAGAAGCGGGATGTCCTCCTCCTTCAGCCTGCCTTCCAGGGCTTCCGCCACCTGGCGGCGGTAGTCCACCGCTTCCTGGTAATCATATCCGTATCCCACCGCTATGCTGAACCGGCTCACATCCTCCCCGCTTTCCTTCAGATAGGCCAGCAGCAGGGAAATGGTTTTGTCCAGGTTCTTGCGTCTGCTGCGGCCGATGCCGCTGGGGAAGATCTCGCCCTGCTTCAGGGTGATCACAGGCTTGATTCCCAACAGGCTGCCCGCCACACTGCTCACCTTGCCAATACGCCCCCCATGGGCCAGGTATTCCATATCTCCCACAGTGAAAAAGATCCTGCCCGTGCTTTTGATCTCCTCAATTTTGCGAATAGTCTCCTCGTATGTCATGCCGCTCTCCTGGCATTTGACCACCTCCAGCACCAGTATTCCCTGCAATACCGTATTCACAGTGGAATCAATGATCTGTATGCGGGCCTGGGGTTTCTCCTCACGGATGATCTGGAGAGCGTTCATGGCCGACTGCATGGAACCGCTGAACTTGGTGGTGATGCAGATGCAGATCACCGGCAGGTCCTGTTCCACCCAGGGCATAAAGGCATCCACATAGTCCTGGGTAGACGGCATGGATGACTTGGGATATACTCCCTTGCGGTCCACCATCTGCTGGTAGAAGTCCCGGATGCCAATTTCCTCTATCTCCTTACAATAATGCTCGTCGTCAAAGGACACATAAAAAGGCACCACCGAATATCCCTTCTGTTCCGCCCACTCCGGGGGCAGGTCACAGGAACCATCTGTTATGATATGAAATAACTTATTCATAGAAAAACCCTTCCTCAACTCTACATACTGTGCGTCCCATGCCCGGCGCCCTGTCCGCGTTCCCTCCAGGCTCCTTCTGCCTGCGCGCGAATAAATCCGGCAAACCGGCGGCACGGCTATTGCTTATCTGTAGTCTAACATGAATACTTTCTTTTTGCAATAGGTATGTAACATTTTGTAGTGCGGGTATTTTTCCATGTGGTTTTAAAAACTATTTTGTGAACTGTGCCTTAAACCATCTGCCCGTATCGGACAACTCCTGGTCGCTCCAGTCACTGAGCTTACCGCACCCGCTGCTGATCAGCGCCGCCGTCTCGTTCTTGTTGCTGGCAGCCCAGGCCACATAACTTACGTCATATTGATCCAGCAGATCCACCCACGCCCGGGCCGATTTCTCGTCGATGTTCCCGTTGCCGGAGGCGTCACAGATGCTGCACTCACTGACAAACACCGGCAGTCCGTCCTTCAGCGCCTTCTCCAGATCCCCCCGAAGGTTCTCTCCGTGGGTGGCCGCATAGAAATGCAGGGTATACATAATGTTGTCATAGCCCTCTATGGGGTCATCGGCAGCGTCCCCGATCAGCTGGCTCCACTGGGGCGTGCCCACCAGAATGATGCCATAGGGATCATTGGCCCGGATCACCGGAATCACCTCTTCCGCGTACTTTTTCACATCCTTCCAGGACACGCCGCCATTGGGCTCATTGCAGATCTCGTAGATCACATTGCCCTGATCTCCATATTTCCGGGACATTTCGTCGAAGAATTCAATGGCGTCCTCTTTGTAGATATTGGGATTACCCTCTCCCAGCACATGCCAGTCGATGATCACATACATGCCCAGGCCGGAAGCATACTCCACTCCCCTGTCTATAAGGTTCTTCAGTTCCTTCCTGTCTCCCCCATTACTATATCCACCATTCTCACCGCTATACATTGCCAGGCGCATCAGATCTGCGTCCCAGTCGTTGCGGAACGTACGAAAAGTCTCCTCGGACACATATTCCGGGAACCAGGCCAGGCCATGGGTGCTGACGCCATGCATCTGATAGGCTTCCCCCTGCTGGTCCACCAGACTGCCGTTCTCCACCCGCAGCCGTCCGTGATCCCCCACCGGCGTGCCCTCCGTCACCACAAATCCCCCAAGTTCATCGCCCACCTGAATCTCCGGGCCCTTTGCTCCCTGACTCTGTGCCCCCTGATTGGGCCTTTCTCCGGTCTCCCCGCCGTCAGGCCCTCTGGTCTCCTGCCCTGATGTCTGCCCGTTTCCGCTGTTTACCTCGGGAGCATTTTTATCCTGTCCATCAGATAAATCGGACCGGGACAAAGGCGCGTCTCCCAGGGCCGCGGTGATCTTTCCCTCCGCCGTCTCTGCTTCCAGAACCGCCTCCGTCAGCTCCCATTCCATCTCCGCCAACACGGTGATGCCGATCCCCTCCACTCTGCTGTTCTCCCAGATTTCCTGATTGAAGTCTGCAGGAGTAATAATCAGGCTGCCGTCCCTTGTCTCCAGTTCACAGCACCAATGGGAATCCACCTCACAGCCTTCAAAACCGGGCACGGTGATCTCCCAGTCCGTGATCTTCCGGCCTGAATCATTTATAATGGAACCCACATACTGGTAGTAATGGCCTCCCTCGCCGTCCCACCCGCCTTTTAGCCGTAAATCCAGACTGACCGAGGGGGAGCCCTCCTCTTCTTCCGAATCCAGTTTATCCTGAGCGTCTTCGGAAGCGCTGTTATCCTGGCTCGGTTCGCTTTCCCGCCCGGAACTGCCGTCCCTCTGCCCGTCCCCGTTCTGAGGCTCCGAAGAATCCGCTGAGGCAGATTCCTCATTGCCGGTAGGTTCTGCCAAATCGCTGGAGACAGGTTCTGAATCCTGACTTTGGGAAGATAAGGTTTCCACTGCCTGCCCCTTGTCGGGGAAGTATCCCAGGGCCCACAGCAGCGCCAGCGTAATGACAGTTCCCAGCGCAATCCCCGCCAGCAGACTCAGCGCCATATTGCGGGAATATTTCTGTTCGTTCATCTCTCTCATACCTCCTTAACATGCATATCGCAAGCCGTGCTTGCGATACTGCGCAAATCGATATATGAAACGAAGTTTCATACTTTCCTCCACCCACGGGGCAAAGATCCGGCCGCCCCTGGCCTTTCCTGCTCTGCGCAGCCAGGGCAATACGGTTTGTCCCCTGTTTTCTTACATTATAAAAATGCCTCCGCCTATTGTCAAACGCAATTTCAGAACCGATACATCCGCCGCCGTTGCCGGCATCTCTTTCATGCCTTCTTAACAAACTTTTCATGCCTTCTTATCAAACAACGAAGTGTCACCGCTGCCGGCCATATTGACAAAGGCATATTGGTCATTATGGGGAAACAGCAATTCCATATACAGATTTCCCAGTAGACTCTTTACTTTGTCCGCATCCATATTTTCCACCGGAACATCATTTATTTCCAGGCGCCGCAGATTCTTCAGAAGAGTCTCTATGTTATGCCATTCGGAAGGCTCCTGACCGGATTCCTCCTGGATGGATTCCGTGACCTCCGGTTCCATAATGGATTTTATTTCAGGGACCTTATAAATAACATTTTTACAGGTTTTCTCAAAGCACTCCGGGTCATACGCGGCCAGATAGCCCAAGTCATCCATGGTCAACGTTCTTTTATGATGTATCTTTAGATATATATTGATCAGACGAGTGTCCTTTGCCATAATCCCTCCCCCTTACGTCCTTCCCCGCTGTGAATGAGATCCCTTCTGATACAAGTAAGGCAGAACATCTTTATATGCTCTGCCCATTCCGCATATCAGCGACTGAAATATTTCTGCGCCTCTTTCATCTTATTATACACGGCCCCGCGATAAATTTCAATTTCAGAATTTGTCTTTTATTCCGCCTCCTCCAAAAATCTCCTGATATATTTCTCCGGCATTGTGCCGCCGCGCATGCAGACGTTCCACTCCGTGCCCTCACCATCCCCTATACATATATCCGTCACAAACTCTCCCGCAAACACGCCTTCGGAACTCATCACACCGAAATGAATCAGAGGCAGCAGTTCCGCGATCTCCTCCGGATCCGTAATGGAAAAACTATAAGTCGAAGGTACCTGGGTTGACTGCGTGCTCCCGCCTTCCACCCCGGCCCCATTCTCCGCCTCCTCCACCGACGGCAGATCGGGCAGGCTCTCCGGGTATACCTTGAAATATCCCCGTATGCTCCGCTCCGCCGGGCTGATATGATCGTCTCCCCTGTACCAGTATGTTTTGGCAAATATATTAAAGGTGATGTTCTTCACGTCCTCCGCCCGGAACGGCAGACTGTCTGTCCGGATGCCGCTCTCTTCCAGCACTTCCAGGGTGTGGGACATATGGTCCAATATATGCAGGTACCGTATTCCTCCCCCCTGCATCCCCATGCTAATCTGTCCCAGCAGCCGGCCCTCCCCCAGTATGACTGCCTGAGGATGTTCCAGCAGATCCCGATTGTATGCCTCCGCCACCTCCCGGATCAGTTCTCTCCTGTCGGTCTCCACATCGCTGCGCCCATTCATGTCCCAGGAAAAACACATGCTGGTACAGGTATCCATCATCTGCTCCTTCAGAAGATAAGCGGCATTGGCATACTCTTCGCTGCACAGAATAGGAAGCACCACGTCTCTGTCCCACTCATAATAAGAGTATCTGCGGGTATAACTGTACCCATTATCCAGCACCACCCGTACCACAAACTCATCCTGGTCAAACCAGTCTCCGCCGTAAGCCTCCTCCATTCTCATATCTTCCGGTCTGTGTGTCAGGCCCTGCGCATTCTCCACCCCTCTCTCCAGAAAGTCATGAATCCGCGCCGCATCCGTAAGTTCCATCCCGTACAGCATCTGTTGCAGGCTGTAATTGCCATAGGACCGGCAGACGATGGAAGCCGCCCGAATCTGTCCCTGATCCGGCAGATAGCGATCAAATCCCATCCAGTCTTTCTGGAATCCAATGCAGAGCGTCAACGCCGCCGCCATAGCCATGCCCATGCCCCACTTATGCCGGAAAAATGCCTTGAAATCCATGGAAAACACCACGTCCAGAATACCATAGCACAGTATCCCCCCCAGCAGGGCTCCAAAAAAGCTCCAGACTGTGCGCCCGGCGCTGCCGCTTGTCAGATAATACAGAAACACCCAGCCGCTCATTCCTCCCAGAACGCTGACAAAAAAGCGAAGCGGTCCTGCCACCCACCATAACGTAAGCCCTCTCCCTGCCCACTCGGAGGGCCTTCTGAGATAGGCCAGCCATGCCAGCGCCCCCAGGATCAAAACCAGAGCCATACATTTCAACAAAAAGGCCGGAAAACCGTTCCCCACCTGAAAATCATTGTCCAGATAGGTACTCAGCAGCACAATGGGAGCCCCCAGCGGTGAACCATAGCTGGCCAGAGCCAGCCCTTTCAGTTCCGCGTAATGGGTATTAAAAAATGTGGTGGTGAAGCCCAGCGTCAGCCCATAGGCGGCGATCACGCCGCAGCCCAGAATACAAGCCACCGCCAGGGTATTCAGCATGTTGCCTGTGAGCATGGTGGCAAGCAGCAGCAGATGGTAGACCAGCAGAAACATGGTCACAAGCACCGCTGTATTGTTGGCCGCCTCCAGCAGCAGCCTGGGAATCCCTTCCCGGCCTCCCACCCGGGCCAGCAGAATCCCGGCAAACGTCAGAGTCAAAGCCGTACAGAGCAGATAGGGAACCAGCCAGATCAACAGCCCATTTATATATTTGATCCCAAACAGCTGCGTCTTGCTCACAGGCAGGCTGTGATAGGTATCCACCATGGATTTCTGCTGCAGATAATGAAAGCACTCCAGCCCAACCACCACAGCTCCAAAAATGGCTGTCAGACTGGCGGAAAGCACAAGCCCTGTTCTGAAAAAATCCGCCATCATTTCCGTGGACCGGGCAATGGCTTCGGCATGCTGCTGGACTGACATTCCAGATGTCAGAGACTCAACATCCCTGAAAACCACATCGCTGTAATACAGCAGCCACAATACAGGCATGGCCAGAAAGTTTCCCAGCAGGGACAGAGCCAGCATCCAGATCTTGTGACGCAGATCTTCCTTCATTCCCTTAAGAAATAAGTGCTTTGATGTCATATCCGTTTACCTCCGTCTCGCTGATAAAGATCTCTTCCAGTGAAAGGGGAAGCAGTTCATAGAATACAGGGTTCAGCAGTTCCATATATTCCACCAGCGCTTCCCGGGTACCCCTTATGGTGAAAGTATACAGCGTCCCCCGCTGATCCATGGTCACCACCTGCAGATTCTTTCTGATATGTTCCAGGGTGGCCTGGGTCTTAACCACGCATTGTACCTTGTGCAGATTCAGTTTCATATCATCCAGATCTCTGGCAAAAAGTATTCCTCCCCTGTGCAGCAGCCCCACGTATTCGCAGATATCCTCCAGCTCCCGGAGGTTGTGGGAGGCAATAATGGGAGTCAATCCTCTCTCCTCCATCTCCCGGGCAAACAGAACTTTCACCGCCTGCCGCATCACCGGGTCCAGCCCGTCAAAGGTCTCGTCGCAGAGAAGGTACTTGGTGCCTGCGCAGATGCCGCAGAGCGCCGCAAGCTGCTTCTTCATGCCCTTGGAAAAGGTGTCGATCCTGCGCCCCGGGTCCAGGCCGAATTTCACCAACATTTCTCCAAAACGCTTTCGGTCGAAAAATGGGTAGTAGGTTTCATAAAGCCGGGCCATGTCCCAAGGTGTGCCGTTTTTAAAAAAATACATTTCATCGGAGATATAAAAGCATTTCGCTTTTACGGAGGGATTGTCATACACCCGCTCCCCATCCACCAGCACCTGGCCCCTGTCGGCCTTCAGCACGCCGCAGAGCAGTCGCAGAAAAGTGGATTTGCCCGCCCCGTTTGTACCGATCAGTCCAAACACATGCCCCTCCTCAATCCGGGCCGTAATCTGATCTATGGCTTTTATGTTCTCATAGTTTTTCTGTAAACCAGTTACTTCTATCATAGCCGCCTCTTTCCGCACAGCCGGGTGGAACAGCATATCCTGTCCGATAACATTACCGCTCCGGGTTCCTCCGCCGCCGCATCTGCAATATTGTTCTGTACCTGTATATCTGATTCCGTTTTCCGTCCTGCGCCCCGTCCTCCCGGCTTAAACCTTCCCGGAAAGTCCCGCGCTCAGGGATGCCTCCTTCAACTTGCCGGGAGACTCCTGGCTCCGGGAGACTTCCTCCAATTTGCCGGGAGACTCCTGGCTCCGGGAGGCTTCCTTCAACTTGCCGGGAGACTCCTGGCCCCGGGAGGCTTCCTCCAGCTTGCTGGGAGACTCCTGGCTCCGGGAGGCTTCCTCCAACTTGCCGGGAGACTCCTGGCTCCGGGAGGCTTCCTCCAACTTGCCGGGAGACTCCTGGCTCCGGGAGACTTCCTCCAATTTGCCGGGAGACTCCTGGCCCCGGGAGGCTTCCTCCAATTTGCCGGGAGACTCCTGGCTACGGGAGGCTTCCTCCAATTTGCCGGGAGACTCCTGGCTACGGGAGGCTTCCTTCTCCGCCGTATCCCGGCTGTACACCTGGTCCAGCAGATCTCCCAGGGCCTGCTGCGCAAGCCCTGCGTCACGAGCCTTTCGAGTCATAGCCACCCACTCCGCCAGCACCCGGCGGCGCTGCCCGTCCCGCCATTCCCGCTCTGGAGCCACAAAGCTGCCCCGTCCTGTAATAGTATACAGATACCCCTCCTGTTCCAGCAGGGTATAAGCCCGCTGCACTGTGTTGGGATTTACCGCCAGTTCCACGGCCAGGCTTCGCACACTGGGCATCTTGCTCCCCTGCTCCAGCCCGCCGCTGGCAATCAGCCGCTCCAGCTTATCCACCATCTGTTCGTAGATGGGGCGTTTGTCCCGGTAGTCCAGCAGAATCATGGGGTTGCGCTCCTTTCAAGTGTATTAATTCATTTAATACACTTAATATAACATATCCCCTTCGTCCGCACAAGAAGTTTTTAGTCAAAACGCGTTTTCCTTGTTCTCCCAGGGATTTTGTGTTATACTTTTAGGAAAGCGTTTTCATAATGTTAGCAGCGTCAAAGGATAAGGTTCCACAATCCGGCCCAAAAGCGTGGGGGATGGAATTCCACGTTGAAAAGGAAACGTATACTTCAAGTAAAGAGAGGAAAAAGAAATGGCATGGTATGATGAAGCAGTATTTTATCACATATATCCCCTGGGGATGTTGGACGCCCCCAGGGAAAACCCTTACGGGGAGCCTGTTCACCGGCTGCCCTCCCTGCTCCCCTGGATCGGACATTTGCAGCGACTGGGCGTGAACGCCCTGTACATCGGGCCTTTGTTTGAGTCCGTGGGGCATGGCTACGAAACCACGGATTACAAAAAGCTGGACAGCCGCCTGGGGGATAACGGAGACCTGAAAGATTTCGTGGCAAAATGTCATGAGGCCGGCATCCGGGTAATCCTGGACGGCGTGTTCAATCATACCGGCAGGGACTTTTTCGCCTTCCAGAATATCAAGCACAACCGGGAGAGCTCTCCCTATAGAGACTGGTACTGCAATGTGAATTTCTGGGGAAACAACGAATACAATGATGGCTTCTCCTACGACAACTGGGGAGGCTACAATCTGCTGGTGAAGTTGAACCAGCGCAATCCGGCAGTACGGGATTATATCTGCGATGTGATCCGCTTCTGGGTCAGCGAGTTTGACATCGACGGCATCCGCCTGGACGCTGCCGATGTGCTGGACTTTGATTTCATGAAAGCGCTGCGGCATGTGGCAAATGAGGTAAAGCCCCATTTCTGGCTTATGGGCGAAGTGATCCACGGGGACTACACCCGCTGGGTCAACGAGGGCACACTGCATTCCGTGACCAATTACCATCTGCACAAGGCTCTGTACTCCGGTCACAACGATCACAACTATTTCGAAATTGCCCACACGGTAAAGCGTCTCTATGGCATGGGAGGCAACCGCCCCGACGGGCTGAAGCTGTACAACTTCGTAGACAACCACGACGTGGAGCGCATCTACACCAAGTTAAACAACAAGGCGCACTTCGCCCCGGTGCATGTACTGCTGTATACCCTGCCCGGCGTACCCTCGATCTATTACGGCTCTGAGTTCGGCATAGAGGGGAAAAAGGAAAAATTCTCCGACGCCTCCCTGCGGCCCGCCCTGCGGTATGAGGATTACGCAGACGCCGTCACAGAGAATCCACTGCCCCGGCTCGTCGCCGCCCTGGGCCGGGTGAGGCGACAGGCAGGAGCCCTGTCCTACGGGGATTACCGGGAACTGGCGCTGACCAACCGTCAATATGCCTTCGCCCGTACCGCCGGAGAAGAGACCGTGCTGGTAACGGTAAATAACGACGAGAACAGCGCTTCCCTGACCCTGCCCGCAGGGAACCATGGGGTCTATGGGGGAGCCCTGTCCGGGGTGCGCGCGGTGGCCGATAACGGCAATATCACAGTAACTCTTCCCGGGTGCTCCGGGGAAATCTGGCTGCCTCTGGGACCTGGGGAGGAGATGCCCGCCGGGGAGACTGTTTCCCATAGGGTTGGAGTAACGCCTGTGATGAGCGGCTCCGCCGCCCATGAAGATGAAGCGAAGCACTCTGCGGATCATGAGACAATCTCCGACTTTGCGGCAAAGACCTCTGCAGACGAGGCAGCTTCTGACACTGAAGCACACGCCTCCGTACACGACGTCACAGCTTCCGGCGCTGAAGCAGCCGCTTCCATAAACGACGCCACAACTTCCGGCACCGAAGCACACGCCTCCGTACACGACGTCACAGCTTCCGGCGCTGAAGCACACGCCTCCGTAAACGACGCCACAGCTTCCGGCGCTGAAGCAAGCGCCTCCGTAAACGACGCTACAGCTTCCAGCGCTGAAGCAGCCGCTTCCGTAAACGACGCTACAGCTTCCGGCGCTGAAGCAGCCGCTTCCGTAAACAACGCTACAGCTTCTGACGCTGAAGCACACGCCTCCGTAAACGACGCTACAGCTTCCGGCGCTGAAGCACACGCTTCCGCAAACATTGCGACGACTCCTGACGCTGGGACAGACGCTTCCGCCGGCGGCACGGCGTATCCTTCCCCAGGAGAAAGTACTTCCGCCAGCGGCGACGCTCAGGCCGCTCTGGCGGAGGCCTTTGAAAAAGGCCGGATCGCCGGACTCCAGGAGGCCATTCTGGCCATCATGAGCAAGAACGGCCCCGTCACCGACCAAATGCGCCGGGATGTCACTGACAATGTATATCATGACTCTCTGCTCAACTGGGTCAGGAGTTTCAGATAAGCACGGAGGAGAAACAATGGATCTGGGAATGCCCACCCTGATTGAAATGCCTGAACTGGAAAACTGCGTGTCGCTGTGCGCGGAACTGGGGCTTCAGTTTGTGGAGCTGAATATGAACATGCCCCAGTTCCAGCCGGACAGGCTGGAAGAAAGCCGATTGGCAGAACTCTCCGAAAAATATGGAATCTACTACACCATCCATCTGGACGAAAACCTGAATGTCAGCGATTTCAACCCCCTTGTGGCCGAAGCCTATCTGCATACGGTGCAGGAAACCATCTATCTTGCAGGGAAACTGCATGTCCCGGTGCTGAACATGCACCTGTCCCAGGGCGTCTACTTTACGCTGCCCCACAGGAAGGTATACCTGTTTGAGGAATATCTCCACCAATACCTGGACAGCATCCGCCTCTTCCGAAGTAAATGCGAAAAAATGGTGGGTTCAGGGGATGTCAGAATCTGCGTGGAAAACAGCGGCGGCTACACGGCTTTCCAGAGGCAGGCCCTGGCCATCCTGCTGGAAAGCCCGGTCTTTGCCCTGACCTTTGATATCGGTCACAACCACTGTATCGGAGGCGCGGACGAACCTCTGATCCTGGAGCACGGCGACAGGATCTGTCACTTTCATTTCCATGACGCGCTGTCCGGAAAAGACCATCTTCCCCTGGGAACAGGAGAAATTGACCTGCAAAAATATCTGGGCCTGGCTTCCCGCACAGACTCCCGGATCGTCCTGGAGACCAAAACCGTAAACGGCCTGCGACAGTCCGTGGGCTGGATGAATGCCGCTTCCTGTCTTTACGGTTTAGCCGCAATGCACCCCCGGCAAATGCTCTAGTGTGCTGACTCGATTATATTCGGTCAGGACACTAGAACTCCTTTCGGGCGTATATTCTGGCAGACAGCGTCCAGGAGGCCGCCAGAAGAAGGATACTCAACGCAAACATTCCGCCCAGGACCGTCAGAACGTGTTCCGAGATATAAACCAGCAGATCAAATACCAGGGTTCCTCCATAAATCAGAATATCGTACTCCATAACTGCGATAAACACTGCAGCCAGCAAAATGACGGGAATATAGATCCCCCATATCTTGCCTTTTTGATACCCCCGCCAGAAGAGAACGGGATAGATGAACAGGCTCATCAGCGCATGAAGGAAAAACCCGAATAAAACAAGGGCCAGAACCCATCTTAGGTCAGGGTACCATTTGCTCCTGGAGACCAAATTGACCAGAGGCATCAGGATCAGGCCCAGCGCAATCCCCGCCGCAGACAGGAGCAGGGCCAGTAGATATCTGGCTGACACCACCCGGCGTCTGCTCACAGGCAGCGTCAGATACAGCCTGTTTAACTCTCCCTTTTCGTCCATGAAAAAAGAATTGGTTGAGAAGGAAAACAACAAATACACCGCCAGAGGAACCAGAACAATAGAGCCGAAAATCCAGCCCGTCCCAAAAAGCGTCACCAATATCAGCAAAAGTTTCACACGGCATCCTTTCATCGCGGACCAATATAGCTTCAACAGCCTAATCATTTTTTTCACCCCTTTCCCAAAATACCACCACATCATTGATAGACGCGCTTTCTGTCACCGTGCCGGAAGGCAGTCCCCCGATCTGTTCCAGGGCCATGAGACATTCATAGCCGCTGGCTGTCTGACGCAGGCCGATGGCATATCTTTGTTTTTCCGGGGGAAGTATCCCGCCCCTCACGATACAATAAGAAGAAACCAGCTCTTCTCTGCTGCCTTGATAACAAATAGAGCCCTCCTGAATATACACGATTTTGTCTGCAATCCGCTCCAGGTCACTGGTAATATGCGTGGAAAATAGAATCGTCCTGTCCTCCGGAACCAGATATTCCCGAAAGATATCCAGCAGTTCATCCCGGGCGGCGGGGTCCAGGCCCCCCATTGGTTCATCCAGCAGAAGCAGCCTGGTGTAATGCGAAAGATGGACCGCCATGGCCAGCTTCTGCTTCATTCCCCGGGACAGGTTCTTGTATTTTTTCTTTGGATCAAGACCGAACCGCGCCAGATAATCCCTGTACCGGGCGCTGTCCCAACTGGAGTAGAAGGGATGCAGGTTTTTCTCCAGATCGACCGGTGTCCAGTCCTCCTGAAAACAGGGCTGGTCAAACAGGACGGCAACCTCCTCTTTCCCTGAAATGTCTCTGCCGGATCTTCCCAGCAGACGGACTTCTCCACTGTCGGGAAAGGCCAATCCCGCCATGATTCTTAAAGTGGTGGACTTGCCGGCCCCGTTACGGCCTACGAATCCGCAGCACTGCCCCTGGGGAACCGTGAAACTCACATTTTTCAGCGAAAATCCCGGATATGCTTTGCACAGGTCCTGTACTTCAATGGCATTGTTCATGATAAATCTCCTCCAATCTGTTCTTGAGCTGCGCCAGGTCAAGACCCGCCGCCTTCCCCTTCTCCACTGCAGCCTTCAGCGAGTCATCAATGGCATGTATATATTGACGCCGCACAATCTCAGAGTCTCCCTTTACAAAGGATCCCCGCCCCTGCACGGTATATATCAGCCCTTCCGCCTCCAGGTCTCCGTAGGCCCGGGTGGTGGTGATGACGCTGACCCGAAGGTCCCGGGCCAGTTGCCGCATGGAGACCAGAGGCGCGTCAGGAGACAGATCACCGGAAAGAATCTGCGCCTTGATCTGCATTTTAATCTGTTCATATGTGGGTATTTCACTTTGCAGAGATATATTGATATTCATTTCTCCCTCCTTATAGTGTATATGCTGAGTATATACACTATTGTCAAAAATGTCAAGTCCCGGTTTTAAAAAGTATATTTTTCCACTTTATCTTCCCGCAGGTGTTATACACTTGTTTTGCAGAGGCCCCTGCGGCCCCTCCATACCCCTATATTGATTAACATTTAAGGGTGGATATGAATATGAGGTACAACTGAATGTTCTGGTAGTACTCTATTTCATGCCGCTTTGACAACAGGGCAATTTTTCTCTATAATGTCATTGTTGCCCATCAGCTCTCTTTTTTGTGCAAGTATTGAGAGGAAAACTTTTTTCAAATGCTCTATAATGGAAAACGAAAAATACATTGTTGATGGAGGTATCCCCATGGAATGGATTGAACAGTTAAACCAGAGTATAAACTATCTGGAAGAACATCTGACAAGTGAAATTGACTATGGACGGCTGGGACAGATTGCCTGCTGTTCTGCTTACCATTACCAAAGAATGTTTACTTATATGGCGGGCATTACCCTGGCAGAGTATATCAGAAGAAGAAAAATGTCGCTGGCTGCGGTGGATTTGCAAGGCGGGGATGAAAAAATCATCGATATTGCGGAGAAATACGGTTATCACTCTCCGACAGCGTTTAACAGAGCGTTTCAGGCCTTTCATGGAATTGCGCCCTCGGCTGTCAAAAATGGGGGCGTGTCTGTGAAATCTTTTTCCCCCATTGTATTTAGAATTGCTGTAAAAGGAGCTTCTGAAATGAATTACCGAATTGAAACAAAAGACGCTTTTCGCATGATCGGGGTGTCTGCTCCGCTTCACCAGGAGATTGAGAAGAACTTTTCGATTGTTCCGCAGATGTGGCAGAACGCAGTGGCAAACGGGACAATTCAGAAATTGGCGGGCATGATGGACACCCCCATCAAGGGACTTTTGGGCGTAAGCGCCTGCAACGATGAAGAAGAATGGAAGTATTTTATCGCCGTTTCCTCAACACAGGTCAACGGGGAGTTTGAGGAATATATTGTCCCTGCGTCTACATGGGCTATCTTCTCCGGATCAGGTACAAATCAATCCATTCAAGAGCTGGAACAGCGTATTGTTACCGAATGGCTTCCAACTTCCGGTTACGAATATGCCAACGCCCCCGATATTGAGGTCTATCTTAATCCCGACCCGCAAAACGCGCAGTACGAGGTATGGATACCTGTAACGAAAAAACAGGCATAGGGAGGGCGCAATCATGGACGAAAGATTTAACCTGTTCCTGGAAACGGTTGACGGGCGATTTTGCGGTTTCGTCAACGAAATCAACGATTTTCTTCTGGCGCATAACTGCAGATGTGATATAAAGACAGCAAAAAGCGGATATGTTGTGTCGTATATTTCCACACAGACAAAGCACACATTGGCGACCTATATTTCACGCAAAACGGGTATGAAGCTGCGTATCTATCCCGAATATTTGCAGGAATATCAAACCTTTTTGAACACTCTGCCGGACAAGATGAAAAAGGAAGTCAAGAAAGCGTCTGTCTGCAAGCGTCTGATAAACCCGAATGACTGTAATCCCAAATGCGTGATGGGCTACACCTTCGAAATGGACGGGGAACAGTATCAAAAGTGCCGTTACATGGCTTTTCAGCCCACATTGAGTGAGGAAAACAATCCATATATTAAACAGTTTTTGCAAAATGAGATTGACTATGGAGCATCTTCCCACACGGCATAATAAAAAGCCTTTGTTTTGGCGGCTGAAAGCTGGCGGGCCAGCCGCCTGCTATTGACATACACATAATCTGCTCTTACAAATAAATCACGGGCTGATGCTCCTGCAAAGAGCCTTCAGCCCGATCATTATTGCGGAAGATCTGTATTTACAGACTTTTGTCCGCATCCCCCACTCGGCGGTTTTGAAATACCAGATTCAAAGCCGCTGTTTTCTTTTCAGATGAGGCGCGCATCTATCGCCCTTTCCTGGCCGCCGGGCTTCTCTGGAATCCTGATATGTGTGCAGATATACCTCTTCCTTTTTCATTACGGAATGGAAAGATTCTATGTAGGCATTCTTTACCGCTTCTATGGCCAGCTCTGCCGTCATGGATGTGTCATAGGCATACCCGATAATCTTGCGGCTGCACAGGTCCATCACGGAAGCCAGATAGGTCCAGCCTTCTTTCAGCACATGGATGCAGGTAATATCTGTACACCCTTTCTGATTAATGGTTTTTGCCTCAAAATCACGTTTCAGGATATTTACTTTATCATCTGGGACAGTTCCGCGGTTTGCATGGTGGTTATATTTTTTTACCACGACAGACCTTAGTCCCTGTTCCGCCATATGCCTTTGGACACGCTTTATGCTGCACGGTGTCCCATTGTCATTAAGGGTGTGGCAGATCTTGACAGCTCCATACCTTTGCTTGGAATCATCGTAAGCCTGTTTCAACTTCCTGCCGAATTCCTCATACTCCTCCTACTCGGTTATTGTTCTTTTACAAATATGGCGGTCGCTTTTTTATATTTCATTATCAATTTAAGGCACTAGTGTACTAACACGTTTATATGTAGGTAAATCACGCAGGATATTTGTTCATCTGCAAGGCGGATTTTCGACGGCGTAGTGGTGGCTACGGCTAGAAAATCCAACGCAG
>JAAWKU010000049.1 GCA_022797535.1 Lachnospiraceae bacterium | reverse complement strand
ATATTCCCGGAAAGCGCACTGCTCCAGGAATGGATGCGAAAGCAGCCGTGCATGGAGCACCAGTCAGGTGTGCTGGGAGGGAAGATGCGGAACTAAAAATAGGAGGACATGCATGAAGTTTGATAAATTTATGGAATTGGTAACAGTAAAGGTGCGGGAGATTGCGGGAAAGGACACCAGCGTGCAGATACAGGAGGTCAGGAAGAACAACAATGTGCTGCTGCATGGTATGACTATCCTGCGGAAAGGACAGAATGTGTCTCCCACCATTTATCTGGACAGCTTTTTTGAGATGCTGGAGGAAGGCATGGAACTGGACCACATTGTCAGAAGGATATTGGAAGTGTACGTCAGGGGGCTGCCCAGAGGGAATGTGGATATGGAGTTTTTCAGGGATTTTGAAAAGGTCAGGGAGCGGATCGTCTACCGCCTGGTGAATCGGAATAAAAACAAAGCCCTGCTGGAGGATGTTCCCCATGTGGACTTCCTGGATCTGGCCATCTGCTTTTACTATAGCTATGAACACCCGGAGCTGGGAGCGGGGATGATCCAGGTACACAACACCCATATGGAGATGTGGGGGACCTGTCACCGGGAACTGATGCAGCTTGCGGAGCGCAATACACCCAGGCTTATGCCGGTCCAGCTATGCGGTATGGACAGCGCGCTGAAAGAGGTGCTGGAAGAAGAGGCGTTGGGGGATCTGCGGCAGTTGCAGCGGGAGACGGGCAAATATATGTATGTTCTTTCCAACGAAAGGCACTGCCAGGGGGCGGCTGCTGTTCTGTATCCGGGAATCCTTGCGGAGGCTGCAAAACGCCTGGGGGGAAATTTTTATATCCTTCCCAGTTCCATACATGAGGTGATTCTGCTTCAGGACGGCGGTAAGGAGAATGGAGACAGCCTGCATGAAATGATTGCGGACATTAACAGGAACCAAGTCCGGGAGGAAGAAGTGTTGTCCGATTATCCGTATCGCTATGAGGCGGTGACGGGAAAAGTCATGGAAGTTCTATAAAATCAAAAGTTTTCATCCGTAAATCTAAAAATTCGATAAAATTTAAAATTTCCATCAAAAGGGTATAGACAGCCTGAAAGTTTTGTGATATGATAGTCAAGGTGATGTAATAAATTTGTAACATTTGCGTCCGTAGTCTAATGGATAGAACGAAGGCCTCCGACGCCTTTAATGCAGGTTCGATTCCTGCCGGACGCATTTTACATCACCTTGATTATTTTATGTGGTATTTTCGTAATGACCACAGTTGGCGCGAGAGTCCCGCAGTATGGACTCTTTTGTTTTCTCTAAATGGAAGGATTTGGAATATGTTAAAGGATAAATTGGAAGCTGTCCGTGATTTTGCCGTGAGAAACAGCAGGCTTGTATTTCCCGTGGTGCTGATCGCCGCCGTGGCCGCCACCGTGACCCTGGCCCTGAGAGCAGGCAATGAGGAGGACCTGAACCAGCCCCAGCCTCTGATGGAAGAGTCCGTGCCTTTGGCTTCTCAGACTCCTGTGCCGGAGACAGAGCCGGGAGAGGCTATCATGGAAAAGAACACCGATGGTGAACTTTATACTCTGATTGCCACTTATTATAACGCGTTTGCCACCGGGGATGTGGATACCATCAAGGGAATTTCCAGCTATATGGAGGATACTGAGGAGATTCGGATCCCGGAGATGGCTAAATATGTGGAGAGTTATCCCAGGATAGATATATATACCAAGCCGGGCCCCAGGGAGAATTCCTATCTGGCTTATGTATATTTCCATATGACGGTGACAGGCTTTGAGGAGGAGGTTCCCGGTATGGACACCTTCTATGTCTGCACCAGGGAGGACGGCAGCCTGTACTTAAACACAGATGAGGTGGTGCCGGATGCCGAACTGGAGTATATACGGGAGATGAACCTTCAGGACGACGTGGTGGAGCTGAACAACCAGACCAACGTGGAGTGTAACGAGATATTTTTGAACAATGCCGATTTGTTTTACTATGTGCAGGAGTTGGTGGCGGATGTGAAAAAGACCACCGGCGAGACTCTGGCAGCCCAGAACAATGAGGGGCAAATCCCGGAAGCCGGGCAGGAGGACGGGAGCGGCACGGCTCAGGAAAACGGGGAAGTGGAGGCGAATGCAGTGGAACCTGTGGCGGTTCACCCTACTTCCGGCACAGCCACCACCACGGTTAATGTGCGGGCCTCTGACAGCGAGCAGGCAGAAAAGATCGGGAAGGTTGCGGGGGGCACAGAGGTGCCTATTGTGGAACAGCAGCTGAATGGCTGGACCCATATTCTCTACGAGGGAAAGGACGGCTATATCAAGTCGGAATATCTGAGTGTGGCGGAGGCTGCGGACAACAGCCAGGTGATCGGTCAGGTGACGGCCACCACCAATATCAATGTGCGTCTGGCGCCCAGCCAGGATGCGTCCAAGCTGGGAATTCTTACCGGGGGTGACAAGCTGGATCTGCTGGAGAAGGCTGACGGCTGGTGCAAGGTGATTTACAATGGCCAGGTTGGCTATGTAAAAGAGGAATACGTGGAGTAATTGCGCATAAATTTTGAGATATACCGCATACTAGTGTACAGACATGTTCATAAGTCAGTGCACTGGGGACGAGAAGGGATGCTGTCTTAGGGCAGTATCCTTTTTTGACGTAGACAGATAAGGAGGTATTGTTATGCGGTCACAGGAAGTCGCGGTATATAAGGAGATACAGAAAAATACGGAGATGGCCATGCGGGCCATTGACATTATCAACGACAAAATTTTTGACGAGGATCTGTCCAGACAAATGTCCCGTCAGTCCCTGAAATATTCGGAGATCCATAATCAGGCGGTGTCCCAGCTTTTGCAGGCTAAAGCAGAGCCCTACCATGAGAACCATGTGGAAAACCTGATGCTGGCTGGCGCTATTCATTACAATACGCTGCTTAATACCAGCACCAGCCATATTGCGGAGATGCTAATCAAAGGCAGTAATCAGGGAATCGTGGATATGAACCGTATCCTGAACCGCAATGCGGAGGCGGGAGAAAAGCCCACTATGCTGGCCCAGCAGCTTATATCTTTTGAGGAAAAGAATGTGGAGCGGCTGACTAAGTATTTATAACGGAAATTCTGTGTCGTCATGCATGTACTGACGTAAATCCCGCCGCTTATGAGTGATATAACGAATCGCATAATTGTATACATGTATATTTTCTTGTGCAATTTGTATAAAAAAGTCAAGAAAACTTCTCAAATTTAGCGTGATAAAGCATGTTGCCTGATTGGAGATCTGGCGTTATAATAGAGGGCGTGGGAAAATACATTTAAAGGAGGACATGTACGATGTCATATGTGGATGAGGTACTTGAGGTAGTACAGAAGAAGAATGCCGACCAGCCGGAGTTCCTGCAGGCAGTCACCGAGGTTCTGGATTCTCTGCGGCCTGTGATCGATGCCAACGAGGAGCTTTACAGAAAGAATGCGATTCTGGAGCGGATTACTGAGCCTGATCGTCAGTTTATGTTCCGTGTTCCCTGGGTGGATGACAAGGGACAGGTACAGGTAAACAGAGGCTTCCGCGTACAGTTCAACAACGCAATCGGGCCTTACAAGGGGGGCCTGCGCCTGCATCCTTCTGTCAATTTAGGCATTATCAAGTTCCTGGGCTTTGAACAGATCTTCAAAAATTCCCTGACCACTCTTCCCATCGGCGGTGGCAAGGGCGGTTCAGATTTTGATCCCAAGGGCAAGTCTGACAGGGAGATCATGGCATTCTGCCAGAGTTTCATGACGGAACTGAGCAAATACATCGGCGCAGACGTAGATGTCCCCGCAGGAGATATAGGAACCGGCGCAAGAGAGATCGGCTTTATGTTTGGCCAGTACAAGAGGATCAGAGGCACCTTTGAGGGTGTGCTGACCGGCAAGGGTCTGACCTACGGCGGTTCCCTGGCCCGTACCGAGGCCACGGGCTATGGTCTGCTGTACTTAACCCAGGAGATGCTAAAGTGCCATGGACAGTCCATGGAGGGCAAGACCATCTGCGTTTCCGGGGCAGGCAACGTGGCCATTTACGCTATTCAGAAGGCGCATCAGATGGGGGCGAAGGTAGTCACCTGCTCCGACTCTACGGGCTGGATCTATGATTCCGAAGGTATTGATGTGGAATTGCTGAAAGAGGTTAAGGAAGTGAAGCGCGCCCGTCTGACCGAGTATGCCGCCGCCAGAAAGAGCGCGGAGTATCATGAGAAAAAGAATGGCGAGCATGGCGTGTGGAGCGTGAAGTGTGATATAGCGCTGCCTTGTGCCACCCAGAACGAACTGGATATCGAGGATGCCCAGATGCTGGTTGCCAACGGCGTAATGGCCGTCTGCGAGGGCGCCAACATGCCCACCACATTGGATGCCACCAAGTATCTGCAGGCCAACAAGGTGATGTTTGTGGGCGGCAAGGCTGCCAACGCGGGCGGCGTGGCCACCTCCGCACTGGAGATGAGCCAGAACAGCGAGAGACTGTCCTGGTCGTTTGAGGAGGTTGACTCCAAGCTGCAGAATATCATGAAGACCATTTACCACAACATTGACGATGCCGCAAAGCGCTACGGTGTGGAGGGCGACTATGTGGCGGGCGCCAATATCGCCGGCTTTGAGAAGGTGGTAGTGGCCATGCTGGCTCAGGGCGTCTGCTAGGAAAAGGCGTATGTTTTGTTACGATCAATCCCCGGTCTGCGTTTATCCGCAGCTGGGGATTATTTTTTGTCTCCTGCTGCATACAGTCTGTTTGCCGTAGATTGGGTTGGACGCCGGCGGGGAGCATGAGAATTCAACCGATAGTTGATTTTTTCCCGCCGACTCGCTAAAGTGATGATTGCCGCCATATATGGCGGTGTGCTATATTGAGTTAAGCGCTGCGAACTTACCTCCTTTGAACGGAGAGTGCGCCAAAGCAGGCCGGGTGCACAGAAAGGCTGGATGTATATGCTGGATAAAATAGAAATAGGGAAAAGGATCGCTTTTTATAGAAGAGAAAGAAATATCACCCAGAAAGATTTGGCAGATTATCTGCATATCTCTTATCAGGCTGTCTCAAAATGGGAACTGGGCAAGAGCCTGCCCACAATCGAGATGCTGTACGAAATCTCCAATCTGTTGAATGTAACGGTAGATATGCTGTTAAATGAAAATGGTTGGAAAAACCGATGCATAACTTACCGTGAGACAGGACTGGATTCTCAGAAACTCCATGCGCTGAAAAAACAGATTATGGAATTCAATTCCAATGACGAATGTATATTGTCTGCGGATTATGCGGACGCCTGTCTGTTCCGAATCGACACCACCCAGATGAGGGAGCCGGTATATTCCTGTGCCGTCTGTGTCCCGGGATCCAAGGAAAGACTGGCTAAGGACTGTGGATACAATCGGGAGATCTGTGCGGACGCAGCTGCCAATGCCATGAATCACCTTCTGCAGCACGGCACAAAGCCTGTGATACTGAAAGCAATAGCAGCATGCGGAAGTTATGACCAGAACCAGTTGTATCTGATGGCTCGGGAATTTCAGCAGCTATGTGAGCGGAACGGGGTATCTTTTGCCGGGATGGAGATAGCCGCCCAGCCGGGCAATTATGGACCGGGAGAGTACAGGGTGAGCGCCACGGCGATAGGGGTGCAGGACAGAGAAAAGGTGTTGACAGGAAAGCATCTGCGGGAAGGAGATATATTGATCGGCATGAAAACGGAGGGCATAGAGGGGACGAGTTTTCCTTTCGTGAAGGTCATGCTGGAAAAGAACCCTGAACTATATCGCGCAAGAATAGATCAGGATAGATTTTTTCTCGACGAACTGATGAAGCCCAACATTGCTTTTACCCGGGAAATCACCGCTTTGCAGGAGGCGGGGTATCTGCACAAGGCTTTTCGGATCGGCAATGCCCTGCTAAACGGGAGAAGCTGGAAGGGGATGCCGGAGGGGCTGGGGGCCTGCATCGACCTGGAAACTCTCCCGATCATGCCTTTGTATCGCTTTCTTTTTGACCAGGAAAGAATCGGGGAAAATGTGTTTTCCTATCATTTTAATATGGGAATCGGCATGGTGGCAGCCGTGCCGGAAGCACATTGGCGGGACGCAATGGAAATCATAGGGATGTTTTCAGAATGCTGGCGCATTGGGCGGGTGGAATCGGATCGGCACAAGGACGTAAAAGTATGGAGCAAAGGTCAGATACGATGGCGGTAGGCAGAATGCCGTACCACACTGGAGGATCTGAGCAACGGAAAGGGGGGCGATGAGGAATTTTTAATCTCAATCTGGACATTTTCTCTGAAATATTGTAGCATAGTAAAGAAGTTTGGACCCAAATGATACATGCCATGGGACAATGTGATGGCACAGTCACAGCCGGACCTTGACCAGGTACAAACGCCTGATCTGCGAAAAGAGAAAATCTGCGAAAAGAGAAAAGATGAGGTTTGAGAAAGGATGGAACTACTGAGAATCGCCATTGTGGAGGATGAAACGCCGCATGCGGAACTGCTGACGCAGCAGATAGAAAGCTGGCAGAAACAGCAGAACAGGGAAAATGTCGGATTGGATGTTGTGATCCGGCATTTTTGCCATGCCTCCGCCTTTTTCTTTGCCTGGGAGGAAGAGAGTTATGATATGATCTTTCTGGATATCCAGATGCCGGGAATAAACGGTATGGAGGCCGCCCGGAAAATCCGGGAAACAGACGGGGAAGTGAAGCTGGTGTTCACTACAGGCATCGCAGATTACATGCAGGAGGGGTACGAGGTGGAAGCCGTCAGGTACCTGCTCAAGCCCATCACCCGGGAAAAGCTGTGGCAATGCCTGGACAGACTGCGGCAGGCGCCGGCCCCTTCTCAGCGGCTGGTATTTCAGACCCTGGAGGGCGTGGTGAAAGTTTCGGAGCAGGAGATAGAATATTTTGAGGCCAGGGGGCACTACACCATATGCCACCTGTGGGCAGGACAGCTTTTGCCGGGACAGGACGCGGTGACGGAAGTAAAGCTGCGGGAAAGTTTCAACGCTCTGTGTGAAAGGCTGTCCGGTCGTCCTTTTGTGCGCTGCCACCGTTCTTTCCTGTGCAGCATTCCGCGGATTCACAGGGTGGAACGCACGGAAATTCTGCTGGAGAGCGGGGGCAGTGTCCCCTTAAGCCGCAGGATGTATGAATCAGTGGTAAAGGCGTTTATCGCCTATTTTCGAAGAGAAGGATGAGTGCATGCGCTCTGGAAAGAGTGCGTGGATGAATGGAAAACAGATTGGAGGGTGGCTGGCATGCGGATCGGTAAAAAGATGGAGCGCAGGATGGCGGCTTATCAGCAGGATCTGATGGAGAAGCACTGCGAGGAAGTGGAGAATATGTATCGCCAGACCAGGGGATGGCGGCATGACTACCGCAATCATATACAGACCATGAAAGCGTACCTGTCCATGGGAAGATACGGAGAACTGGCCGTATACCTGGATCAGTTGGAGGAGGATCTGTGTCAGGTGGACACGGTGATCAAGACGGGCAATGTGATGGTGGATGCGGTGCTGAACAGCAAGATATCGGTGGCCCGGTCCAGGAGGATCGCTGTGGAGGCCAAGGCAAAAGTGCCTCAGCAGCTGGCCATCGCCGAAGTGGATCTTTGCGTGATTCTGGGTAACCTGCTGGACAATGCCATAGAGGCATGTATGCAGATTCCCCAGGAGGGGCAGCGCTTTATACGCATTTATATAGACGTGCTGCAGGGACAGCTGTATCTCTATGTGATCAACGCTGCCATGGGAGAACTGCGGCGGCAGGGCCACACTTACCTGTCCACCAAAACCCGGAGAGAACATGGTTACGGTCTGATGCGGATGGACCGGGTGGTGGAGAAATACCATGGCTATCTGGACAGGCAGGATGAAGAAGGGGTATTTGCCACAGAGATATTGCTGCCGTTGGCGGATGTTCCTACCTGATATATTTCCATTCGTGCATGAGGGAAACCGTTCGTGCGCGAATTTTTTTTGTCCTGAAAACCATGCTATAATTCATATATCTGGACAATACACATCAAGATTGGACGCTCCCGGGCAGCGGGATATGAATCACCGCATCAGTGTGTTGGCAGGGGATATGCGGAACTCTTAGGCAATTTTTAAGCGGAACAGGTGGAACACTTAAGCAAAACTCTTAAGCAGAAAGACGGGATGGATTATGAAAAAGAACAGACAGGAAAATCAGAAGGCAGGCAGCAGGGTGATACGCCACAGCATTCCCGGCAATATTCTCTTCTGGCTGAAAATCTATTGGAAATGGGAGCCGGGAGTGGTGTTGCTGGCAGGGCTTGAAGTGGTATTGGGGTCATTGGTCCCCCTGGTGGGGATCTATCTCCCCAAGCTGGTATTGGATCTGCTGGCGGGGAATGTGACGGCGGCGGTACTGATCCGTACCCTGGGGATGTGGGGGATATTGACGGCTCTGCTGTATGGTGTGCGGAACGGAATAAACGGAAAATATTTTCTGCAGAATTCCGTGCGTGCCTATCTGGGATTGGATCTTTTCTTTAAGAGCCTGCGGGTATCCTATGAGATTCCGGAGTCCGAGGAGGGCAAGAAGACATACCAGGAGGCGCTGGGAGTGATGGAGGGAGGCGACTGGTCTGCCAGTTCCAAAACCTTTGTCAGTACGCAGGCAATCTTGCTGAACATGCTGCGCTTCGCTTTGTATTCCACAGTGCTTGGTGTGTTGAATCCCTGGATTCTTCTGGTACTGCTGGCATTATCCCTGCTGAATGTGCTGGTGATTGAGAAAGGGCTGCGCTTTGAGGAATCCATGCGGGAGCGGGAAGCTCAACACAGTCGGCATTGGAATTATATTCTCTCTGCCATGGGTAATATGACGGCGGCCAAGGACGTGAGAATCTTTGGGATGCATCCCTGGCTGGGGGGCATCCGGGATCGGGTCATCGGGGAGATGGAAGCTGATAAAAGATCCTATCAGAAACTGCATAACTGGAAGTATGCAATGAACGGACTCATCGGTCTGGTGAGAGATCTGGCGGCCTATGGATATCTGATCTACTGTGTGTCTGCGGGTCAGATCGGCGTCAGCGATTTTGTATTGTACTTTGGGGCAGTGACAGGCTTTTCCGGCTTTGTCACCGGGATTCTGTATCAGGTGGGGGATCTGAAATCCGCCCGCAACGCCACAGACTATTACCGGGCTTATATGGCGCTCCCCGAGGAAATATCAGAGGAAGCATCGTATGCGGCAGTGGAATCGAAGAAAGATTACGGATTTCATTCAAATGATATGTGGAAATCGGAAAAAGAGAAGCATGTGGGGGAGGCTCCCGATATTCGGTTTGAAGACGTGAGCTTTTCCTATAAAAAGGAGGACGGCAGCCCGGGAGAGAAGATTCTGGAGCATTTCAACTTAACCATCGCGCCGGGGGAGAAACTGGCCCTGGTGGGGGTGAACGGTGCAGGTAAGACCACTCTGGTCAAATTGCTGTGCGGTTTGTACCGGCCGGATGAGGGCCGTATTCTGGTGAATGGCCGAAGCCGGGAGGACATGACGCCCCAGGAGTGGTACAGTCTGTTGTCTGTGGTGTTTCAGGAGCAGTTGATACTTCCCGTTACCATTGCGGAAAACATCTCCCTGCAGCGTCGGGAGGAGACTGATGACGGACGGGCGTGGGCGGCGCTGGAGAAAGCGGGCCTGACGGAGACCTTTTCCCGGCAGAAGCTGGATCTGGACACTTTTATGGGAAAAACCATATCCCCCAGGGGCATTGAGCTCTCTGGCGGCCAGCAGCAGAGGCTGATGCTGGCCCGGGCCCTGTACAAGGACGCCCCGGTGCTGGTGCTGGACGAACCCACGGCGGCTCTGGATCCCATAGCGGAGAGCCAGGTTTATGAAAAGTATCTGGAACACAGCAGGGGCAAGACGGCCATTTTCATCTCCCACAGGCTGGCCAGTACCCGGTTCTCTGACCGTATCATTCTGTTGGATCAGGGACGGATTCAGGAGGAGGGCACCCACGAGCAGCTGATGGAGCGCGGCGGCGCATATGCTCACATGTATCAGGTGCAGAGCAGCTATTATGAGAAGAACGAGGAGCAGAGAAACCGCATCGCAGGTGCAGAGATGTAAAATATACAGTTGCGTTGCCGGGCGGGATATAAGTGCACAGAGGTTGCCGGGCGAGATATAAGTATACAGAGGTTGCCGGGCGGGATATAAGTGTACAGAAGTTGCCGGGCAACACTTAAGTGCCCTGAAATTGCCAGGCGTAAAAAGGGCTGGAAATTTCATTGCAGGGATGGTATTGAAACAGGGATGGCGATACTCAGAAAGATACTCTGAAATAGGAAAGGACATGGAGATGGAGACTGATTTGACAAGTAAACTTCCATTGAGAGAACATATTAAAAACATAAGGAAAGTATTAAGGGTAATAGGGGATCTGGATAAATCTTTTTTTCTGCATACGGGGTTGAAATTTATGTTGGATTCCATAGGGGTATACGCAGGACTGCTGCTGTCTGCCTATATTCTGGACCGGCTGGCGGCGGGGGAAGAGTTCTGGAGCATTTTTCTGATGGCGGCATTAACCTGCCTTCTGCTCTTTGGTATTCAACTGGGGAGCGGCATGCTGCAAAACCGGCTGGCTGTGCGGTGGGAGATTGTCTACCGCAGATGGGATTGTTTGACAGAGGAAAAGATTCTGCAGATGGACTGTGCCAAAATTGATGATCCCCAAACCCGTAAGATGCGGGAGCGCATCTGGCAGGACAACAACTGGGGGGCTGGCATCAATAGCATCCGCTGGTATATGGAATGTGTCATGAGCAGCCTGTTCCGGCTTACAGGAGCGCTTGTGGTGGGGGCTCCGGTTTTCCTCCACATGATCCGGGGAAGAAGTGTGACAATCCTGCTTGCTCTGCTGGTGATGGCCGCTGCAGTGGCGGCAGGGAGTGCCCTGGGCACTTTATATGAAAAGCATCTGCAGCAGTTTATGATGGGTAAGCCGGAGACGGACGAAGAGCGAATCCAATACGCGGGTTTGACCTGGGGCGTAGTTCTGGGGTATGACTACAACTATCGAAAAGGCAAGGATTTCCGGCTGTACCACGGCTACAGCCTGTTGCGCTATTGGACCCTGGAAAAGGAGTTACGGCGGCGTCCCAAGGTGCGGGAGGCTTCTTTTAACAGTGGGAAAAGCAATTTCTGGGGCAGCTTTCCCTCCGGGATCGTGGAGTGCGGCGCTTATCTGATTGTGGCTCTTCTGGCTTTGGGGGGGACCCTGACGGTGGGATCCGTGATCCGCTTCGCAGGCTGTCTGCGGAATATTTTCAGCGAGTTGTCGGAACTTGCCTATAAGCTGCCCCAGTTGGCTCTGGGAGCCAGGAGGCAGGCCAGCACCTTGGAATTCCTGAATATTGCGGATGAGATGCACAAGGGAAAACTGCCGCTGGAGAAGCGTAACGACAATCTGTACAGGATCCAGTTCAGGGACGTGTCATTTAAGTATCCCAATGCGGAGCAATATGCCCTGCGGCATTTTTCCATGGAACTGAAGGTGGGGGAGAAGCTGGCCATCGTGGGGATGAACGGTTCCGGCAAGACTACCATGATCAAGCTGCTGTGCAGACTGTACGATCCCCAGGAGGGGGAGATCCTGCTCAACGGCGTGGACATTCGCAAGTTTCGGCACGAGGAGTACAGCAGGCTCTTCTCTGTGGTATTTCAGGACTATCAGCTCTTTTCCTTCCCCCTGGGGGAGAATGTGGCGGTATCCGGGGCGTATGACGAGAAGCGGGTGAAAAAGTGTCTGGAGGGCGCTGGCATGGGAGCGCGGCTGGCAGAGCTGAAACAGGGTATTCATACCTATTTGCATAAGGATTATGAGGATGGGGTGGAGTTCTCTGGAGGTGAGACCCAGAAAGTGGCCATTGCCAGGTCTATTTACAAGACTGCGCCCTTTGTGCTGCTGGATGAGCCCACGGCGGCTCTGGATCCCCTGGCAGAATATGAGATATATAAGCGTTTTGACGAGATTGTGGAGGACAAGACGGCCATCTACATTTCCCACAGGCTGTCCTCCTGCCGGTTCTGCGACAAGATTGCCGTGTTTCACGAGGGCCGTCTGATCCAGCAGGGCACTCATGAGGAACTGGTGAAGGACCAGGCGGGAAAGTACTATGAGATGTGGAACGCCCAGGCCCAGTACTATGTGGAGGCTTAACGGCAGATTTCCCGGAACTGTAAAAGAATGCCGCAAGGCAGGAGATCAACCTGCTTCGCGGCGCTTTTGCGGCCTTTGGGAGGGAATCGTCATCGGTCCTCCATGGGCACATATTCCCGATCCTGCCCAATGGACTTGTAGGCGGGACGGATGATTTTGCCGTTGTTGGCCAGTTCTTCCAGACGATGGGCGCTCCATCCAGAGATTCGGGCGATGGCGAAAATGGGGGTGTACAACTCCAGGGGCAGGCCCAGCATATCATATACGAAGCCGGAGTAGAAGTCCACATTGATGCTGACGCCCTTGTACATCTGGCGCTCCTGCTCAATAATCCGGGGAGCCAGCCGCTCCACCAGGGAGTAGAGCGCAAATTCTTTTTCCAGCCCTTTCTCCTGGGACAGTTTTTCCACGAAATTTTTGAACACCACGGCGCGGGGATCGGACTTGGAGTACACTGCATGGCCCACACCGTAGATCAGGCCCGCGTGGTCAAAGGCTTCTTTATGGAGAAGCCGTTTTAAGTAGACGGATACCTCTTCCTCGTCGTTCCAGTCCTTCACCTCCTGCTTCATTTCCTCGAACATTTTTACCACCTTGATATTGGCTCCGCCGTGCCGGGGGCCCTTCAGGGAGCCGATGGCCGCCGCAATGGTGGAGTAGGTGTCCGTCAGTGAGGAAGTTACCACATGGGTGGTGAAGGAGGAATTGTTGCCGCCCCCGTGTTCCATGTGCAGGATCAGTGCAATGTCCAGGATCTTGGCCTCCAGAGGTGTATAGGAGCTGTCCGGACGCAGGATATGTAAAATGTTCTCGGCGGTGGAAAGCTCCTCCACGGGCTGGTGGATGTACAGGCTGTTGCCATCGTGGTAATGGCTGTAGGCCTGATAGCCGTAGATGCTCAGCAGCGGGAACAGACTGATGAGCTGCAGGCACTGGCGCAGTACATTGGGCAGGGAGGTATCATCCGCCCTGTCATCGTAGGAGTACAGGGTCAGCACGCTGCGGGCCAGGGTGTTCATCATGTCCTTGCTGGGGGCCTTCATAATGATGTCCCGTACAAAACTGGTGGGCAGGGTGCGGTATCCCGCCAGCATTTTTTTGAAGCCCTCCAGTTCGTCGTGATCGGGAAGTTTGTCGAACAGCAACAGGTAGGAGGCTTCCTCAAAACCGAAGGCCTCATCCTTCGGCAGCCCTCCCACCAGGTCCTTGACATCATAACCCCGGTAGAGCAGGCGGCCGTGGTCGGGCACTGACACGCCGTTTTCCATCTTGCTGGCCCGCACATCGGAGATATTGGTCAGTCCGGCCAGCACGCCCTTGCCGTTTAAATCGCGCAGCCCCCGCTTCACCTCATATTTTGTGAAAAGTTCAGAGTCAATTATGCCGGCCTTTTCCGTCATGGCGGCGAGTTTTAATATTTCGGGTGTGATTTCGCAGTAGTTGTTGTTATCCATAGGGGATCCTCCTTTCTGAGACGGACGGCGAGAGGCCGTCCTGTTGCGGAATTTAAGGTTGGGGTAATACCGCAGGAAAACCTGCGTCATGCAAGAAAAATATTATGAAAGTCCTGAATTTTATGCTTGGTATTTCATAATACGGATGGTCTTGCGACCCGCCGCCGGGCAGGGCATCATATGATGGGAAGTCGCTATGAGGGCCTTGGTTTCCATAGTTTGAATAGCCATTCGGCTTCACCGATAACGGCCGGAAGTATGGTAGACACTGCTGTCATGAGGCTGCCGCTTCCGAATAAGGAGGTTCTGCGGCTGATGACGGGCAACGGAATATATTTATAGTGTAGCATGAGGGGAGGATAAATTGCAAGAAAAAATATTAATTTTAGGTTTTTTTTATAATTATGTTGGGTAATTCCTGGCCATTGAATAAAAATACGGTAATGACAAATGTTTTGATTTTGCAGATCTGCAGAGTAAGCCGCGTCTCCGCATTTGTGTGATTTTTGCTCCAAATCCAGTCAAAGTAACCCGCTGCGCCTCCTTTATTTGGGCCAAAGCTCCTGCAAATTGTGATGTATATCTGCTGTACATCTGTATAGAAAGCAATTTTCAAACACGCACTGGAGCAGAACCATTTGAACAGGATCGTTCCAGTGGAGTTTGACGAGGCTTGGACATGTGAAAGGGTACGAAGAACTGTTTCGAAACATACATGATACGCGAAATATTACCGCAAAAACACTCTTTGATATGAAATTTTTCGAAAGTTTCGAGAAAGCCCTTCCCAAATAGATAAGCATGTGGTACAATCACTTTAGCAAAGATTTCCATGGGGGCGGCAGGAGAGAGCGCTCTCAAAAATTCAAAAGGAGGGTATTATTTATGGAAGGAAAAGCCACAAAGAATCAGAGGCTCAGACGCTTCTGGGCGGTTTTAATGGCATCTGTGCTGTTTTTTCTGGCAGCAGCAGAATGGATCGCTGGGATGCCGACGGTGTATGCGGCTGAGGATCTGATCTTGAAGATCCATTACCACAGGGAGGACGGCAACTATGACGGCTGGGACGTGTGGCTGTGGGAAATCGGCGGAGACGGGGGCGGTTTTGCCTTTGCGGAGGAGGAAGGCGAGATGGTGGCCACAAAAGTGGTGACGCCGGGAGTGACTTCCGTGGGCTTTATCGTTCGTACTGCGGATTGGGCAAAAGATGTGGATAAGGATCAGTTTATCGACATTTCTGAGATGGTGTCGGGCACGGTACATATTTATGTGGAGTCCGGTGTGGAGGGATATACCAAGGAGTACGGCGAGGATGCCGTCACAGGGGTGAAAGTTTCCAAAGCCAGGTACGACCAGGAGACAGGCTCCATCACCGTGGAGATGACCGGCGCGGTGGAGGGAGACCTGAAGGAGGCTTTTCAGATCCAGGGCAGCCAGGGACAGGTGGCCATAGCGGAGGCAGCGGAAGGAGAACAGTGGCAGTATATACTGACACCGGACGCTCCGCTGGAACTCACCAGGGAATACAGGATCACTTACGACGGAACCCAGTATCAGGTGACCATGCCCAATATCTATTCCACCGATGCCTTTGAGGCGGATTATACATACACGGGGGATGATCTGGGCGCCCAGTGGTCCCCCGAAAGCACCCGGTTCCGGGTATGGGCTCCCACGGCGGAGGAAGTGCTTTTGAATCTCTACGGCAGCGGAACGGAAGGGACTGATGATCTGCTGGAGCAGATTGCCATGACAGCGGATGTGAACGGAACCTGGACGGCGGAAAAGGAAGGAGATTTAAACGGTACTTATTATACCTATACGGCGGTGATAAACGGGGAGGAGCGGGAAGCCTGCGATCCTTATGCCAGAACCACCGGGGTGAACGGAAAGAGGGCCATGGTGCTGGATCTGGCCGCCACCAATCCTCAGGGCTGGGACGCGGATGTGGATCCCAATGCGGGGGGTACATACAACGATGCCATTATCTATGAACTGCATGTGCGGGATTTGTCATCGGACCCCAGTTCCGGCATTGAGAACGTGGGTAAGTTCCTGGGGCTGACGGAGACGGGAACACAGACGGCGGGAGGAATGGCTACAGGACTGGATCACATCAAGGAACTGGGAGTCACTCATCTGCATCTTCTGCCGGTGTACGACTATGGTTCCGTGGATGAGTCCAATTTGGAGAAACCCCAGTTTAACTGGGGATATGACCCGGTAAACTACAATGTGCCGGAGGGCTCCTACTCCACTGATCCCTACAATGGAGAAGTGCGGGTACGGGAGATGAAGCAGATGGTGAAAACCCTTCATGACAACGGCATCAGCGTGATCATGGACGTGGTGTACAACCATGTGCAGAGCGCCGGGGATTTCTGTGTAAACAGGCTTGTGCCGGGCTATTTTTCCCGTATGGATGAAAACGGCGGATATTCCAACGGCTCCGGGTGCGGGAACGACACGGCCTCAGAGCGGAGCATGGTGCGGAAGTATATTGTGGATTCGGTGAAATACTGGGCGGATGAGTACCATATCGACGGCTTCCGTTTTGATCTGGTGGGCCTTCTGGATACGGAGACGGTTAATCAGATCGTGGAGGAGGTACACAAAGATCATCCCAATGTGATTTTCTACGGGGAAGGCTGGACCATGGACACGGCGGTGACCAAGGAGGGCATCACCATGGCTACTCAGCTTAACTCCACGGAGACGCCGGGATTCGCCTATTTCAGCGACACCATCCGGGACGCTTTGAAGGGAAGCGTGTTTGACACCTCTCTGGGATATGTCTCCGGGGCGGAGGGACTGGAAGAGACCATTAAACAATGCTTTATGGGATTGACCGATTGGTGCACCACTCCGGCGCAGACGATCAATTACGCGTCCTGCCATGACAATCTCACCATGATGGACCGGCTCACCAGGTCCGCCCTGAGTTCCTCCAGAGCGGACAAGATTCGAATGAACAATCTGGCGGCGGCTATTTATATGACTTCAGAGGGAATCCCCTTCCTGCAGGCAGGAGAAGAAATGCTCCGCACCAAGATGAAGGCGGACAGTACTTTTGACGAAAACAGCTATGCGTCTCCGGACTACGTCAACAGCCTGAAATGGGAGACGCTGGAGGAGGACGAATACAGGCAGGTATTTGAATACTACAAGGGACTGATCGCTTTCCGAAAGGCCCATGGAGCCCTTCGCCTGACAAATGCCCAGGATGTGGAGCAGAATGTGATTCCGGTGGAAGGACTGCCTGCCAATGTGGTGGCGTTTCAGGTAAACGGAGGTGTGAACGGGGAGACTTCCGAGGGTTTGTTCCTGATTTTTAATCCCAACAATCGGACAGAGGAGATCACTCTGCCCGACGGCGTATGGGATGTGTATGTGAACGGTGAGAAGGCCGGAACGGAAGTGCTGGCCACCATTACCAACGGGAAGGCATCTGTGGATCCCATCTCCGCACTGGTGCTGGTAAAAGGAACCGGCACAATGATCCGGGAAGAGGAAACCCCGGAGGAAAGCGGTGACGCTGCGGCGGGTACGGAGAGTACGGAAGTTCCTGAAAGTGTTGAGGAGAGTTCTTTTGGCAGCGGCGGCCTGATTGCGGTGGTGTGTGTTGTGGCAGTTATCGCTGTGGCCGGGATTGGGTTTGTCGTGCTGCGGATGAAGAAGAGTGGGAAATAGTTTGTCGTGCTGCGGATGAAGAAGAGTGGGAAATAGTTTGCCGTGCTGCGGATGAAGAAGAGTGGGAAATAGTTTGCCGTGCTGCGGAAGAAGAGCAGGAAATAGTATGTCGTGCCGCGGATGAAGAAGAGTAGGAAATAGTATGTCGTGCTGCGGAAGAAAAAGAGTGGGAAATAGTATGTGCTGCGGACGAAGAAGAGCGGTAAATGGTTTGTAGCGCTGCGGACGGGAAAGAGCAGAAAACGAAGAACATAAAAGAGTAGGCAAATAACTATATGGCGTCCCCCTTTCTGACAGGACAGGTGAAAAACCAATGATGTCAGAGAGGGGGATGCCGCGTTTTTAAATGAAGAAAAGGTTTTGAATACTCTGGCATATCTGCCGGTGCATTTTGTGGCATGAGAATAAAATCTTCTCCAGTGCTCCAATTACTATAAGGGGGCCTGGAGATTTTTAGGTCTTGTTATAGACGGGATAGGTACAGCTATGGAGGGGAGGAGAAGAGAAGGCACTCGCAGGTATGGGCGCGGCATCTTCTGACTTGTCCAGGACGGGGATTTGAAAACGGGGAAAAGTAGGGAAAAGTTTTTTCGGGGTATGGATTTTTATGGTAAAAAGAGTTAAAATATATTAGTATGCGTTGGCAGTCTCAATGAAATAAAGATGCATTTCGGCCTGGAGGAAGCTGCTTCCGGAAGGGATGCCGTGATGAAAAGGCAGAGGGGATTGCGGCGCGCGGTGAAGGAGACAGGAAGATGACGGATGTACAGACAATGTTGAGCAGGGTAGACCACACCCAGTTGAAGGCTTTCTGCACCTGGGAGGATATTCACAGGCTGTGTCAGGAGGCAGTCAGACACCATACGGCCAGCGTGTGTATTCCCCCCTGCTATGTGGGGCGTGTGCGGGAAGCCTATGGGGGGCAGGTGAAGATTTGCACGGTGATCGGTTTTCCGCTGGGCTATCAGGTGACGGCGGTCAAAATCTGCGAGGCCAGAGAGGCCATCGCCCAGGGCTGCGACGAGGTGGATATGGTGATCAACCTCACCGATGTGAAAAACGGGCGTTATGATCTGGTGGAAGAGGAGATCCGGCAGGTGAAAGCCGTATGTGGGGAGCATGTGCTGAAGGTGATCGTGGAAGCCTGCTACCTGACCAGGGAGGAGAAAGTGGCCATGTGCAGGGCCGTGACGGCGGCGGGGGCAGATTATATCAAGACCTCCACCGGATTTGGCTCCGGCGGCGCCACCAGGGAGGATGTGCGGCTTTTCCGGGAGAATATCGGCCCGGATGTGAAGATTAAGGCGGCGGGGGGTGTGTCCACTCTGGAAGACCTGGAGGACTTTATCCGACTGGGCTGCGAACGGGTAGGAACTTCCCGGGCCGTGGGATTGGTGGAGGAGCAAGACGCCCAGGGTGGCAGGGCCTGAAACAGCGTATTCTCAGAGAACTTGCGGAGAATATCTGTCCGAAGGGAAGAAGCGGGACTATGAAAAAGTATATTTCTGAAGAATGCACGGAAGAATGTCCGATCGCTAAAGAGACCGGATATCCTTCATGGGGAATATGTATTTGGAGAAAAAAGATTGGACTATATATAGGGAGATTTAATTTATGGAAAACAATGTGATTATACAGAGGCTTAAGGCGCTGCGTCAGAAACTGCGTCAGGAGGGTATCGACTATTATTTGATTCCCACTGCTGACTTCCACAACTCGGAGTATGTAAACGCCTATTTCACCGTGCGGGAGCATTTCTGCGGCTTTTCAGGTTCCAACGGTACTCTGGTGGTGTGGCAGGAGGGCGCTGCCCTGTGGACCGACGGTCGATATTTCATCCAGGCGGAGCGGGAACTGGAGGGCACTACGGTGGAACTGATGCGGATGCAGCAGGAGGGAGTGCCCACCATCGAGGCATTCCTGAAAAAAGAGATGGCACAGGGGCAAACCCTGGGATTTGACGGCAGGGTGGTGCCGGTCAGCGAGGGGCAGCGTTACGAGAGGTCCCTGAAGGACAAGGGGATTCGATTGGCTTACGACAGGGACATTGCGGGCAGCGTCTGGGAGGATCGTCCTTCTCTGCCTGCGGGGCCGGTGACTGTATTGCCGGAGGAGACAGCCGGGCGGAGCACGGCGGATAAACTGGCGGACGTGCGGAAGAAAGTGGCCGCGGAGGGAGCAGAGAGCTTCCTGCTGAGTAAGCTGGACGATCTGATGTGGTTGTTTAACATCCGGGGATGTGATGTGGAGTGTAATCCGGTGGCTCTTTGCTACGCCTATATCACCGGGGAGGAGGCCCATCTTTTTATCCAGGAGAAAGCGCTGAGCGAGGAAGTACGGTCCGACCTGGCGGGCAAGCAGGTTACGGTCCATCCCTACGATTCCGTGGTGGAATTCCTCAAAGCCCTGCCGGAGGGGGGGACAGTGCTGGTGGACCGCAGGCAGATCAGTTATGCCCTGTATAAAGCCGTAAGCGGGAAGCAGAGAACGGTGGAGGCCGACAATCCTACAGAACTGCTGAAGGCGGTGAAAAATCCGGTGGAACTGGCCAATATGGAGAAGATTTTCCTAAAAGACAGCGTGGCCCTGACTAAGTTCATCTGCTGGGTCAAGACCAATATCGGCAAGACGGAGATCACGGAGATCAGCGCTGCGGATTATCTGGAAGGACTACGCCGGGCGATCCCGGAGTTTTTGGATCTGTCCTTCCCCACCATATCCGCCTATGGACCCAATGCGGCCATGATGCATTATGCGCCCACGCCGGAAAACCAGGCTGTGTGCAAACCGGAGGGTATGCTGCTGGTGGACAGCGGCGGGCAGTATCTGGGAGGCACCACGGATGTGACCCGCACCATCGTGCTGGGTCCTGTTACCCAGGAACAGAAGATGCACTATACTTTGGTGGCCGGGGCCATGCTACAGCTCACTGCGGCCCGGTGGCTTTACGGCTGTACGGGCCGCAATCTGGATATCCTGGCCCGGCAGCGTCTGTGGAATATCGGCCTGGATTATCAGTGCGGCACCGGGCATGGCGTGGGATATATTCTGAACGTGCATGAGGGTCCTCAGAACCTGCGCTGGAAATTCGTAGGCGGCCTGGAGGAAGTTCCCTTTGAGGAAGGTATGGACATCACCAACGAGCCGGGCGTGTATATCCAGGACAGCCATGGAATCCGCATCGAGAATGTGATGGTGGCCAGGAATGATCTGAAGAACGAGTACGGCCAGTTCATGCATTTTGAGACCCTGACCTGGGTACCCATTGATATGGATGCCATCGACGAGAACTATCTGACGGAGGAGCAGCGCGCGCTTCTGTACGACTATCAGAAACAGGTGTACGACAGAGTTTCTCCTTACCTCACCGAGGAGGAAGCCCGGTGGCTGCAGCGGGAGACCAGGGTGGATGGCGAGCTTCTGTCAAAGGATGGAAATTTATAAAAACGGTATTAAATTTTTGGGGCTTTATTGACTTTTGACCGAAGGTCTGAGATAATGAAAAGGACTTTTGAGGTTGTACCGGATACCCGGTAAAAATACACTACAAGGAGGACGTATTACATGTCAACAAAAGCGTATTATCCGATTAGTGAAATCGGCGCTGGCAAGCCCGGTTTCAGCAAGACCCGTTCCATCATTGAAGCTGCGTTTTACGGCAACAATGTGATCAAGGTCAATACCGTGAGAGAGGCTTATGAACTGGCCAAGAATTCCCCCGGCACCATCGTCACCGACATGCCCGTGTACAGGGCTGAGGAGCAGGGCCTGGAGAAAGATACCAAAGTACTGCTGTTTAATGATGGCGCGGTTACGGGCCGTTATGCCGGCGCCCGCCGGATCAAGGGCGAGCCGGGCGTTGACGCCGCCAAGCTGGATAAGGTGGTGATGGACGCGGTATACAGGACCCGCTGGCTGAATCTCTACCATGCGGAATGCTACATCGGCCTGGACCCCGAGTTCATGGTGAAGGCCCATCTGCTGATCCCTGAAGGGGAAGAGAATATCCTGTATAACTGGATGCTGAACTTCCAGTACATGTCCGACAAGTATGTGAAGATGTACAAGGAGTCTAAGCCTGTAGGCGATGGCAAGGAGCCGGATATCTATATCTTCTCCAATCCCCAGTGGACCCCCGAGGAGGCTCCCGATGTGGATTACAGCTGCCTGAGTGATCCTCTGACCCTGTGCTATTTTGACACCGACCAGAACTGCGCCGCGATTCTGGGCATGAAATATTTCGGTGAGCACAAGAAAGGCACTCTGACCATGGCCTGGGCGCTGGCTAACAGGAACGGCTACGCATCCTGCCATGGCGGCCAGAAGGAGTACAGTCTGGAGGGCGGCAAGAAGTTTGTGGCTTCCGTATACGGCCTGTCAGGCTCCGGCAAGTCCACCCTGACCCATGCGAAGCATAACGGCAAATATGACGCTTTCGGCGGCATCAAGGTGCTGCACGATGATGCGTTTATCATCAATACGGATACCTGCGCCTCTGTTGCGCTGGAGCCCACTTATTTTGACAAGACGGCGGATTATCCCACCGGCTGCCCGGATAATAAGTTCCTGCTCACCGCTCAGAACTGCTCTGCAACCCTGGACGAGGACGGACATATCCAGCTTGTCACCGAGGACATCAGGAACGGTAATGGCCGTGCCATCAAGTCCAAGCTGTGGAGCCCGAACCGTGTGGATAAGATTGACGCGCCTGTGAACGCGATCTTCTGGATTATGAAGGATCCCACCATTCCTCCTGTAGTGAAGCTGAAAGGTTCCGCTCTGGCATCCGTGATGGGAGCGACTCTGGCCACCAAGACCTCCACCGCAGAGCGTGTGGCAGCCGGCACAGATCTGAACGCGTTGCGCATTGTTCCTTATGCTAACCCCTTCAGGACTTATCCTCTGGTAAATGACTACGAGAAGTTCAAGAAGCTGGTGGAAGAGAAGAATGTGGACTGCTACATTGTAAATACCGGCGACTTCATGGGAACCAAGTGCAAGCCTGCGGATACTCTGGGTATTCTGGAGACCATCGTTGAAGGCAAGGCAAAGTTCGAGCAGTGGGGACCTTTCGAGGATATCGAGATCATGTACGACTGGTCCGGCAAGACCTCCGAGGCTTTCAAGCCCGACCTCACCGACAAGGCTTATACCCAGGCCCTGAAGAGCGCCATGCAGAACCGTGTGGACGCAGTGGAAGGCTTTGCTACCAAGAAGGAAGGCTACGACAAGCTGCCTGACGAAGCGCTGGCCGCGTTGAAGAAGATCGTTGACGAGGCGGCTTCCCTGTAGGAGAAAACAGATCCGCAGGAAAACAAATATAGCACAATAAAAAGGGAGGGCTGACCGGCAGGTCAGCCCTCCTACTATCAAAAAAGCCGGCTCCTGCCGGCCTTTTTAGACTGTATGATTCCCCCCCTGCCATGCAGGGGGGAACAAAGATCCGATGTGAATAGACTTATTTGGATGGAGCGGCGTTTAAATTTCACTGAAATATTTGGAGAAGAGCTCCGTTCCGTCAGAGTTGCGGAATACCATCTTGATGTCGTCCAGTACCAGGCCGTAGTCAGATTCAAAGGAATCGAACAGGCTGGAACCCATGCCGGAAAAGACGGAGGCAACCTGGCTTTCAAACATGCTGGCCATATCTTCCTGGCTGATACCCTCCAGATCCATCTGCTCCGTGCTGGTAAAGTCCATAACCATCACATTGCCTTCCGCGTAGAAATCAATGGAAACGCCCACAGACTCAAACTGCTGATTGATTGCATTAATCAGCGCTTTTTGCTCGTCGCTGTTCATCCAGTCCTCCAGGGAGGCGAAAGTCTGGGAAGAGGATGTGCCGGTTGAGGAAGCGCCGTCGTCGGAG
>JAAWKU010000048.1 GCA_022797535.1 Lachnospiraceae bacterium | reverse complement strand
GGAGCTTCGCAGGCTGGAGTCAGGGGCGCTTTCGGAGGAGGAGCTTCGCAGGCTGGAGTCAGGGGCGCTTTCGGAGGAGGAGCTTCGCAGGCTGGAGTCGGGGGCGCTTTCGGAGGAGGAGCTTCGCAAGTTGGAGTCGGGTCCGCTTTCGGAGGAGGAGCTTCGCAGGCTGGAGTCGGGTCCGCTTTCGGAGGAGGAACTTCGCAGGCTGGAGAGGGAGTCCGGGACAGGCGGGAAGGTTTCGGGGGGGATGCAGGTGGCCATCCTGCGGCTGCCCATGGTCTATGGCAGAGGAAGCAGGGGGAATTACCCGCTGCTGGCGAAGCTGGCAGACAGGCTTTCCTTTTTTCCGAATGTACACAATCAGCGCAGTATGATCTACATAGAGAATCTGTGTGAGTTTCTCCGGCAGCGGATCGAGGAGGGGCGGGGAGGGCTGTATTTTCCCCAGAACCCGGCGTATACGTCCACCTCGCAGATGGTACGGGAGATCGCGGCCGCCCACGGGAAAAAGCTGCGTCTGCTGAAGGCATTAAATCCTCTGGTGGCATTGGCTTCCCGAATGCCCGGCAGGGTGGGAGCCCTGACCAACAAAGCCTTTGGCAATCTCATCTATGACCGGGAGATGAGCGGGGACATGGAAGCCTATTGCCTGTATGGTCTGGAAGAGAGTATCCGGCGCACGGAAAGCTGAGCGGGCGAATCTGCCGGGAGGATAAACAAACAAGGAAAATTGGTACTGCGGATGGGGTTCGCGGCACCCGGAGCATAATCATGAAACTTACTGTTATCACCATTTCGTTTAACAATGAAAACGACATCGGACGTACCATAGAGTCCATACTGTTCCAGAAGCAGGGAGCGGTTCCCTATACGCTGGAGTATCTGATTGTTGACGGCGCAAGCCGGGATCAGACAGTGGCCGTGGCAGAGAGATATCTGCCGGCCATGGCGGCGGCAGGCATTGACTGCCGGATCACCAGCGAGCCGGATCAGGGCATCTATGACGCCATGAATAAGGGAATCAGGCAGGCCACGGGAGAGATCATCGGCATATTGAACAGCGGGGACTGGTATGAGCCCGGGGCTGTGGCTGCGGCTGCGGAAACCTTCGCCGGGACCGGTTGTGATCTTATGTATGCCAATATCCATATGCACAAGGCCAGTGGAGCCGTCTATGTCAAAAAGGCCAGACAGCGCCGGTTTCAGACTTCCAGGGACTGGAATCATCCCACCACTTTTGTGAGGGCGCGGCTATATAAACAGTATCCCTTTCGATGCCTGGGCATTCATGATGACTATGGTTTTTTCCTGCAGATGCGGCGGCAGGGGCGCAAAATTGTCACAGTGGACAGAGTTCTGGCCAATTTTGTCATGGGGGGGGCCAGCAATCGGAAGAGTCTGAAGGAAGCGAAAAAACGGATTATGGACCGTTACAGGTACTGCTATCGGATCAACGGTTACAGCAGATGGTATCTGGTGGAGTGCGTAATGATCGAAGCGGCTAAAATGATATTGGGGTAGACGGGATGCGTATAGGGGTTGATTTGCTCTGGGTGAGAGTCGGCGTGTGCGGGGGAACGGAGTCCTTTATCCGCAATCTGCTGGACGGCTTTTGGCAGTATGACACAGATAATGAATATGTTTTGTTTGTTTCCCGGGACAATGGGGAGAGTTTCAGGGCTTATGAAAGGCAGGGCGGGGGGACCATGCGGCTTTGTGTGTGTCCCGTAGACAGTGCCAGCCAGCCCCGGCGTATCCTCTGGGAGAATCTGTGTCTGGCCCGTCTGGCCCGGCGGCAGCAGGTCCAACTCATGTTTATCCCGGTGTACAGCATGCCCTGGAACTGGGGAAGCAAAATCCCCTATGTATGTGTGATCCATGACCTGCAGGCATGGCATTATCCCGCGTTCTTTTCCCTGCCCCGCAGAATGTTCCTGGGTTATGAATGGCGGCATGCCTGCCGGAGAGCCCGCAGAGTTCTGACGGATTCCGAGTATTGCCGCCGGGATCTGGAACGGTACTGTCCCGGGGCAAAGAATAAACTGCAGGTCATGTATGTACCCATTCCGAAGGACAGCCGGGAGGGACAAGAGGGAAGCGGGGAATGCCGGCCTCAGATTCTGGCGCTGGCAGAGCAGGCATATGACTATTGTGTCAGTTCTCTTTTGCCCCATAAAAATCTGGACACCCTGCTACAGGCCGTGCAGCGGATGCGCCGTCAGGGCGCCTGGGGAGAACGCCGCCTGGTCATCAGCGGGGTGGGGGGCAATGTAACCCGCCTGGAAGAACAGCTGGAGCAGTATGGTATCGTCCAACAGGTGACGCTGACGGGATATGTTTCCGACGCAGAGAGGGATTATCTCTATGAGCACTGCGGGCTGTTTCTGTTTCCCAGCATCTTCGAGGGCTTCGGTATGCCTCCCATAGAAGCCATGCGCAGGGGAAAAAGAGTGGTTATGACCAGATGTTCCTGTCTGGAAGAGATTACCCGGGGAAGGGCCGTCTATGTGGATCGGCCCTGTGATCCGTCCTGCTGGCAGGAACAGATCCTGCTGGCCAGACAGATGCCCGTGCAGCGGGAAGATTTTCCTGAGTACGCGCCTGAGCAAATCGTGGGGCAGTACCGGCAGCTTTGGCTGGAAGTGGCAGAAGGGGCGCAGACAGGATCAAAGGAGGAGTGAGGGCGGATGGAGCAGATCAGGGGACAGAAGCTATACGGCAGACTGTATGACATGGTGCAGGAGAATATGGAGGCTGCCGGACAGAAATTTCCTTACGCAAGGGAAACCTTTCTGTGTGAGGTGGGGGGACATCCCCAGGAGATTGACGTCTCCCGCTTTCTGGAGCTGTCCAATCCGGCTTTTCTCCAGGCGGTGTATGTGGCGGTGCTGAAACGTCTGCCGGAGGAGAAAGCAGAAGCATTCTGGGAACCGCGGTATGAAGAGCCCGGGAGGCAGTTCCAGGAGGAGGTGCTTCGGAGTGTGGGAAACTCCAGCGTGGCGGCCATCCATCATATCCGCCTGGTGCATAACCCCTATTTTGAGCATAAAAAGGGGATAAAGTACTATTGCATGGGAGTTCTGTACGGCCTGACGGACAAATCGTTTCTGAGGGAGTTTGGAAAGAAACTCCCCATGCCGATACAGAAACTCATCAGGAAGGTATTTATATGAGGATTTTCATTGATATCAGCGTATTGACCCTGGCCACTTTTGTCACCGGAATCCAGCGGGTGACCCGGGAAGTGATCCTGCATCTTCTGGGGGAAGAAAACCAGGAGATCATTCTGCTTCACTACAATGCCAGGCAGGATGCCTACCATGTGATCGACAACCGGCGCTTTGTTGCGTATTACAGGGAGCACAGAGGCGTCAAGAACCGAATGATCACCCGCCGGAGACAGGCGCTGGAGGACATGGGGAAGGGAGATATCTTTTTTGATCTGGACGCGGTGTGGATGTGCCGGATGAGGCGCAGCTATCTGCTGCCGGTGCTGAAAAAGCAGGGGGTGCGCATTGTGGCCCATATCTACGATATTATCTCCGTCACCCATCCCCAGTACTGTCTGGAAAGGGGCGTGTATCAATTTATGGATTATCTGGGGGCCCATCTGCAGTATGCGGACCAGCTGATCGTCAATGCCCGGGCCACAACGGAGGAATTGCGGCAGCTGGCCCACCGGCTGGACATCCCGCTGCCGCCCTGTTATGTGGCGCCTCTGGGGGCGGATTTCAGACAGCGGCCCCAGAGCCCCCGGGAGCAGGTCTCCGAGCATGTGAGACAGGCGGCGGACAGCGCCCCCTACATTCTGATGGTGGGCACCCTGGAGCCCCGCAAGAACCACAGGCTTCTTCTGCAAGCCTATGACGAGGGACTGAAGCGGGCGGGATATCATATCATTCTGGCCGGATATGTGGGCTGGCATATGGAAGAGTTCATGGAGGAGCTGCATGCTCACCCGGATTATGGCAGGGGTATTTATCATTTTGAAAATCTGGAGGACGGCGGAATTGATTATCTGTATCAGCACGCCCGTTTTCTGGCTTTCTGCAGCTATGCCGAGGGATTCGGGCTGCCGCTTCTGGAGGCGGTTCAGCGGGGGACACCTGTGATCGCGGCGGATATTCCCGTCTCCAGGGAGGTGGCGGGGGAATACTGCGACTTTTTCAGGCAGGATGATGCGGCGGATCTGTGCCGTCTGGTCATGGCCTATGAGGATGAGGAGAGATACAGGCGCAGAAAAGAGAGCCTGAAGAAATGCCGCCCCGTGGGCTGGGCGCAGTGCTGTGAAACAATGCTGAAGGGCATCAGGGGCCAATGAGCCGGGAAGGGGAGGAACCAGTCGCCGGCGGCGGAATATATGCGGCAAATACCAGGTTTGCCAGGGAGAGAGGAATAGGCGTCATGAAGGATATATCGCGTAATTTTCAGCGGGCCTATGAGTTGGTACAACAGAATATGGAGGCGTCCGGGAGCGGGGCGCAGCTGCCGGGAGCCAGGGTGGCAAAGTATATCAACACCTGTGTGCCGGGTGTTCTGGAGGTACAGGACCTGTTTGAGGCCGATCGGACGGAATTCCTGCAGATGGCCTGCTATAGTCTGCTGGGAAGTCTGCCGGAGCAGGCGGTTCTGGCGGAATGGCAGTCCCGGACGGATCTGTCCGAATGGGCGTACCGCAGAGCCGTGATGGACTCCCTTATGAACAGGCCGGAGGTGCTTGCCGGGGACCGGGTGATCCGGGGCAATATCTATATGGAAGAACCCGGGAGGGGGGGACAGGCTCGAAGGAGCATCCGTCAGCGGATCCTGTCTGCAGGCGTTCGGGTCAGCCGCAGACTGCCCCTGGGGATCAAAGCTCCCCTGAAAAAACTGGTGATGAAAGTGCTGCTGAGGAGGCATGTGTGAAAGTATTTATTGATATCAGTAACCTGATGCATGTGAATTTTATAAGCGGTATCCAGCGAGTGACCCGGGAGGTGACCACCAGACTGGCGGAAGTATCCGGGCTGGAACTGGTGCTGCTGGAGTACCGGGAACGGGATAATCGGTTCGGAATCCTTTCCCTGCCCGCTTTTCAGTCTTTTTTCAGAGACGGGAAAGGGAAAAAAGAGGATATACGGACCTCGGGGGATATGGGCCCGGCGGAATTCCCCCACGGCAGCATTTTTCTGGAGCTGGACAGTGTATGGCATTCCCGCTGCAAGCGTATGACACTGTATCCGGAGTTAAAGGCCAGGGGGGTCAGGATCGCGGTGTGCTATCAGGATCTGATTCCCATCATGTGGCCACAGTACGCTGCCTCCGAAACGATTTGCGCCTTCCTTGGTTATATGACGGCCTGCGTGACATACGGAGATCTGTTTATCTCCTCCACCCGGACGAATATCGGGTATCTTCAGGATTTTATGAAAAATATCGGCGTGGAGAATCCAGCGCCCTGTGTTGTATCCTGGCTGGGGATGGACTTTCAGGAGCGGCCCGGGGAGGGCCGGCCGGAAAAGCGGTTGGAAGAGATTGTGAACAGGGGAAAATATCTGCTGATGGTGGGCACCGTGGAACCTCGCAAGAATCACAGGCTGGCGCTGGACGCCATGGAGCAGGGGCTGTTTGAGCAGGGATGGCAGCTGGTGATAGCGGGACGTCAGGGATGGGATGTACAGGAGACGGCAAAGCGCATCCGCAGCCATGAGCTGCTGGGCAGGCAGCTGCACTGGATCCAGGATGCCACGGACAGGGACATGGAATATCTTTATGCCCACAGCAGATTTGTGATTTTCCCCAGCCTGACAGAGGGATTTGGCCTGCCGGTGGTGGAGGCGCTGGGCAGAGGCATTCCCGTGTTATGCTCGGATCACCCGGTGCTCCGGGAGGTGGGGGGAGACTATTGCAGGTATTTCTCACCCAGGGATCCCATGGAACTGCTTCGGACTGTGGAACAGGCAGACCGGGACCCGGATTACAGGCAGATGCGGGAGAATCTGCGGGGATATGAGGCGATTGGCTGGGATCAGGTGGCGGAGCGGATAGGGACGGCTCTGAAAGAGATGGGCGGGACCCGGAATCTGCCGGATCTGCCGGCGGCTGCCAGCGTCAGGCAGATGGTCATGCTGTCGGCCAGGGCGGAGGATTTTCTGCGCACCCTGCCCTTTATAGAGAACTTTATGCCTTTTATTCAGGAGATCGTATTGTGCTGCCCCGACGCCATGGAGGAAGTGGTAAGCCGGAGATATGCGGGGAGGCTGCGAATCCGTTATCTGACGGACAGTGCGCTTCTGGAGGGAAGCCGGCTTCCTGCGGATCACGCCGCTCGCAATATTTTCCTGCGCGCAAAGGCAATACAAAATGATATAATTGACCCAGTGTTCCTCATGAGCGATGATGATTACCGGCCGCTGAGCCGGATCTCCATGGAAAATTTTTTGAAAAATGGAAAATATCAGGCTTACTATGTGGGGGATTTGAGAAACTGGAAAGGCGCTCAGGGGAATCCCACATCCTTTGATATCAGCATGTGGAAATGCCGGGATTTTCTCATGGAGGAGGGGTATCCCACCTATATGTTTGACGCGCATATGCCCCAGATCATCCACCGGCGGCTGTTTCTGGAGATGCTGGAGAGATACCCCCGGATTGCGGAGGGAGCCGCCAGCGAGTGGAGCGGATACTTTAACTACCTGGCTGGAGAATATCCGGAGCTGGTGGAGATCCGTCCCTATGTGACCATGGACTGGCCGGGCTTTCTGGAGGATTGGAACACGGAAGTGCACAGGCCGGCATATCTTTTTGAAAATTTCTATGACCTTGTGTATGGAGACTGCCAGGTATATCGTGGAAAAGGGCATTTTACAGGATTTTCCAGGGAGTATACGCCGGATATTCCGGAGGAGAACCGGCGCAAGGCGGCAATCTGCAGAGAAGAGGAGCGGCGTCACCGGGAACAGCTGCGGCTTCACGGCGAATGGCGACAGAGCTGCCGAAAGCAGAACGGCGCGGAGCCGGTGTTTGCGGTGTGTAACCGCGAAGGAGAACCGATGCTGCGCGTGCCGGCGGTTATGCCTCTGTTACAGGGGGATTTTCTGCGCATGGATTTCCAGGTGATGCTGGGTGGGGCTTTGGAGCAGGATCAGACATGGCAGCTGAACTGGACCCTCTGGAACGGGGACGGCGGGGCCGCAGGTATGGGATCCTCCAGATTCCGGGGAACGGACCGGGACTTTCAGGTGCTGCTGATGGCCCCGGAGGAAACGGGAAGTTATTGGGTTGAGTGGAATCTCTATGGCGGATCTAAAAATATCATACAGCAGACGGAACTTGAGATCAGGGAATGGACTGACAGGAGAACAGGGGAAATACAGGAAAAGGAGGAGTAACAGTTGAAAAGAAGAGCATTCAGGTTAATTACAATGGGCATGGCCTTTGCCATGATGCTGTGGGGCAGCCCCCGGCTCACGCTGCAGGCCCGGGAAGCGGCGGACTTTGAACAGGATATGACGGGCGCGGCTCTGGAGGAGAACTTTGAGCAGGCAGGGGAAGATTCAGACCGGGAACTGCCCCTGGAGCAGATCAGGCAGGCGTCGCAGGCGCTGGAACGGCTGGCTGCGGAGAGGGAGATCATAGCCACTCTGTTCCGCACGGACCGGTATCCTCTCTCGGATACTCCGGGATATGGGGAGAGTGGTTTGACAGAGATTCCCTCCGGCGGTCAGGTGATGATTGAAGGGGTGGAGTCCGGAAACGGAGCCATATGGTATCTGGTGTGTTACACACAGGAGGAGCAAAGCTACCGGGGCTATGTGCAGGCGGAGTATCTGATCAGCACGGATCAACGGTTTCTGGACTGGCAGCAGGAATATCTTTCAGGTATCTCCACCGGCATAGGCGTTGATGGGGAAGAGGGGACCCTGGTGAGGGCGGACAACGATATACTGGCCTTTCCCGAATCCTATCGCCCCTATCTGGCACAGCTGAAAAGCCGGCATCCCAACTGGGTGTTCGTGCCCATGAATACCAATATTGAGTGGGAGACCGTGATCACGGAGGAGATGCGGGGGGACAGAAGCTGGGTGCATTCCTCCAAGCCTGCGGCCTGGAAGGGAGAGCAGCGGGACAAAAACTGGTATCTGGCCACCAGGCCGGCCGTGGAATATTGCGTTGATCCCCGCAACTTTTTGAACGAGAAATACATATTTATGTTCGAACAGTTGACCTTCAACGGCAATTACCACACGGTACAGGGTGTGCAGAATATCGTACAGAATACTTTTATGCGGGGTGAGATTCCCGGGGAAGGCATTTCCTATTCCCAGAACTTTTACAATCTGGGACAGGCTATGGGAGTAAGTCCTTTCCATCTGGCGTCCCGGGTGTATCAGGAACAGGGTGTAAACGGGACTTCCGCTCTGATCTCCGGCACTTATCCGGGATATGTGGGCTACTACAATTATTACAATATCAGCGCTTCCGGAACCAATGATCAGCAGGTGATCGAATCGGGGCTGAAATATGCCCAGAGCAGGGGCTGGAATACCCGCTGCAAGTCCATTGCAGGCGGCGCGGAATTCATCTCAAAGAATTACATTCTAAAAGGACAGGATACCTTGTACCTGCAGAAATTTGATGTGGACAATTCCTACAACGGTATGTTCTATCATCAGTATATGCAGAATATCACGGCCCCCATGTCGGAGGGTTCCACCACCCGGACCGCCTATGAGAGGGTGGGGGCGCTGGACAACCGGTTTGTCTTTAAGATTCCGGTATATCGGAATATGCCTGCCGTACCATGCCCGGAGCCGGGAACTTCCCAGCCGGTTGTGCCCCCCAGTGTCACGCCGGAGCAGGAGGCGAAGATAAAGGCATTTATTGTAAGGCTGTATGTGAATGTGCTGGGCAGGCAGTCCTATGCGGATTCGGAGGTGGATTACTGGTATCAGAAGCTGGTGAGTATGGAAAGCACGGGTCCGGAAGTGGCCATGCGGTTTTTTATCAGCGATGAATTCAAGGGCAGAGGACTGTCCGACGAGACATATGTGGAGACCCTGTACCGGGTGATGATGGGGCATGAAACGGATCCCAGCGGGAAGATCTATTGGGAGAACAAGCTGGAGATCGGCATGAGCCGTGAATATGTTTTTACGGGTTTCGCCAACTCTGATGAGTTTAAAAATATCTGCAATGAGTACGGTGTCAGCTGGAATGTGACCGTTCGGTCTGTCTACAGAGATCAGAATGAGGGCGTGACGGCTTTTGTGAGCAGATTGTACAACAAAGCCCTGAACCGCAGGGGAGACGACGACGGGATGGAAACCTGGCCCAGAATCATTCTGCGCAAGGAGAGGACCATGGAGGAAGTGGCCATCGGATTTATCTTTTCTCCTGAATTTATCGGGAAACAGCATGGGGACGAGCAGTATGTCAAAATATTGTACCGTACCTTTATGGACCGGGAATGTGAGCCTGACGGACTTCATTATTGGGTAGAAAAGCTGCGTGCGGGCATATCCAGAGAAGAAGTGCTCAGAGGGTTTGCCAGAAGCGCGGAATTCCGGGAACTGATGCAGAGATACGGCGTTACGCCATACTGACAATAGGAGGCGTACATGAGACGTTGTAAAATAGCGGGGCTGGCGCTGATAACGCTGGCCGGGTGCCTGTGCTGCATGGGAAGGACCCAGGCGGCTGATATCCGGGAGGATCCGGCTCCGGAGAGAGACTATGTGCTGGGACGGCCTATGACAGAGGAGGAGATCCGGGAGATCGAGGCGGCGGTAGCGCCATTCTCCGGAGCAGGGGGATATCTGGAGGAGGATTCGGCCCTGATGTATGCCAGGGAGAGCGCTCCCATGGCCGCCAATCTGGAACTGCCCCGCAGCTATGACGCGCGGGGAGAAGGAATTGAGATCGGGATAGAGACGCAGCGCTACGGAGACTGCTGGGCTTTCGCCGCGCTGGACCTGCTGCAGATCAACGGGCAGAAGCAGGGGATCATAGGGGGGCAGAACTTGTCGGAGCGGCATTTGGTCTACTATACCTACCATTCCGTCTGCGGCACGCCGGGACAGCAGCCGGGGGAGGGAACCTCTTTTCTGGATAATGGTCAGGTCACCCAATGCTTCTGGAATGGGGGAAAGTATGATTACGCCGTCCGCAGCCTGGGGAGTTATCTGGGCGCCGTTCCAGAGGATGCGGCGCCCTATCCTGATGCGGCAATCCCCCTTTCGGATAGTGGGGAAGCATATGAGGCCGCCTGTATCAGGCTGAAGGGCGCATCTGCTTTTCCGGCGGACGATCGGGATCTGCTGAAACGAATGATCCTGCAGTACGGCGCCGCAGGCATTACCTATTGCAGCAGCACTTCTTTTTATGAATATAGCACGGCCGCACAGTATTGTCCCTCTGATATGCGTGCGGATCATGCCGTTACGGTGATCGGCTGGGACGACGATTACCGCAGAGAAAATTTTAAAATACGGCCGGAGGCGGACGGGGCGTGGCTGGTGCAGAATTCCTGGGGAACCGTATTCGGCGATCAGGGATTCTTCTGGCTGTCCTATGAGGATGCCTCCATAGCGGAAAACGCTTATGTATTGGAAGCCGGATCGGAATTTTATGACTATATTTATCAGTGTGATAATACGGTTCTGGATCACTGGGAGACGGCCCGGGGAGAATTGCAGGTGGCCAACTGCTATACCCTGGAGGGAACCTGGGGCTGCCAGGAGACACTCAGGGCGGTGAATGTCACAGTGCCTGCGGGAGGCGTCTCTTACCGGCTGGATCTTTATGATCTGTCGGGGGGGAAAAATCTGGGGGAGCAGGCGCTGCTACCGGAGCCGGTGACGGGACAGATTGCATGGCCAGGTAATGTGACCATAGAACTTCCGGAAGGATTGGTCATGGCATATGGCTCCAGGGTAGGGGTGGCGCTGATACTGTATGGGGAAGTGGCGGGAATCTATACGGATACCACCCGTTCCAGCGGAAGAACCGTCTGCCGCAGCGAGGGTGGGATCGGAACCAGCTATCTGATGAAGGATGGCCGCTGGGAGGATTACGGAGCGGCAACAGGGAGGAACTTCCGCATCAAACTCCTGACGGACCAGGTGGAACAGGGGGCTCTTTCCATATCGGAAATATATGAAAACTATCTGCGGATCGAGGAAGAGCAGCAGGGGATACAGTATCTCTACAGGCAGTTGCTGCATAGGCGGGGGGAAGCACGGGGACTGGCCTACTGGCAGGAATATCGCCAGGCCCAGGAGCCCATTATGGTGCTGGCAGGATTCCTGTGGTCATCGGAATACCGTCAAGAGCATCCGGGAGAACAGACAGGCCCGGTCCTGGCCCGTTGCATAGAAATGCAGACAGGGCAGCCCGTGGGCGAAATCTGTCAATTATATCAGAATATTCTCGAAAGAGAATATGATATACCCGGGCTGCTATACTGGCTGGAGCGCCGGAAGGAGGGAATGTCGATCCAGGAGACGGAAAAACTATTTTACCAGTCTCCCGAGTACCTGAATAAAATGGAGGAAGGGCATTTTGACACTTGAAACGGACTGGGGGAAATGCTATAATACAATTTAAGTATAGGCTTTGCAGAGGAGGAAAGAAACATGGCGAAAGCGTTGGACAGAATTTGTGTGGCGGTCCTGGGAATTTTCCTTATGGCGTTCCTGTGTAAGGGTTCCGTGTCTGCCAAAGAAGTAGTGGTCCGGGGACAGGACATCCAGGCGGCTCTGAACGAAGCACAGTATTCACAGGAAATGGTGACAGTGACGATTCCCGCAGGAACATACAATCTGAACAGTTCCCTGCTGGTGTATTCCAATACCACGATCAGGGCAGAGGGCGCGGATATCACGGTAAATGGCGGGCAGGCAGTTTTGACCCATTCCAGGTATATCACGCCTACTAACATTAAGATATCCGGCGGCATCTGGCGGTCAGAAGCGGATCAGGCCATTGCTTTCGACCTTCCGGGAAGCGGTATTCTGCTGGAAAATCTTACGGTATACGGCAGCAGAAATTCCGTTGGCATTCTTCTGAAAAATGTGAAGGACAGCCAGGTGAACGGATGTAAGATTGATGGTGTGGCAGTGGGCATGAAGCTGCTCTATTGCAGCAATATCCAGATCAGCAGCAATACCATAACCAACTCCGCCGAGTCGGGTATTTTCGCAGAGCATATCGAAAACATGAAAGTAAACGGCAATACCATTAAGAAGTGCGGTAAGTATGGCATCTGGTTTGACTGGGAGAAGAGTTCTGTGATCAAGGGAAATACCCTGGATGGATGCGCAATCGATCCCGCCCGGGCCGGGCACGGTGAGGGTCTGGTCATACAGCATGGAGAGGGAACCTGGGTAGAGGAAAACAAGATTTACAATGTGGAAAGCCATACTCCCAATTATGGAAACGGCGTCATTATCTCCTTCAGTAAGAGTATTACAGTGAGGGGAAATACGGTGGTCAATTCGGGAAACCATGGCCTGCAGGCGAGTTACGCCTCCACCAATGTGTATTTTAATGACAATACGGTGAACAATTCGGGCAAAATGGGCATATCCGTTTCCCGGGGCAGCAGTGCTGATCTGACAGGGAACGTAATCAACAATTCATCAGGTTCGGGTATTGTTTATGACGGAAAAAACTGGGAACAGGGTTCCGGCAAAGTGTCTGGCACCGTTAAGAATTGTGTAATAAACGGAAGCAAGAGCGAGGGCATGCATATTGAACTGGCGGAGGTGACAGTGCAGGGCACAACCATCAGGAACAGCACCAATTACGGTGTTTTGGTGGTGGACGACAGCATAGCCATATTTGAAGACAATGTGATTCGGCAGGATCAGGTGGATCCCGGGGCGATCGGCGTGGTCGTCAATCCGGGCGCCGGGGCCGGACTGTTTAATAATCGCATTTGTAATTTTGGTCAGAGCGGCATTGTACAGAATCCCGGGGGAGCCATTATAGGTGAAGACAACCAGATTATGGTAGAGGCCGATTCATTCAGGGCCAATGCGGTTTTCCTTCGGGATGAGCAGCGGGCGGAGGGCATCAGAAACAATTCCCTGTTTTTAAAGGCTCTCAGCGGCACACAGGTAACCGCGCAGAATTACTGGACGGCCTTTGAGGGCGGTGCGGTAGTGAACGGCGCGGTATATACCTCGGCATCTGGAAACGGAGGGCTTTTCACTGTGGATTATCCCCAGACCGACAGCGGCAGAGTAGTCGTCTATGTCAAGGATGACGGAGGCAACGCAGTGATCCTGCAGGCTTCACCGGATTTTGACCTGAACAAGGTACAGAGCGGCGGCCAGGAGGTTGATGTAAAGAAGATTGAGGATTTTGTCAAGAGAATGTACCGCATCACTCTGGACCGGGAAGCGGATGCCGACGGCCTGCAGTATTATGTGTCCAGATTACAGAACGGCGAAATCGACGGTGCCACCGTAGCGCAATTTTTTGTGGGGAGTCCTGAGTTCCAGAATAAAAAGCTGAGCCAGGAGGCTTATTTGAAAGCAATGTACAGCGCGTTTTTTGATCGTGTCCCTGCAGATTCGGAGATCGCGTGGTGGAAAAACGAGATGGCATCCGGCCTTTCCCGGAAGTATGTGCTGAGTTGTTTTGTAAATTCTCCGGAATTCCTGGGGGTATGCCAGAGCGCCGGCATCATCAGAGGGATGATGGTGCTGCAGGAGGGCGAGGAATATGAAGTTGACCTGGAAAAGCTGGGCGGTTTCGTAGACAGACTGTATGAGAAGGCTCTGAAAAGACCCTCGGAATCTGACGGCAGGCAGTACTATATCGAGCAGATTTCCACCAGAAAGATAACGGCGGAGCAGGCTGCCAAGAATTTCTTCTTCTCGCCGGAGTTTGAGAGTTTTAAAACCAGTGATCAGGAGTATATAGAAAGACTGTACCTGACCTTTATGGGGCGGGCTTCCGAATCCGACGGCATGTATTACTGGCTGAACAAGATGCGTGGAGGAATGACAAGGGAGCAGGTGCTGAGCAGTTTTGCAGCGTCACAGGAGTTTAAAGACATTTTAAAAAGTTTTGGCATCAGATACTAGACATTGACAGGCACATTAATGAGGAATGGAAAAAGGATGAACAAGAGAATTATTTGGAAGATACTGTTTTTGGTCGCCGCGCTGAGTCTGGCGCTGGGTATGACGGTTCTGGCTGAAGAGGAGGATCTGACGCTGGTGTCCGTGAGCGATGTGGAGGACGACGGTGGTCTGGTAATGGCCGGAGGCCATGGCAGAGTATTTATTGATCCTGCCATGTCTCTGCTGTCCATGTCCAACAACTCTAAGATTAATTTGAGCTTTGTAGTAAACAGCTATGCGGATCCCACGGACTATTATGAGATCGTGATTTATCGGGGAACCGTTTTGAGCCCTTCAGATGCGGTATATAGAAAGGTGAGCAGCTTCAGCGAGAATGTGGAAAGCAAAAAGTACGTTTATGAGTGGAATACCACAAACGTAGGAAAGTACCCCCCGGGCATCTATACCATAGTGGTTACATCCTACTACCTTTCCGATCAGGGCAATGCCGTGAATGATACGGACTCTCTGGAGATTAATCTGGAGGATTATCGTCTGGTTTTGGACAGGGCTTTTGTGGAGCGCCTGTACAACAAAGTGTTTATGCGTTCGGCGGATCCGGACGGCCTTACTTACTGGAGCGAAAGGCTTTATAAGGGACTGGTATCCGGGGGAGAGGTGATAGCCCATTTTGTAACCAGCCCGGAATTTGTGAACAAACATACATCCAACAGAGAATATGTGCAGACGCTTTACAGGGCGGTGCAGGACAGGGAAGGCGTTGAACAGGAGTTGGCGTACTGGCTGGATTTTCTGGAGGGCGGTGTTTCCAGAAATTTCGTGCTGAAGGGCTTTGTGGATTCCCCGGAGTATGGACGTCAGTGCGCTTCCTATAGTATAACCCAGGGCACGGTAACGTTGACAGAAGTGCGTGATCGGAATCCTAAGATTGCAGGTTTTGTCAACAGATTATACAGACTGATTCAGAACCGTGAAGATGACGGGTCCGGCATCAACTATTGGGTGGATATTCTGGTGAAGAAGCGGCAGACACCTCAGACGGTGGCTCATGGCTTTGTATTTTCGCCTGAATTCGTCAATAAGAATTATGGTGATGAGGATTTTACCCGGATTATGTACAGAGCGATGCTGAACCGGGAAGGCGAGGATGCGGGCGTGCAGTATTACATGAACCAGATGGCTAACGGACTGACTCGTGAGAGGATGTTCTGGGGTTTTGCGAACAGCCCGGAATTCAAAGGGATTATAGCATCCTATGGCTTGTGACAGATATTGCTGATGGGGATAGAAAGGTGGCATTGGTCGTTGATTTCAATGCCACCTTTTTCTTGAACTTGCAGTCTAAGTATGATAAAGTAAACTTATATGCATATGATAGAAGCATATTGTCGGCAAGGGAGGTTTGGCATGAAAATACGTTGGCGAATGGCGGTTGGCTGTATAGTGGCGCTGGTTTATGCCGGAGCCATGATTTATATCAGTTCCATACAGCAGGAATTTGCGGTGACGGTCAGGGCCCGCCAGCCGGAATGGGAGTTCTCTGTGGAGGATGAGGCGTGGGTAATCCCGGTCTATGTGGATAACCGTGCCAATCGGATGCTGGTTTCCACAGATGATCAGAAATGTTACCTGAGTTACCATCTGTATGATGAAGAAGGGACTCTGTTGGAATATGACAATGAGAGAACCGAATTTGTGATACCGCTTTTCTCCGGGCAGAGCGGAGAGGAAGAGATCTGGATCTCCGGACTGGAGAGGGGTATTTACCAGGTGAAGCTGGATGTGGTCAAGGAAGGGGTGGCCTGGTTTTCGGACAACGGCGCAGACTGTGATACGGTGAAACTGGTGGTGCGATAAAAACAGGAAAGGTATACAATATGAAGTTTTTGAAAGAGATATACGAGTACAGAGAAATGATTTTCAGCTTGGTCAGGCGGGAGCTGAGAGGCCGGTATAAGGGATCTGTGCTTGGATTTTTATGGACGTTTTTGAATCCTCTGCTGCAGCTGGCCGTCTATACCATGGTCTTTTCTGTCATTATGAGAACCAATGTACAACAATATTATCTCTTCTTGTTTGTGGCTCTTGTCCCCTGGATTTTTTTCAGCACTTCGCTCAACGGAGGATGTACCTGCATCATGGCCAATGCCGAGATGGTGAAAAAGATCTATTTTCCCAGAGAAGTGATGCCCATTTCGTTTGTTGCCAGCTGTTTTGTCAATATGCTGCTGAGTTTTGTGGTGGTTTTCGGTGTATTGTTGGTGACGGGATATGGGTTTAACCCGCTGGCTCTTCTGTTTATGCCCCTGATTATGGCGATTGAATTCCTTCTGGCATTGGGCATGGTGTTGCTGGCCAGCGCATTGACCGTGTATTTTCGGGATCTGGCGTATATACTGAGTATTCTTACAATGGCATGGCAGTTCCTGACGCCGGTAATGTATGCCTCCTCCATGCTGCCGCAGAAACTTCAGGTAGTCTGGCGGTTAAATCCCATGACGCCCGTTGTGGAAGCATATCGCGCAATTCTGTATTATAAGCAGATTCCCGATATCGGTACCCTGGGGTCTGCCTTCGTGCTTGGTCTGGTGTTTCTCGGAGTGGGAGAACTGGCCTTCCGAAAGTTGCAGAGAGGGTTTGCCGAGGAGATGTAGCGTTGGGATTAAATGTGTGGAGGTTGCGGAGAAATGCAGCAGGATAATGTGATAGAAGTAAACCAGGTCTGCAAGAAATTTAAAGTATATTATGATAAGGGGAAGCAGCTTAAGGAGAGAGTGCTCTTTAAAAGCCGCAATCGCTATGAAGAACGTGAGGTGTTGAAGGGTATCAGCTTTTCGGTGAAAAAGGGAGAAGCCATAGGGCTGATCGGCAACAATGGATGCGGAAAGAGCACTACTCTGAAACTGTTGACCAAAATCATGTATCCCAGCAGCGGCACCATTGAGATGGCAGGCAGAGTGTCCAGCCTGATCGAATTGGGGGCCGGCTTTCATCCAGATATGAGCGGACGGGAGAATATATATACCAATGCGGCGATTTTCGGGCTGACCAGATCGGAGATCGACGCCCGGCTGGAGGATATCATATCCTTTTCGGAATTGGGGGAATATATCAATGTGCCCGTGCGGACGTATTCTTCGGGCATGTATATGCGGCTGGCCTTTTCCGTGGCGATCAATGTGGATGCGGACATATTGCTGATTGACGAAATACTGGCAGTGGGAGATGCCGCGTTTCAGGCGAAATGCTTTAACCGTCTGCGGGAAATCAAGGCGGAGGGCACGACCATTGTGATAGTCTCCCACTCCCTGAGCCAGGTAGAGCAGATCTGCGACAGAGCCATATGGATCAGGGAGGGGTTGATTGCCCGGGAGGGACAGCCCCGGGAAGTGATTCAGAGTTACATGGGATGGATCATGAACCAGGGGCAGGAATCGGATTCCTGCAATATCCCTGGAGAGAAGCCGGTGGAGGAGAAGCTGGAGAGAGAAGCTCTCTCTACCCTGGAGTCCGGGGAAGCCCCGGTGTCAGGGCAAGCCGTAAAGGAGTCAGGGGAACCGACGGACCCGGAGGAGAACGGGGATTACCAGTATACGGCCGAGGAGATTCAGGAACTGAAGAGTCAGGGAAAAAGGACAGAGATTGGCAATAGACAGCTGCGTATCACGAAACTGGAGGTACTGGACGCAGAGAGCCAGGCGCCGAAAAAGCGATTTGCAATCGGGGATTCCATGCTGATCCGTATTCACTACAGCCGGATCAACAGGGCGCTGACAGAGAGTATGTGCAGCTTCAGCGTGTACCGCAGCGATGGTCTGAACTGCTATTCCACCAACTGTTTTATCAATACTGGAAAAAATGTGCTTTTGAGGGATGCGGGCTTTGTTGAGATTCTCATGCGGCGTCAGCCTTTTATGCAGGGTGAATACAAAATAGATGTTTCCTTTAATAAGGATTATGGTCCTACCTATCACGGCATTCTGAATGCCTATACTTTTGAGGTTTATAATACCCGGACAGATTACGGCGTAATACGCCCGGACCTGGATTGGCATTTGAATGGAGGAGAAGCTGATGAAGAATAATGTGGATGTAGCGAAGATCATGGAGGAGATCCTTCAGGAAGTAGAAGAGCAATACGGGGCCGGTTATGAGGGCTCCCTGTCTCAGACATTGAGTAAAAAGAGTGAGGAACTGACTCCTCTGGTAAAGCGCATCCATGCTCTGGACGGCATTCATTTGAGAATACCGCCCTATGCTGACAAGAAGCCGTTTGCGGCGAAACTTATGACTATGATCAGCAGAGTTACTTCTAAACTTACCAGATTTATTAATTTCCAGCAGAATGAGATAAATAGTAAAGTGGCTACCTCTTTGAACATTCTGCAGGAGAGTTCCGATGAGATCGCTCTTTGGAGCAAAGAGATGGAAGCGCGGATGTCCATGCTGGAGAAGAATATGAGTTCTCTGCTGCAGGGAGGGAATGACAGGCCTGCGCCAGCAGGTAAGTCGTTTGACGGACAGACCTACCTGGCCTTTGAGGAACAATACAGGGGGGATCAGGAGGAGATACGCCGACGCCAGCAGCAATATCTGCATTATGTTAAGAACTGGCTGGAAGAAGATTTGCAGGGTGACATCATAGATCTGGGATGCGGCAGAGGGGAATGGCTGGATATATTGCAGGCAGACGGCTATTATGCCACAGGGATTGATCTGAATGAGAAATCGCTGGAGGAGTGCAGGCGGAAGAAGCTGCATGTATTGCAGGGGGATGCGATTACGTATTTGAAAACTCTTCCCGACAAAAGTGTCAGGCTGCTCACTTCTTTTCAGCTGATTGAGCACCTGGAATTGGAAAGTCTGCTGATCTTGTTCCGAGAACTGGGACGTGTGGTGAAAAAAGGGGGGCTCATTATCATGGAGACGCCCAATCCATGCAATCTACAGGTGGGTGCGGCGTCCTTTTATCTGGATCCCACCCATGTGCGGCAGCTACATCCGGAGTTTGTACGGTTTTTGGCTGCTCAAAGCGGATTTGAGAGAATTGAAGTGGTGTATCCGGAGCAGGACAAGGCGGAGCAGTGGTGGAACAGTGTAATCCGGGAGGAGACGACAGATATCCAGGAATCTGCATGTTTTCAGGCGATTGTGAATGAGCTGAGGCGTACAATATGGTCATCGGCCGATTACGCTGTAATTGCGAAGAAGTAGGAGAGGCAGACAATGAATATTTTAATAGATGGGCAGACCTTGGAGACGGGGGAGATCGAGAGAGGAATAGGCGTATACTTTAAGAATGTGTTAGCTGAAATGATCCGGCACTCCGTGGGAAATATATGGTATATCATCGTAAGCAGCGAGAAGGCCATATCCAGGCTGGACCGCTGGACCGCCAACAGGGTAATACCCATAATAGACAGGGTTTTTGCCCCGGGAACGGATTACGCAAGAGAGGATGCTTTTACCGATCAGATCAATCAGGCAGTTGCCAGGTATCATATTGACTGCTTCTGGACCCCCAATCCTCTGATGGTGAATGTATTGTTCCCCAGCAAGCCCATTGCCTGTCCCGTCTATGCTACGGTTCATGATTTGATACCCTATGTGATGCCCATTAAGGAATGGGAAGAAAGGGTTACAAAAGAGTATCACCGGAGGCTGGATTATCTGAAGCAGGTGCATATGCTTTGTGATTCGGAGTCTACCAGGACGGATCTGTGCCGCATCATCGGCGCGGAAATAAAGGCGGATGTGACGTTTCTGGCTGTGGACAGCCGCCGGTTCTATGGCGAGAGGCGGAAACATGAACCCGATGGCAAAGCGGGCATCGTATATACGGGAGGTTTTGATTATCGGAAAAATCTATACGGAGCAGTCAGGGCTTTTGCGGAAGCCCGGAAAAAGATCCATGATTTGGATGTGACTTTCTATATTGTAGGCAGATATGATGACATAAGCAGGGAGAAGATGGAGCGGTATCTCGATGAACTGGGTGTGCGGGACAGTGTTCGTCTGATGGGCTTTTTGCCGGATGAAGAGCTGGCTCGTCTCTACCGGGAGGCGGATGTATTTTTCTTTCCTTCTCTGTATGAGGGTTTCGGGCTTCCGTTGCTGGAGGCGATGCTGGGAGGAATGTTTATCCTGTCGGCGGATAATTCTTCTTTGCCGGAGGTTTGTGCCGGACATGCTCTGCTGTGTAATGCCCAGGACGCGGAGAACATGGCAGAACGTCTTGAGGAGGCGGTGTATGCTTCCCTTCAGGAGAGCCTGGAGTCCAAGCAGGCCAGACAGCAATACGCAATGGGATACACCTGGGAAAAGACGGCGAAAAGAACCATGGATGTTTTGAAGGGTCCCAGGGAAGGGAAGCCTTTATCCCGAAAAAAGATTGCGCTGGCAGCCCCCTGGCCGAAACAACAGACAGGGATTGCCGACTATGTTTTCCGAATCGTTCCCTGCCTGGCACAATATTTTGACATAGATCTCTTTGTGGACAATTCCATGGACAAAGATTGTGAGTTAGTCCCCTTTGCATATGGCAACCGCTATACCATTGATCAATTGGAGAAGCTGCGGGGTCAATATGATGAAATTATCTACCATATAGGAAATTGTGTGCGGTATCATGCAAATACTTATAAGCTCTTTGAAACATTAGGGGGTATTGCCGAGATTCATGATTTTGACCTGAATGCTTTCTTTTATCAGGCTTTTTACGCTACGGGGCAAAAAGAGATTTACCGCCGGGCTTTAAAAGCCGGATATGGGGAGGCGGGAGAGCAGCATTTTAAGAATCTGGAAAAAAAGAAAGAAAACCCGGACGGCAAAAGATTTCCCATGAGCCATGGAATCGCCAGGCTGGCTGATAAAGTGATTGTGCACAACGAATGGTCTTACAGGCAGTTGGGAGATGACGTGGCCAAATTTATGGTCCCGCTGGCATGTTTTGAACTGGAGACGGTGGATGAGGACAACAGGAAAGCGGTACTGGAGCGGGTGAGGGATAAGATTCGTCTTCAGCAGGGAGAATTTGTCATCGGGTGCCTGGGGTGGATGAACAGTAACAAACGCCCGCAGGCAATTATCCAGAGTCTGGCCAAACTGCGTCGGCAGGGCTATCCGGTGAAATTGGTATTCTGGGGGGAAAAGGGAACCGAGGAGTGCAACTCTCTAATAGAGAGGGAGAAATTGGAGGATGCGGTTGTTATAACAGGATACCTTGAAAGGGAAGAATATTTGGCAGGGCTGGCGTTAAGTCATATCATTCTGAATCTGCGCTATCCCACCATGGGAGAATCCTCCGCCACCCTGTGTGAGACAATAAAGGCAGGAAAACCCTGTATTGTGACAGCTATTAACCAGTATATGGAATATCCTGACGATGTTTGCTGGAAAGTGCCGCTGGGGCGAGTGGAGATCCCGGCCCTCACGGCAATGCTGCAGTATCTGCTGGATCATGAGGAGGTACGTAGCGCCATGGCGGAAAATGCCAGAACATATGCCGATGAGGTATTGAACAGTGAAAATATTGCCCGGCTGTATGCCCGGTTGATAATGGAGGAATAGCGCATGAAACCCATTGCGTTGGTGGTACCCTGGTATGGGGATGATATAAAAGGCGGCGCGGAACAGGAATGTAATTATCTTGCCCACAGCTTACAGCATGCTGGCGCAAAGGTGGAAGTATTAACAACCTGTGTGAGAGATGCCTCGGCGGACAGGGGAAATAATACTTTGGAGGACGGGACCCATGTGGAGTCGGGAATACTGGTGAGAAGATTCAAGGTCCGCGCAAGGGATCTGGAACGTTTTGTTCCGGCTAATCTGAAGATCTACAATGGGGAAGCCGTGACTCTGGAGGAAGAGAAAGCGTATTTTGAAGAAGATATCAACAGTCCGGAGATGTATGAATATATCAGAGAGAATAAAGACAATTATAAATGTTTTATTTTCATCCCCTATATGTATGGCCCCACTTACAATGGTTCCATGGAGTGCCCGGATAACTGCATTATGATTCCCTGCCTCCATGATGAGAGTTACGCGCGCATGCGGCTGACAAAAGAAATGGCAGAGCGCATGAAGGGAATGATTTTTCATGCGAAACCGGAGTATATGCTTGCAAAAACATTGTATAATCTGGATCATGTGAGAACGGATGTGCTGGGGGAAGGAATCGATACGGAGTGGCACGCTTCCTGTGATGCAGAAAGATTCCGAAGTAAATATGGGATTCAGGGGGATTTTATTCTGTATGCCGGGAGAAAAGACGCAGGCAAAAAAGCGGATGAATTGTTAAAATTTTATTGTAAATATGTGGAAAGAAATCCTCATCGAAAACTGCAGCTGGTATTTATTGGAGGAGGGCATCTGGATCTGCCGAAGCAGTATGGTGACAGAATATATGATTTGGGATTTGTCTCTGTGGAGGATAAGCATGATGCCTTTGCGGCAGCCACATTTCTCTGCAATCCCTCATGGTTCGAGAGTTTTTCGCTGGTGGTAATGGAAAGCTGGCTGGCCAGACGTCCTGTCATAGTATCGGAGCACTGTGCAGTTACCACTAATTTCTGCCTGGAGGCGGATGGAGGACTTTATTTCAGGGACTATCCGACTTTCGCGGGAGTAGTGGATTATCTCCTTGAACATCCGCAAGTGGCCGATCAGATGGGAGAGAACGGGTTTGAATATGTGATGGCAAACTTCACCCATGAAATGATTGCGAATAAGTATTTTGGTTTTATAGAGGAATGCCTGAAGAGAGAATAGATATAAGCGATGATGGAGAATATTTTGTTTATTATATGGAATATATGTCTGATCACCGTGCTGTTTGGCATTGTACAGGAGCAGGGCAGAGAAGGCGCTCGGTATAGAGAAACTCTTTTTGAATCCTTTGCCGCCGTGTTTATCAATGATGTAACAATAGCTTTTCTGCTGTCCCTGTTGAATCGGTATTCCCTGGGTGCAATGAGCGGACTCTTATTTATTGAACTGCTGGTCTGTACAGGCATTCTGCTCAAAACAGGGAAGCATACCCATCTGGTGAACGGGCTGAAAAAAATGTGTTCCGGACTTAATTACACATTTCTGCTGCTGCTGATCGTTGCGGGCATATTTTATTTCGCGTATCCCACATACTTTATGTGGGCGGGACGTGATCAGGCGATTTATTTAATCAATGGGGCCAACATAGCCAAGACAGGGAGCCATCATCTGCCGGATAACCAGGTGATAGATGAGGCGTATGATGACATCAGAGATTTTTCGGATCTTGCCTATACCGGAATTTAC
>JAAWKU010000204.1 GCA_022797535.1 Lachnospiraceae bacterium | reverse complement strand
CGTCCCGAACGTAGCGCTCTACCAAGCTGAGCCACACGCCGTGTTATGTCGAACATTAAAATAATACACTATGTGTAGAGGAATGTCAACATTTTTTCCGAAAACGGAAGGGAAATTTTGAATGTAAAGTTAATCTGAACGAAAGAGAAAAATAAATGTGGGAATATGAAAACAGGATAGAAAAGGGAGGCCGGAGATGGGACAGGCGGTTGTGACGTTGAAAAAAGGCGAAGGACGTACTTTGAAAGCAGGGGGCATGTGGGTTTACGACAACGAGATCGACTCTGTCACAGGCAGTTTTGAGAACGGAGATGTGGTGGAGGTACGGGATTTTGACGGCTACTGCATGGGCATGGGGTTTATCAACACCTGTTCCAGAATCACCGTGCGTATGTTGTCCCGCAGAAAAGATACGGTCATTGACGGGGCGTTTATCCGCCGGCGGGTGCGGGATGCGTGGGAGTACCGCAGGGAGACCATAGACACCTCCAGCTGCCGGGTGATCTTCGGGGAGGCGGATTTCCTGCCCGGTATGGTGGTGGACAAGTTCTCCGACGTGCTGGTGGTGGAGTCCCTGGCTCTGGGCATCGACAGGTGGAAGAATGTTATCGTGGAGGCTTTAAAGGAAATTCTGGCGGAGGACGGTGTGACAGTGCGAGGCGTATATGAGCGGAGTGATGCTAAAGTGCGCCTGCAGGAAGGCATGGAGCGCCGCAAGGGATTTATCGGGGAGCCCTTTGACACCAGGGTGGAGATCCGGGAGAACGGCGTCCGCTATATGGTGGACGTGGAGGACGGTCAGAAAACCGGCTTTTTTCTGGACCAGAAGAATAACCGGGCCGCCATTCAACGCCTCTGTAAGGGAAAGCGGGTGCTGGACTGCTTTACGCACACGGGTTCTTTTGCCCTGAATGCCGGGATTGCCGGAGCAGCCAGCGTACTGGGGGTGGATGCCTCCCGGCTGGCGGTGGAACAGGCGGAAGAAAACGCGGCGTTGAACGGCTTGCAGGAGAGGGTGAAGTTCTGCTGTGCGGATGTGTTTGAACTGCTTCCCATGCTGGAGGCCCGGGGGGAGAGATATGATGTGGTGATTCTGGATCCCCCGGCGTTCACCAAATCTCGTAATTCCGTGAAAAATGCGGTGAAAGGCTACCGCGAGATCAATCTGCGTGGAATTAAGCTGGTGCGGGACGGAGGCTATCTGGCCACCTGCTCCTGCTCTCATTTCATGGATCCGGAACTCTTTGCCCGGACGATCCGGGAAGCCGCCGCAGGCGCGCACAAACGTCTGCGCCAGGTGGAATTCCGCACCCAGGGTCCGGATCATCCCATCCTGTGGGCGGCGGATCAGAGTTATTATCTGAAGTTCTATATTTTTCAGGTGGTGGCGGAGAAATAGGGTACTCCTGCCAGCGCCCCGGATTAGGGCCCGGCAGCCTGCCTGCAATGTGTGTGGGGGAGCCGGGTTTTTCTGTATCCACATCATAAAATGTGGATTTTCTATTGCATCTAATATGCTGACGACATCCCATATACTTGTCTTGGGGCTGGAGTGTGTTAGAAAATTCATTTCTACCATCTGTATGCCCCGCTTTAACCTCTTTTCCTGAATTCCCATCAGACTCTGTTACCGCCGGTCAACGATGCCGCCCCATTGTCTCCCTCCGTTTTGTCCATGGAACCTCAGCCTGCGGAGTTGCGCCAGGTATAATGCAGGCGGCACATTGGCGAGCCGACTGACCGCCTGTTTTTACAACCGCTTTTTAGATTAAGCAGCGAGGATGTTAGTTTAGGCAATTTGCGTTGAATAATTTCTCCGAAAAGGTATTCTGTGATCAACAGAGGCGTCTGGCGGTCCGCCGGGGCAGCCCAAAAGAAGGGAGAAATTATATGACAATCTTAAAAGCAGCGAATCTGAAAAAATATTATGGCAAAGACGAGAGCCTGGTGAAAGCGCTGGACGATGTGAGCGTATCTGTGGATAGCGGACAGTTTGTGTCCATCATCGGCGCCTCCGGCAGCGGGAAATCCACCCTGCTCAATATGCTGGGAGGTCTGGATGTCCCCACCTCCGGCAGCGTGTCTGTGGAGGGCAAAAAGCTGGAAAAGATGGGGGAGGAGCAGCTTACCGTGTTCCGCAGGCAGCGCATCGGTTTCATTTTCCAGAACTATAATCTGATTCCCTATCTCACGGCATATGAGAACATCGTACTGCCCGTGCGCCTGGACGGCAGGACTGAGGACGCGGCGTTCCTGGAGGAGATTGTGAAATTCCTGGAACTGGACACAAAACTGAAAAACTATCCCAGCCATCTCTCAGGAGGACAGCAGCAGCGGGTGGCCATCGCCAGGGCCCTGATCTCCAAACCGGCCATCATCCTTGCCGACGAGCCCACGGGCAACCTGGACAGCCGTACCAGTGACAAGGTTATCGACCTGCTGAAGAGTACGGCCGGGAAGTTCCAGCAGACCATAGTCATGATCACCCACAATCCTGAGATTGCGGAAAAAGCAGACGTGCGGATCCGTATTGAGGACGGCAGGATCGCATAGAAAGGAGGCCCGTATGAACAACAGAAAAACAGTAGGAAAAACAATATCCCGCATGGCTGTGCAGAGCATCAGGACCAGCCGCCTGCGCAATGGTTTCGTGATGATTACCATTGCCCTGGCTTCGGCGCTGCTGGCGGGGATTCTATCATTTGCCGCAGGGCAGCAGGAGCAGACCCGAAGGGAATTGTCCCACAGGCAGCAGGTGAGCTACTATCGTTTGACAGACGATCAGGCGGACGCTCTGAGCCAGGATCAGCGTCTTTCTTATCAGATTCGGGTCAAGACGGGAGTACTCACAGGAATGGAAGGTTTTG
>JAAWKU010000203.1 GCA_022797535.1 Lachnospiraceae bacterium | reverse complement strand
CGAAGGTGTCGTTCATTCTCTTCAGATTGTCAATATCCAGGTACAGGACACCCAGATTTTCCTCTCCCTGTAATGTGCTCAGAAGTTCCTTATAATAACGCTTGTTAAACAGCTGGGTCATGCTGTCATGGTTGCTGTTCCAGGTGGCGCTTAACAATCTGGCGGAATAGGCCAGGATGTCGTTCTCCATCTTTTTCATGGACTCACAGAGGTGTTCCAGTTCATCCCCGGTGCGGATCTGCAGCTTTTGCAGGGGAGAAATCTCCCTGTTTTTTTCCCGGTTTTCCCCATAACTTTCTGCCGCTGCCGTCATGGCATTGACAGGGGCCAGGATGTTTTTATCCATGAACAGAAGCAGGAGCCCGCCTGCGAAAACGGTGATACCCGTGATGATCAGCACCAGGTACAGAAGATATCTGCGCTGCTCTGCCCGCATGGTATCCGTGGCGATGCCGGCCACCACATAGGCCACCGGGATGTTGTAGGAGGATTTGATGGGAATATAGATATCCGTATGATCCCGGTAAACCAGGGAGACATCGGAAGAGTAGTCCAGCAGGGAGTCCCTGGCTGTCAGCTGCCAGGGGTCATAGGGCCGGGAATCCCCCAAAAAGGCTCCGTTCTCCGTCAGATCAGTGTCAAAGATATAATAGCATCCGTCTTTCTGGAAACTCATGACGCTGAGCTTTACAATATCGGGATTGGTGTTGCGGTAGTCGATGAGTTTATTCCATACCACATAGTAATCCGAATCCCTCTTTCTGGTATTCAGGTAATCTTCCACCTTGTCTCCATCGATGACCAGGCAGCAGGTGTTGATTACCGTGCTGGCAAGCTGCGCGGTATAGTCCCTGTTGATGGACACATATTTGCGATAATTAAACGCTACGCAGCCGAAGTCTATCATCAGGCAGATCAGCAAAACTGCCGCAATTACTTTGTTTTTCAATGGTCTTTTCATTTCAGCCGTCTCCCGCATGTCTGTCTCCGATCCCGGTCAATAGGCCCGGGCGCCGATATGTTCCGCCGCGTTCCGAAAGTCAAACAGCTGTTCTTCGATGTACTGGCACTTATCCTGCACCATATTTCCCTGTTCCAGATCCAGGATGATTTTCTCCACGCCCCGGGCCAGAAGAGGGTTGCATTCCACCGATACATGCAGCTTTCCATCCATCATTTTCTCAAAAGCCTCCCGCAGGGCGTCAAAAGAGATGGTAATGATCTCCCCCTCCGGCCCGTAGGTGATTCCCTTGCGGTCCATGGCTTTCATGGCCCCAAACATCATGTTATCGTTCTCAGAGATAATCACATCAATGTCGGAAGGATCCAGCTCTTCCAGCAGTTTCTCCATCACACTCTGCCCTTCCCCCTGGGTGAAGTTAGCGCATTCTCTGGCCATAATATTCCAGTTTTCGTGAAAGGACAGGGACTCCAGAATACCCTGTGTTCTGCCGATGGCGGCGGTGGCGCCTTCCGTGCCCTCCAGCAGCACAATATTTATTTCCTCTTCCCCGCGGTTTTGCTCTTCCAGATAGGTCTCCAGCCATTCCATGGCTTTCCTGCCTTCCCCGTAAAAGTCGGAACCGATCCAGGCGGCATACTCGCTGTCCGCCACTGCGATCTGCCGGTCCGCCACGATCACAGGGACGCCTGCCTCCCCGGCCTCCCGGATCGTTTCTTCCCAGCCGGTTTCCACAATGGGCTGGAGGATGATGTAGTCTACCCTTTGCCAGATCAGATCCCGCATGGCCTGTACCTGTCTCTCCGGGCTTGAGTTTCCGTCCACATAAATGAGTTCATATCCCCGCTCTTCCACAAAATGATGGAGATAATCATTGGTGTTGGCGTCTCTCCAGTCCGATTCCTTCCCCGTCTGTATCAGGCCAACCCGCAGCAGCCCCTCCTCTTTCCGAGGCGCCTGGCCCCGAAGGATCTCCATGGCCTTCTCCTCCGTGTCTGCGGAGCAGCCACACAGCCCCAGTCCTAATAAGAACAGACAAACTGCGGTAAAAACGTTCTTTTTCATGCGCGTCACCTTTATCCTCCGTCCACATGTATTCCAAACCGGGAAGCAGAACTTTATCCCTGGGGAAAATGTAAGCACTGTTAATATTCATATTAAGGCATCAGGCCCTGTATTGTCAAACAAAAGATGCCCCTGACGCTTGACAGAAAATTTCAGTGAAAATATAATGGTGCATAAGTAAAATTGCGGGAAAAGGAGGGAAACCTGTGGATTCTTTCAATATGCTTGTATCGGCAATCATCAATAAAGACGGCAAACGGTTTGCCAGGGTTTCGATTGTACGCGGGCAGGATACCGCCGAGGCCACTGTGCCCGACGGGGTTGTGGATCACGTTCGGGGCTTTTCGGAAGCGGAGGTGGCGGAACTGGAGCGCTTCCTGCGGGAGAATTGCGGAGAAATCATGGAACAGGCCAGGCAGGTCAATCCCATAAAGAATTGGCTTGGCCTGTAGGATGGCCTTGTACAGACAGGAGGACTATATGGATATCGTTTACACGGACAAAAGAGACTATACCCCGGCGCAGCTGCAGAGCCTGTTCCGGTCGGTGGACTGGATCTCCGCCAATTACCCGGAGCGGCTCAAGAAGGCGCTGGACCATTGCGAGACCGTGTATACTGCCTGGTGCGGAGACCGGCTGGTGGGTCTGATCAATGCCATAGACGACAGTGAACTGACGGCTTATGTCCACTACCTGTGCGTGGATCCCGGATTCCAGGCCCGGGGCATAGGCCGGGAATTGCTGCGGCGGGTCAGGGAAAAATATAGAGAATACCTGTATATCATCCTCATAGCGGAGAACGAACCTCTGATAAAATATTACCGGCAAAACGGGTTTGAATG
>JAAWKU010000202.1 GCA_022797535.1 Lachnospiraceae bacterium | reverse complement strand
TTCAGACCTATACTCAAGTATTTCTTTTTCTTAGCGCCGTTTTGCGTTTGGACTTTTCCCATTTTAATATTCTCCCATTAGTCAAATGATATCCGTGGCACAGAGTGTGTCACATGGTTCATTATAGCATATGCAGAGGATTTTGGGAATCCCAATTTTATGGATTTCACACCTGTTTTCGCTGCTGCGCTCCCTGTGGCAGGACGCTGTACTCCAATGTCATGATCGTCTGTTCCCCATCACGAGTCTCATAGACAAATCGGGCTGCCGAGTCCCTGCAGGCCCGGAAGAAAGGCTCCGCGCAGACCAGGGCGAGCCCCGCTTCCCCACCTGGGATATCCTCCGGCACAATGCTCAGGAAGCACGCCCTGCGGTCCATTTCCAGTCCCTCCAGCTGGCGACGGAGGATCCGGCGCAGTTCCCGGCCTGTAATAGGATCCTCCAAGATTTCGCCATATCGGAAGCAGGAGGCTGTATAGCGGTTGGTGTTGATGACTCTCGCCAGATACACCTCCATCTCCAGGGGCATGAGATCACCCACAGCCACTGCGACTTCCCTCACCGAAACCCTGCGGATGCGGAGAATGAGAAAGGTGAGCATTTGGGGCGTTATAATGACAAAATCCTCTCCCCCGCTGATTCTCAGAATCAATTCCCGCGCCGCGGCCTTCCCGCTGGCTGCGCCGTCCGACCCTCCCCTATCCATTCTCCTGACCCCTGAGACGCTCTACCAGCGCCTCTCTGGAAAAGCGGCGCATGATCCCCAGGGTGATAAGTACGGGGATCACCGTCAGCGCGCTGCCATAGGAGAGGGCAAGACCCGCGGGAAAGCGGAAGGCCATATAGAAGGCCCCGGCCCGGTACAACATTCGGCTAAGCGCGTAACCGCAGAGGGTTCCCACCGTCAGAGTCACGCCCACGGCGGCCAGCACCAGCAGCAGGCTCTCTCCCAGCAACATCCTGCGGATCTGTCCTCTGGACATGCCGATGGATTCCAACATGGCCAGTTCCTGCCTGCGGGTGACAATATTGGTGATCAACGTGTTAATCATACTCAGCAGACTGAACATCATGATAAATATGGCCAGACCACAGATGGCGCCGAATGTCTGGTCAGCCTGGCGGGCATAGATCACCCGGCGCTCCGCCAGAGTCTCCAGGCCCATCTGGGGCCTCTCCGCCACCAACTGTTCCAGCGCCTCTCCCACTGTGGCTTCCCACTCCGAATCCACGGATACCAGCAGATGGGCCGTCAGGTTGTCATAGGACACCATCTCCAGAATCGCTTCCTGGGGCATCAGAAACCACCCTTCCAGACCATTGTGGTCCAGCACATACTGGTCATTCAGGGTTCCCAGGATTGTTACCTGTTTCTCCGCCATGCCGATACCGTCAAAAAAGCGGAAGGTGATACTGTCCCCCGGCTGGAACTGCCATCCATAAATTTCCAGGGCGGTGCTGTTGCCTGCAGCCAGCACATAGTCACCGCTCATCAGCTTGTCATAGTCTGCGCTTCCCTGCTCCAGATACTCTCCGATCTCCTTCATCTCCTCCTGGGTCAGAGGATAAACACCATCCTGTTTGTCATACTCATCCCGCAGAGGAAAATCAAACTTTACCCCAAAAGTTCCCACTTGCCGTACCTCCCTTACACCCTCCAGGGAAGAGATTGTCTCCGCCATTTCCCCGCCCAGAGGCGCCTGGGCCTGAAGGCCGCTCAAACCGTATTCATGCAGGGCGATTGCCGAAGAAGTATGGAAAATATGGAACTCTGCGTCCCTGAAGTAGCCCTGGCGGGCATAATTGTCCCTGCGGAAAGAGGACATATAAGTGGCCGCCGTCATAAAGAGAATCCCTCCCAGGGACAGAGACAACATGGTAACAGCCGCTTTTTTCCTGTTCCTGGAGAAATTCATGGTTCCCAGACCCAGAGGGGTCAGGCGGCGGCACAGTTTCCTGCTCCCTGCCCGCTTCATATCCTCCCGGGGAACATAGCGCAGCGCCTCCATGGGAGAGACCGCCGCCGCGATCCTGGCAGGCTTGCGCACAGACAACATGGTGATCCCATAGATAACGGCAAAAACCAGAAGCGCCACTGCCAGCGTGTTGCCGGGAGCAAAACCTCCCGGAACCAGACCTGTACCCACCGCCAGGCCCAGAACCACGCCCGCCGGCGCCGAGCGCAGGAACAGCACGCCTCCCTCCCGGGACACCATCTTCTTCATCTGCTTCCTGGTCATCCCGATGGCGCGAAGCTGGCCGAACTGATGAATCCTGCCTATGACGGACAGATAAAATACTCCGTAGATCACCAGGATACCCGCCAGCAGTATGACTGTGCCCACCAGGACACAGAGGATCATAACCTGGGAATCCGGGGTAAGGGAGTCCAGAAAGGATCTGGAAGGATTTACATACTCCCTCTCTATCCCGGCCTCCCGGCCGATGAGATACATAAGTTCCCTGCAGTCCCCGGCGGACATTCCGGCTGCGTCCCGCAGCCTGGCATATATCTCATAGGGCCGCTCTGCCAGTTGACTCCCCCGCTCCGCATACCCACGGGAGAAAAATACGGGAAACTGCTTAGCAGCCTCATCCCCCTCCAGGATACCGGAGACCGTAAAGCTCTCTTCATTGCCATCATAGAAGCGGAATGTCACGGTACTTCCCACTTCCGGCTTCACGCCCATTCTGCGAAGCATGGCGGCGCAGGCAGCCACCTCATCCTCTTTCTCCGGCAGTGTTCCATCCACCAGACTGCCCACCCGTATTTGGTCACTCATCTCACTGACATAGGAGGGCATGATATCAAAACCTTCCATTCCTGTGAGTACTCCCGTCTTGACCCGAATCTGATAAGAAAGACGCTGATCCTGGCTCAGAGCGTCCGCCTGATCGTCTGTCAAAC
>JAAWKU010000047.1 GCA_022797535.1 Lachnospiraceae bacterium | reverse complement strand
TCTCATAGAGCTGGTGGACACCCGGGAAGCAGCAGGCGGCTTTGCCATGGTTTTCAGATGGGCGGAAGGGGACTGCATGGGGAGGATGTACCCTGCGGAGCATCAAAGATTCATGAGCATGCCCCTGGAGCACCGATTGCAGGTTTTCCGGGATGTGGCGGTTTTTTTGGAATATGTGAACAGTCAGGGATATGTGGCCATTGACTTTTATGACGGAAGCGTGCTGTACGAGCCCGGTGGGCAGAGGGAGCCGGCGGTTCCGATTTGCGGCGCAGAGAGCATGAGGAGGGGATGGACCACCATATGCGATATAGATTTTTTCAGCAGAAAGCCATATTTTAACAGGATGGGCCGCATGTGGGGCAGTTCCTCTTTTATGTCCCCCGAGGAATTCACCCTGGGTGCGGAGATTGATGAGATTACCAATGTCTACACGGCAGGGGCTTTTGCATTTGCCCTGTTCGGAGGCTACAGGCGGGGATTTGACACATGGATTCTGGGAAAGGCATCCTATGAGGTGGCCAGCCGGGCCGTGTCTGAGGACAGAGGCAGCAGGCAGCAGAGTATTCGGCAGCTCCTGCAGGAGTGGGAGGCGGCTCTCGAATTATGATATATAAATTGGAGAAGACAGGACAGATGGTACAATATAGGATATTGCGTGAAGAGGAAATAGAGAGAGGCTTGTTTCGCAGTTTCCTCCGGCATCAGGACGTGACGAAATGCTGGCGGAGAGTGGAAGGGGAATGGGTAATCAGGGAGGATCCGTTTGTGGACGACTGGTCTGAGGCGGACTATGAGACGTTGGTCTCCTGTCTGCGAAATACCGTGGCCACAAGCGGATTTGTGTATGGGGCATTCTGTGACGGTGCGCTGAAAGGGTTTGTCTCCGTGGAGCCGGGCCTGTTTGGCAGCAGGCGGGAATACATGGATCTGTCCAGCATCCATATCTCCGAGGATATGCGGAGGCAGGGCCTGGGAAAACAACTCTTTCAGGCCGCCGTGGACTGGGCCCGGGGAAAGGGTGCGAAGAAACTGTATATATCCGCCCATTCCGCCGTGGAAAGCCAGGCTTTTTACAGGGCCATGGGCTGCGTGGAGGCCCGGGAATACCGACAGGATCATGTGGAGAAAGAGCCCTTTGACTGCCAGCTGGAGTGCAGGCTGTAGTTAAAGGCCCTGCATGATATGAGTCATTTTCTCCAGCGCTTCCCACTGAGATTCGGACAGTGTGGACAGCAGGGAAATAAATCTTTTTTTAAAGGAATCTTCTTCACATGCCAGCACGGAACCAATAAAGGAAGCGACCCGTTCATCCCCGGTCTTTTCCAGAAAGATGGTCCCGGTTCCCTGGCGCAGCCAGTTCTCATTTACATCAAATTCCCGGCAGATCAGGGATATCACCGAATCTGCCGGTTCGTTTCTTCCCACTTCATAATTGGCGATACCGCCCCGTTTTATTCCAAGCCTGTCGGCGAATTCCTGCTGGGTCAAATCCAGTTCTTTTCTGATTCTTTTAATTCGGTCTTTCATGGATAATACCCCCTTTTCTATGATCTATTATAAACTGGGTAAAATAAATCGTCAATAAAAAAGTGCAACAAAATCACAATATGAATTAAAAAGGAATTGACAGCGGCAACAAAATCACGTATAATAACAGCACAAATACGAACATGTGTTCGATATATGCCTTAAGAAGAAGCTGTGAAAAGGGAAGGTGAGAGCATTGGGAGAGGAGTGGAAGAAGATGGAAACAGGAAAAAATTCGGAAGGGTATTTTGATCCGACTGCGTCTGCCGCCATTGAAAGGGTGAGCCGGGAGGAAGGTCTGACTGACAGACGCGCGCGCAATCTGGTGCAGTTGTGGAAGCGCATGGCGAGGGCTGCAGGTTTTGAGTTGACAGCCAGAATCCAGTTGAAAGATATTCGTTCGGGAAGGGAATTTCGGTGAAGAAAGGGGAGGAAATTATTATGGAAGGGCAGAATTTTGAGGTTACAAAAAGCCTGTCGGCAAAGCAGTATTTAGAGCAGCTGGAGATTATTGATGTCAAGATCAGGCAGATGGAAGAGGAACTGAAGTCCCTGCGGTCGGATGTATGCAGTGTGAGCGGCGTAGAGTACGGCAGGGAAAAAGTGCAGACTTCCCGTTCCAACGATCCTCTGGGTCATGCAGTGACCAGGTATGTGGCCCTGGATGATGAGATCAGGGAGGGGATGAATCGCTTTGCTGACATCAAGCATCAGGTAGTCAAAGAAATACAGTCTTTGAACAATGCCAATCATATCCAGGTGCTGTTCAAGGTGTATGTACAGTACAAAAGCCTGAAAGCTGCCTCCAATGAAATGGGAATGTCTTATCAATATGTAAGGAAGATACATCAATCAGCGTTGGACGCATTTAAGAGTATGTATCCTGATATGCATTATCTTACATAGGATTATCATTTAAAGTAGACAATCATTTATATAGTATGTTTTATCGCCAACATGGAAAATTCATAAATCATTTGAGCTGTGATAGTATAAACCTATATTCTTTTTGCGGTTTTTATTGCTGTCTGCTTTTCCCATTGTAGAACGCATTTAGGATCCACACAAACAACATAATGTCACAACATATAGTTTTGCAATTTACTGATTCCAGATACAGCAATTCAAACAATTTGCTTGATTTTTCAAGAAACTTATTAGTAATAATTGACAAGTATGTATAAAAATGTTAGAATGAAACCATGAAAATTTGACAAAAAGGGCTTCACAGTTTATGCTATAGAAAGATACGCTTGAGCCCGACACAGGCCGTTTATTATATTGCTATGATGAGCGGCATTTTTTTTGACATGATGCGTAGGACAATTATATTATAGGGAATGTAAATATTACATGTAGGTTATAACTTGGATTGCTGAGCATCGAAACAGGGGGTTATGCATATGAAAAATATTTTAATCAAGGGAACAGGTGTATATATTCCAACTAATAAAGTCTATAATGAGCAGTTAGACCAGCATTTTGAAAAGCAGGGTCTTAGCGCTCACAATCTTATGAACCATTTAGGCAGACGAAAACGATACTTTATTTCGGAAGGTGAAAACACCATTACCATGAGTCAAAACGCGATTGATGATTGCGTGAAAAAACATGGGATAGATTTACAGGACATTGAAATGCTGGTGGTATGTACAGACACTCCTGAATATTTGTTTCCGTCAAATGCAATGACTTTGACAGGTCTATATGGGGAGGCCTTGCGAAATGTGAAGGTAGCATTTGATTTGAACTCAAATTGCTCTGGAATGATACAGGGGCTGGATGTTGTATATAAGTATATGAAAACATCCAATCTATCAAGGGCTTTGGTTGTAGGCTGTTTTTGTATAACTCCTATTGCGTTATGGTCTGACACGGTGGTATATGGAACATTTGCAGATGCGGCGGCCTGTATAATGCTGGAAAGCTGCGATGAAGCAAAGCCAAGGGGATTTTTGGACACAAAAGTCAAAGTGGATGCACAATATTACAAACAGGTTACATATCCGGGATGCGGAATGGCAAAAGTTTCACTTAAAGCGATAGAACCAAATGAGAAACGATTGATATGGAATCCGTTTAAAATGGATTTTTTACCACAAGTTTGGCACGACATGATAACGGAAGTGTTGAATAATAACTCGTTGAAAGTTGATGACATTAACTTTTTTATTTTTTCCCAGCTTAGTGACGCATTTAACATGAAAACGCTTGAACTTCTGAATATACCGGAAGAGAAATATCATTTCGTGGGTATGGAATATGGATATACAGGAAATACTTGCCCGATTTTATGTTTAAACAGGATGTGGGACAAGTATGCTGAGCGGGGAAATCGAATTGTTATCAGTACTGCTGGGGCAGGATTATCTTATATCGTACAATTATATGAATTTTAGGAGGCAGATTATTATGAACAAGAAGAAAACGGCGGTTGATGTGTATTTATCTACAGTGTTTAAGTGGGGACTTATCATATTGGTGAGCGCATGTATGTGTGCGACTGTTATGTTTAACACTGAAAAAATATTTGGTTTATATCCCACAGTGCCTTGGCTTGCAACAATTGGTTTAGGAATTATGGATTCCATATTTTTTGCTGCGGCTATATTTATAGTAAAGTCTTCATTTGATAAAGACGGATATTTAAAAGACGGAAGACTGAGAATCGGCAAGATTTTTTCAGTGGCAGTATTGGTGGTTCAGTGGAATTATCTGTTGTATATGCTGCCGACCAGAACGTTTTGGGGATTCCTGTTCTTTTTCCTTATTCTGACAGCATTCTTTCTGGATATCAGGATTCTGCTGGCAAGCGGTATTATGTGTATGGTTTCTCTGTTTGTCGGTTGGTTTATACGGGGAACAGATCTTCTTCCTGTAAAGGATGAATTATTTTTAACAGATATTATTATGTGTTTAGTGGCCTTGGTGCTATCGTTGACTGGACTGATTATTTTTGTTTTCCTTGTTGCTCATTTTTTAGTAAATGCGAAAAAAGATGAACTGGAGAAGAACAACGAGCAGGTCACAAGTGTTCTCGCCGCAGTACAAATGGTATCTAAAAATTTATCCACAGCGGGCTTAAAACTGTCCCAGGTATCTGAAAATGAAAGCGCTTCCGCGCAGGAACTTGCAGCCACAAGCGAACAGTTGGTGGAAAGCAGCAATCTTTTAAGGTCAAAAACTGACGAGAGCATAGAAAATCTTAGTGAGTTAAGTAAATGGGAAAGCATTGTTGCCGATAATGTACAAAAAGTAGAGAGTACTTCCAGAAATCTGCTTGATAAGTCAAAGGAGAGTGAAAAACTTTTAAATGATTTACATATCATTAATGGTGAAGTGTCGGAGTCTATGGAAATTACTACTTCCATTACCCAAAAGTTATCCGAAGCGGTTCAGGAAATAGGGGTAACCTTAAATCTGATCAGTGACATTTCCACCTCAACAAATCTGCTTGCCTTGAATGCCTCTATCGAAGCGGCAAGAGCCGGGGAAGCAGGAAAAGGGTTTGCCGTAGTGGCAACAGAGGTAGGTAATCTGGCTAAAAGTACGCAGGAATCCTTAAAAACGGTTCAGAGAGTAATTGAACGCGTTCAACAGAATGTAAATGATATAACAGCGCAGGTTGAAGAAAATGCTACAAAGCTGGGTACACAGAACGAATACTTTGCCAATGTCTTTAAGGGTATGCGGGATATTTCGGAATTGCTGAAAGAATCTGTAACCGTAGTGGAAAACATGGGCGAGGCACATGATAAACAGGCAGATGTTATTAATAACACGGTGTCCATCAATCAGGATATTGTGGAAAGCATTAAATTTGAGAATGAGCATTTTACTTCTATACATTCGATGGCAGAAAGTAATGCCAATGACACAGCCGAGGTTGCGGAGCAGGCAAATGCCATAAATGACATGGTTGAAAAAATTACACAACTGTTAAAACAGGATCAATAGTTAGCAGTTTCTGCAGATTATTAGTCTACAAGAACATATGTTCATATTCCTTTAAGATGCATATGGTATTTATGCAGACAACACAATGTCACAACATATACTGTTGTGTTTACAGGAAAAAGGTGGTAAAGTATAGAATGTAAAGAAAGGGCTGCAGAGGAAAAGACATTTTCCCCTGCAGCTTTTCTTTGCAAAAAAATATGGAAAGGAGGTGCCATAAAATGATCATCAGGATCATGGAGGCGATCTGCGCTGCCCTGGACGCGGAATTCGGGGAAGGATATCCATCTTATATCGAAGAGACGGAACAGGGCCTGGCGGGGCCTTGTTTTTTTGTCCAGTGCCTGCGTACTTCCAGTGAGCTGATGGCCGGAGGAAGGCGTCAGAGGCGCGACCGGTTCTGCGTCCGCTTTTATCCGCCGCCCGGAAGCGTCAGCAGAGAGTGCTGTCAGGTGGCGGAGAGGCTGAATGACTGTCTGGAATGTATCACCGTGGAAGGACCCATAAGGGGTTCCCAGATGTACGGCGAGATGGCCGATGGAGGGCTGAACTACTTTGTGAACTATGACTATCTGGTTCAAAAGCAGGAAGAGGTTGAGGTCATGGAAGAGATGGCATCCCGCTGCGCAGTGAAGGGAGGTGATTGATTTGGCGGCAAAGAAAAACACTGCCACGGAAAAAGACACAGCTGCAAAAGGGCAGGTTCTGCGGACGTTCAGCAGAGCGCAGATACTTGCGTCGGGCAGGTACCGGGACAGACAGGATCTGGTATCTGCCCTGCTGCAGGATGGCAGAGCGTATGGGATCGAGGAAGTTGACAAGTTGGTTGAAGAGTTTTTGAAAGGAAAGGTGAATTAGTATGGCTTTAGGTGGAGGAACATTTGTAGCGCAGAACAAGAAACTGCCCGGTGCGTACATCAACTTTGTGTCGCTGGCCAGGGCGACCGCGGCCCTTTCGGGCCGGGGGATCTGCACCATGCCCCTGGAACTGGACTGGGGTGTGGAGGGAGAAGTGTTTACCGTAACCAACGAGGAGTTTCTGAAGGACAGCATGAAGATCTTCGGTTATGGAGCGGATGACGAGAAGATGAAGGGTTTGGGAGATCTGTTTTTGAACGCCAGAGTGCTCCATGCATATCGTCTGAACGGAGGCGGCGCAAAGGCGGAAAACGATTTTGCCACTGCCCTGTACAGCGGCGCCCGCGGCAATGACCTGAAGATTGTGATTCAGGCGAATGTGGACGACGAGTCCCTGTACGATGTCCACACTTATCTGGGCACAACCCTGGTTGACAGCCAGACGGTAAAAACGGCGGCTGACCTGGCTGCAAACGACTTTGTGAAGTTTAAGGCGGACGCAGCCCTGGAGGCGACGGCGTCCACGCCCCTGACAGGCGGAACCAACAAGACTGTGGACGGCGCGGCACATCAAAAGTATCTGGACAAGATCGAGTCTTTCTCCTTCAATGTGATGGGTGTGACAACGGAGGAAGAGACCATCCGGAAGATGTATGTCTCCTTCTGCAGACGGCTGCGGGATGAGATGGGCGTCAAGTTCCAGCTGGTGGGCCACGATATGGCCGGGGATTATATGGGTGTCATCAACGTGAAGAACAGAACCCTGGATGAGGGATGGCCGGAATCTTCCCTGGTGTATTGGGTGGCAGGCGCGGAGTGCGGCTGTGAGGTCAATAAATCCGTGCAGAACAGGCAGTATGACGGATCTTTCCGGGTGGATACCGATTACACACAGGTTCAGTTGGCCGGGTGTATTGACAGCGGCGAATTCGTGCTGCACAAGGTGAATTCCGGCATCCGCGTGCTGGAGGATATCAACAGTATGGTGACCGTTTCTGACCAGTGCGGAGAGATTTTCAAGGACAACCAGACCATCCGTGTCATCGATCAGCTGGGCAATGACGATGCAGTGCTGTTCAACACAAAGTACCTGGGCGTGGTTCCCAACAAGGCGTCCGGCAGGACTTCCCTGTGGTCCGACTTAAAGAAGCTGAGGGAGGAACTGCAGACGGCGGGAGCCATTGAGAACTTCTCGGATTCCGATTTGACCGTGGAACCCGGGGATTCCAAGAAATCCGTGGTGGTCACCGGCGCCATCGAGATTGTGAACGCCATGGGCAGGATGTATATGACCAATGTAGTAAAATAGTTGCCGTTGTGCCGGCAAAAAGACGCCGGACCAAAACCGGCAACCAGGAGACGGAATCCATTAATAAAAGAAGGAGTGTAAAACATGGAAAACAATGTAACGATGAAGGCAAGGGACACCGTTGCCGCGAAGCTGGCCGAGTGCTTTATCACCATTGATGGGCGCAGGTACAATTTTATGCAGATGATCGACATGGAGGCGAAGGTTGAAAAGACCAAGACCACGGTTCCCCGCCTGGGAGCGATCATGGCGGGTCATAAGTCCTGTGGTATGGAGGGCACTTTTTCCGGCACGGCGCATTATAACCAGTCCGTGCTGCGCCAGGCGCTTCTGGACTACAAGAACACCGGACATGACATCTATTTTGAGATGCAGATTACCAACGATGATCCCACCAGCGACGCTGGCAGACAGACCATCGTCTTTTATGACTGCAACACCGACGGCGGGGTGCTGGCCAAGTTTGACGCTGACGGCGAGTATCTGGACGAGGAGATTGAGGGGACTTTTGAGGACTTCTCCATGCCCGAATCCTTTGCCAACCTGACGGGATTTCTGACCAACTGACGCGCCTGCCCGGGCGGAGACTGACCTGTATGCCGGGGACACCGGCAGCCTGTCTCCGCCGGCATGTGCCGGAACTGGACAGGATCAGAACTATATGGATTAGAAGAGGAGAGAAAAATGTCAAAATTCGCGCAATTCATGAAATCCAACAAAAAGGAAAAAACAAACGGCCATTACGCGCCTACCGCATCCATGCTCGATGCGTCCACGGGTGACCCCATAAAGTGGGAATTCCGCCATCTGACTTCCAGGGAAAACGATACGCTGCGGGATGCCTGCACCATGGAGGTACAGGTCACCGGCAAACCCAATCTGTACAGGCCCCGGCTGGACACATCCAAATATCTGAATCGGATGATCTGTTCCGCCACCGTCTGCCCTGACCTGTATGACTCGGCGCTGCAGGACAGCTATGGAGTCAAGACACCGGAGGAATTGGTCTACGCCATGGTGGATGATCCCGGCGAATACTCTGACCTGTGCGCCTGGATGCAGAAATTCCAGGGGTTCAGCAAGACTCTTGACGACAAGGTGGAAGAGGCAAAAAACTGATTGAGGAAGGGGATGGGGAGGCGAACTACGCTTACTATGCCCTTCACAAACTCCACATCCTGCCCCGTCAGTTTTTGAATATGGACGAGGAGGAAAAGGCTTTTGTCATAGCTGCAATCAGAGTCAAGGTCAAAAATGATAAAGAAAAGGAAAAAGAGGCTAAGAGAAAATCTAAAAGGAAAGGCAGGTGATGGTAATGGCGGCTATTTTGACGGAAATGCAAATCTATGAGGGATTTTCGGATATATTGGACGATGTTGCTGCTTCCGCGGCACTTGCGGCCCAGGCAGTGGAGAGCCTTCTAAATGCTATGGCAGAAGTGGATCCCAGTCCCTTTGAAAGCGTGAGGACAGAAATCGACAAAACCCTGTCAGCGCTGGGTGAACTGGAGCGGGAAATGCCGAAATCCGATGCTCTGGAATTAAATGTTTTACAGATTCAGATGCCACAGGCAGATATGCCTGAAGAGGGTCTGGTCATCAATATGGATGTAATTCCCGTGGTAAGTGGTTCGCCTGTTCTGCCCCCCCAGGAGATTCGCCCTGATGTGGCGCCCAACGCGCCACCGGGCTCTGTTCAAATATTCGCGGATACGGGAATCGACCGTTTCCGGCAGGAGACGCAGAGCGCGGAAGAATTGCGTGCCCAACTGATACAGGCGGTGGAAATACAGAATCAGCTGAACGCTGCGGTAAACCATATGGATGTGGGCGCGGCTAATGAGGCTTATCTGCGTCTGAATCAGACAGTCGCCGGGACGGAACGGAATATCAGAGACAATTTGGACGAGCAGGGGCGGTTTAACGATGAGGTTGGGAATGGCGTAAATGCAGCGGAAAGCCTGCAGGAAATGTTGTCCAAAGCGGCAGACAGTCTTCTGAGCATGGACAATATTGAGAAAGTGGCAGAGTGGATCGGCGACTGCATGGAGGCTTTTGACGCACAGCGTCGTACAGAGATGCAGCTGATGGGCGCTTTGGCCAACAATCTTGACGCAGACTATGCATCTCAGTTTGGGCAGGGGCCGGAAGCAGAGACCCGGGCATTACAGAGCTCCTATAGCACCATTTCCTCCAAGGCATCGGAAATACAGGGGCGGGGTGTCTATACCGATGATGCTATGATTGCCGGGGCGGCAGAGCTTTCCACCAGCTTTTCGGATCCGGCGGCCATTGAGATGATGATGGACACTCTGGCGGATTTTGCCATGGGCTCATCGGGGGGCGGCGGGCTGGACAGTTCCGCCATGGAGCAGTATGCGGCCAGCCTTGGAAAAGTCATGTCAGGTTCTTATGATGATATGGCGGAAAAGGGTTTTGTGTTTACCGAGGCGCAGAAAGCTGTTATTGCAGGGACGGCTTCTCAGGAGCAGGTCATAGCAGCCATTGGAGAGGAATATCTGTCTGCGTCACAGGACGTGCAGGCGGCAGCGGCAATCACGGCCGCAGTGGAACAGACCTGGGGCGGCCTGTATGATTCCCTGAGCAATACCCCCCAGGGGCAGATCACGCGGATGACCAACGAATGGGGGGCGATGCAGGAGGTGGTGGGCGGTCAGCTGTATCCCTTTGTCCTGTTGTTTGTGGACACCATTACAGGGAACTGGGGAACAATTCAGACGGTGCTGGGTGCCGCCGTGACAGGGCTGCAGTTAATAATGGGCATATTGTCCTGGCTGCTGGAAGTCGCCATGGGCTTTGCCCAGGCCATTGTCGATAACTGGTCGTGGATTAGCCCCATTATCTATGGAATTGTGGCTGCACTGGCGGTTTATGCCGCGTATCTGGCCATTACGAATGGAATAGAACTTGCGGCAGCAGTCGTATCCGGCGTTGTGGCAGTAGGAAAAAGACTGCTTGCGGCGGCGACAATGCATGCAGCCGGAGCAACATGGGGGCAGGCAGCGGCGCAGGTGGGATTAAACGGCGCTATGGCCGCATGCCCCATTGTATGGATTATAATCCTGATTATCGCATTGATTGCTATAATCTTTGCGGTATGTTCCGCAATAGCAAAGCTGACAGGCATTGCTGGTTCTGGTTTTGGTGTAATATGCGGCAGCATTAATGTGGCGAATGAATTTTTTAAGAATTTGTTTATGACCATAGGAAATGTTTTGCTGGGAATCGGAAATGCCATAAACGCTCTTGCCGGTAACCTGATGACAGCTTTTCGCAATGCCATATGTTCCGTCCAGTCATGGTTCTATAACCTTCTCTCAACTGCATTGACAGTCATTGCGGGAATCTGTGAGGCGCTGAACAAACTGCCCTTTGTGGAATTTGACTATTCGGGGATCAGCGACGCGGCGGATCACTATGCGGCAAAGGCAGCAGAAGCAGAGGAAAACAAGGAAGAATACAGAGATGTTGCAGAGGCGTTCAGGGAAGGGTTCAGCACGTTTGACGCATTTCAAGACGGCTGGGCATCCGACGCCTTTGAGGCTGGTGCGGCGTGGGGGGACGGCATTGCGGACAAATTCAGCAACTTCAGCTTCGAAGATTTCTTTGGCGCGGGAGATATTCCCCCGGTGGAGGAATACGGGGATCAGTACGGGCTGAGGGGGCCGGCGGAGGATTCCGGGCTCACAGACAATGTGGCCAATATTGCCGATAACACAGACAACATCAACGATTCTCTGGAATGTACTCAGGAGGATTTGAAGTACTTGCGGGACATTGCGGAGCAGGATGCGGTGAACAGATTTACCATCGCAGAGATCAAGGTTGAACAGACCAACCACAATAATATCAACAGCAGCATGGATCTGGACGGCGTGGTATCAGGACTGACCAACGCTGTGAACGAATCCATTGACAGCGTGACAGAGGGGGTGCATGAATAAATGGCCAGGAGCGGTTATGAATTTTATCTGGGTAAATGCCTGTTGCCGATAACTCCATCCAAATTGGAGTTAAAGATTGGCAACGCCAACAAGACCCTTACGCTTATGGATGAAGGGGAGATCAACATTCTGAAAAAGGCCGGCCTGACAGACATTGACTTCACCTGCGGTATTCCGCAGGTGAAGTACCCTTTTGCCGTCTATAAGGAGGGCTTTAAAAGCGCCGACTATTTTCTCAACCTTTTTGAGGACTTAAAAAACAGCATGAAGCCGTTTCAGTTCATCGTCTGCCGCAGCCTTCCCGGCAATGGGAAGCTGTTCGGCACCAATATTAAGGTGACTTTGGAGGACTACAAGCTGACGGAGGACGCCAAGAACGGATTTGACGTGGAAGTGAAAGTAAAGCTAAAGCAGTGGAGGGACTATGGAACCAAGACGGTGAATGTCATCCTGACACAGGCCGGCCCCATGGCGGCAGTGGAACCTCAGAGGGGAGACACCACCTCGCCTGCGCCGGCCCAGGCCACCACCTACACCGTGGTGAAGGGTGACTGTCTGTGGAATATTGCCAAGAAATTCTATGGCAGCGGATCCAAATATACGGTCATCTATGACGCCAACCGGGAAATCATCGGCGGCAACCCGAACAGGATCTACCCGGGGCAGGTTCTTTGCATCCCGGCGGCATAAGGAAAGGGGTTTTTGATGGATGTGGAACTTTTAATCGGAAACGAGACGGGTACGGGGGCCTATCTGCCCGCTGTGGAGGAAGGAATCGAATGGCAGACAGACAGGAGGGGCACGCCCGGCAAACTCACCTTCAAGGTTCTGGCGGACGATGTACTTAATTTTTCCGAGGGCAGCGCGGTCAGGCTCAGGGTGGACGGGGACGAAATTTTTTATGGGTTTGTATTTAAACAGGCCAGAGACAAAGATCGCCTGATCACCGTGACGGCCTATGACCAGTTGCGGTATCTGAAAAACAAGGACACCATCGTGTACGAGAACAAAACCGCCTCCCAGCTGATCAACATGGTGGCGGCGGATTATACTTTGCGTGTGGGAGAGGTGGAAGACAGCCGGTTTGTCATAGGGTCCAGGGTGGAGGAAAACACCTCCCTGTTTGAAATGATTGAAAACGCCCTGGACCAGACATTGACCAACACGGGGGAACTGTATATATTCTACGATGATTTTGGAAAGCTGACTCTGAGACATATATCCCGGATGTATGTGGGACGTCCCGGGGCCTACCTGATGATTGACGAGGAGACGGGGGAGAATTTTGACTATACCACCTCCATCGACGAAGGTACCTACAACAAGATTAAGCTGACCTATGACAATGAAAACACCGGCTACCGGGACGTCTATATTGCCCAGGATACCGGAAATATCAACAGATGGGGCATCCTGCAGCATTTTGACACACTCACCCAGGGGGAGAACGGTCAGGCCAAGGCGGATGCTCTTTTGAAGTTATACAATAAAAAGACGCGTAATTTGAAAATCACCAATGTAATGGGTGATAACCGGGTGCGGGCCGGATCCCTGGTGATGGTCTGTCTTGGCCTTGGAGATATGAAATTAAATCATTTTATGTTGGTGGAGTCCTGCAAACATATTTACAGGCAGGGGGAACATTGGATGCATCTGACGCTGAGAGGAGGTGAAATAGTTGGCTGACGCAAACCAATTTGTAAAAGCAGTGAAAAAGGCGGCGAAGGATGAGTGGGAAGCCTGCAAACCTGTCAATGTGTTTTTCGGACAGGTGCAGGGGGTAAACCCGCTGAAGATCAGCGTGGAGCAAAAAATGCTTTTAGGGGAATCCCAGCTTGTACTGACCCGGAATGTGACGGATTATGAGAGCCGTGTCACTGTGGACTGGCTCACCCAGGAGGCTCTGCAGCAGCCCCACTCCCACCAGATCAGCGGCCCGGAGAGTGATAGCCTGACCGCCGAAGCAGCGGACTTAAAGCATAGTCATGGAGTATCCGGTGAGAAACGTATCCGGGTTCACAATGCGTTGAAGAACGGAGATGAAGTGGTACTGATACGCCAGCAGGGGGGCCAGAAATTCATTGTGGTGGACCGGACAGGGGGTGGAAGATGATTCCTTCATCAGTTGGAGTTTTAACACAGGACATTAAAATCGTAAAACAGCCGGGACTGACATATCGAATGGACATGGAAGGCGGCTCCGTGCGGGGGCATGTGGATGGCAGGGAGGCCGTGAAGCAGGCTATTTTCCGCATTTTGCAGACAGAAAGATACCAATATGTGATCTATCCCTGGTGGTATGGGATCGAGACCATCGATCTGTACGGCGAGCCGGTGGGGTGGGTCTGCGCGGAGCTGGAGCGCAGGATCAGCGAAGCGCTCCTTATGGATGACAGAATCACGGAAGTGACGGATTTCAGCCATGATACCAGTGTGAAAGGAGTTATCCATACGACTTTCACAACGCATACCATCTACGGAGATATCCCGGCGGAAAAGGAGGTGGAGATATAATGTATGAAAATATGACAGATGATTTTCTGCGGGAGCGGATGCTGTCCCGGGTGTCCGACAAGCTGGATAAAAGGCCCAGCGCGTTGATCTATGATACCCATGAGGCCACGGCCAACGAGCTGGCCATCCTTTACACGGAGCTGGAATATCTGGTAAAAAACGCATTCGGTGACACGGCGTCCAGGGAATTCCTGATACTGCTGGCCAGAGACCGGGGACTTGCCCCCGAGGCTGCCACAAAGGCTGTTTTGAAGGGAGAATTTACACCCTCTCATATTGATGTCACAGGGAAACGGTTCAATATAGGAGAGGTAAACTATGTGGTATTGGAGCGGATTCTTCCGGGACAGTACCAGGTGCAGTGCGAGACGGAAGGATCCATAGGCAATCTGCGTCTGGGGACTATGATGCCCATAGATTACATCAACGGACTGCAGACTGCGCAGCTCACAGAGATTCTGATTCCCGGCGAGGATGAGGAGGACACGGAGACATTCCGGCAGCGGTATTTTGACAGCTTCCAGGAACGTGCCTTTGCCGGAAATCAGGCAGCATATATAGAAGCGGTTAAAAAGATCAGCGGTGTGGGAAATTTAAAGGTGACAAGGGTATGGAACGGGGATATACGTCCGGCCGAACTGATCCCTTCCGCCGCGGTGACTGCATGGTACAATTCCGTGATCGGCGGATTGGAATCGGAAGCTGCGTCCTGGCTTTCCGCTGTTTTTATGGCGGCTGCTGAAAAGAAACTTACTGTGGGAGGCACGGTTCTCATAACGGTGGTCAACTCTCTGGACTTCGGTGAAGCCTCGGATGTGCTTCTGGAAAAGATTCAGACTGAAATTGACCCGGATATAAATGCGGGAGAGGGAAGCGGACTTGCGCCCATCGGCCATGTGGTCAGGGTCAAAAGCGCCGATCCCGTACAGGTGGATGTGAGGGCTGCCGTGACCTTCGACGACGGCTACAACTGGACAAACACCCGGGCCGCCATCCAGGAGGCCGTGGGTCTCTATCTGTTGGAACTGAGAAAAGCCTGGGCTGACAGCCATACAGTGACTGTCAGAATCAGCCAGGTGGAGACCAGGATTCTGGGGGTAAAGGGGGTTTTAGATGTGACCGCCACAGAAATCAACGGATCTGCGGATAACTTAATGTTGACTAAATATCAGATTCCAGTGTTGGGGGGTGTATCCGCATGATACGGGAAGTGGATCTTATCTCATACCTGCCTCCTTTTATGCAGAACTATCGGGAACCAGTTGCAGCCCTTGAGGCGGAAAACCCCGAATTTCAGAGTCTCTGGCAGGGTGCGGAGCGGGCATTAAACAATCATTTCATCTCCACCGCCGATGAATATGGCCTGTCCAGATATGAAAAACTGCTGGGCATCCGTCCAGCGGAAGATGACACTCTGGAGAGCAGAAGGATACGGGTGCAGACAAGATGGGTCAGTAAATTGCCCTATACGTTGAGAGCATTGACGGAAAAAATCGAGGGTCTTTGCGGGGGTGCCGATTTTTCCGTGGAAAATAACTTTGGTCAGGGGTATGGTATTACAATCCGCACGTCCCTGGAAATGCCCGGCCAGGTGAATGAATTGGAACATTTGTTGGAGGAAATGGCGCCGTGCAATATTGAGGTGTCTGCCACCAACCACATTCGCTGTGACACGGAGGGACTGATATTTGCGGGAGGATGCATAGCCTATACGGATATAATCGAAATTGAGAATTGAGGAAAAGGAAATGGCGAATTTTTCAAAGTTATATATTACAAATGGTGGAAAAGAGCTTCTCAACCGGAATTGGAATTCCGGCAAAAAGCTGCTGTTTACGGAAGTGGTCCTGTCGGATCAGGTATACGAAGTGGACGCTCTGGAAGAACTTACAGGTCTGGAGGGAATCTGTCAGCGCGTGGATATCCGAAAGGTAGAGAAACTGGGGAATTCGGTGCAGATCAGTTCTGTTATCCTGAACACTGAGTTGGAGGAGGGGTACTTTGTAAACACGCTGGGGGTATATGCGCGGCTGGAAGATTCCGAATCTCCTGTCTTGTTTGCTGTGGCCGCAGAACAGATGAATGGAACTTATATGCCTCCCCAATCCCAGACAGTCAGCGGCATAGATGTGAAATTAAGGATAACCCTGGATAATGGCTGTAATATCACAATCCAAAGCGATCCGTCAGCGGTGGCTACCATCAGAGAGGTCATGGAATTGGAAAACAATATGAACAGCCATATAGGGGATCTGGGTAATCCCCATGGAACCACCAGGGAGCAGCTGGGACTGGGCAATGTGGACAACACAGCAGACAGGGACAAGCCTGTATCCACGGCCCAGCGGGAAGCCATAGACAGCGCATACAGCCGTGGAACAGGCTATACAGACCAGAAAATTGCGGATCTGATCAATGGGGCTCCCAGTACTCTGGATACCCTGGGAGAGATCGCCCAGGCCATGCGGGATAATGAGGATGTGGTGTCTGCCCTGGAGGAAGCCATTGGCAATAAGGCAGATGCACAGGAATTGCAGGAGCACGGCAGCAATGGCACGATTCACGTCACGGCGGCAGAGCGGCAAACATGGAATAGCCTGATTGGATTAATAAACGCGCTGACCGCTAACGGAGCGGTCACAGCGCTGAAAATAGTCAATGCGCTTCCTGCTGACGCGGCGAATCATCCGAAAACATTCTATTTGGTGAGGGGGTGAGAATATGGCAAAAGGATATATTGGAGCCACCGCATACCGATTTTATATCGGAGACGGGAAAATAAAAGCGGGTTACCTGGGAACTGCCCGGGTATATTCTGCCGGCAGCACAGTGACTTATGTGGTAGACAGCGGGATAACATACACAGAGGAAGTGGACAGCGGGGCCTCCTGTCTGTCTCCCAAGACATTTACACCCTCCAGGTCCGGATGGAATTTTGTGGGATGGCGGTCCGGCATAGAGGCAACGGCGGAGGTATATAACTCTCTGATAATGGGAGATAGCCCCATTACCCTTTATGCTGTATTCAGCCAGACGATTACAGTGACCTATCAGGGTATAACAACGGAGTCAAAGTTTCGGTATTACAACAATGGAGTTGTGGCAAATCCCGCTTTCTCCCGCGCCCAGCCCGCCATTGCCGGATGGACACCAAGGGGATGGAGTACAGGCGCTGCGGGCAATGGCGGTATTACATATGGTAACGGGGCCACTTTTACCCGGGATTCAAACATTACATTATACAGCATGTATCAGCAGACCGTCACACTTTCCTATAATGGAAATGGAGTAGACGTGTCAAATCCTGCCCAGACAGGCACAAGATATTACAATGCCGGCAGCGGAGCGGCGGTAAACCCTGCCTTTACTTTAGCGGCATGTTCCTTTATCGGTGCAGGAGAACAATTTTTAGGATGGTCAACGGATGCCAATGCCGCATCGGGGCTTTCCGCCGGAACGGTAGTGACTTTGGATGCCAACACTACTTATTATGCCCTTTGGTATCTGGCAAGAACTTTGACGATTTGCGATTTAACCTGGACCTTAATCGGAGGTAGTGCTACGAGCCTGGAGGTCGTAGGTGATGGGGTGCAGACCATATACGGCAGAGGAAATGATGATAATCTTACATTTTACGCAAGATCATCAACGATACCAGTTAAAGGCTGCGCAACCCTGGAACTGCCGCCTATGACCGGCAATGGTAAGGGCGAGGATATGAATCATTATTTTAAAGTTTTTAATCAGTCCGGAGCGTTGATCGGGCACATTAAGCATGAAGATAATTGGTATCAGACCCGCACATATTCACTGGCCGGATGTACCGGAATTTATTTTGAATGCGCTGCTACTAAAGAAAAATGGACGTCAGGCGGCACTTACATACAAGTGTATGGAAGCATTAAAATGTACTAACCAAAAGACAACAAAGAATATTTTAATAATACACGGAGGATAATTAAATGGCCTGTTTTTCAAAATTATGTGTCACGGATGCAGGGAAGCACCTTCTTATCCTGAAGCTGAATTCAAAAAGAGAGCTTTCCATCACACAGATGGTTATGTCAGAAAAAAAGTATGATGTGGCCCTGCTGAAGGGGCTGACGGACCTGGAAGGAATCAGACAACGGACAGGCATCAGAAAGATGTGGAAAGAGGGACATGTGATCCGGGCAAACGCCCTTTTCCTGAACAGTGAACTGGAGAAAGGGTATTACGCCAATACGCTGGGAGTGTATGCCCGGCTGGGAGAGGAAGAGCCGGTCCTGTTTGCCGTGGCATCTGAGCAGGCCCATGGGGCATATATGCCCCGGCAGTCTCAGACTTTGAGCGGCATGGAGATCAAACTGAAGCTGACGCTGGAAAATGTGGATCAGATCACGATCCAGATGGATGCTTCAGCCATGGCTACCGTGGGGGATGTGCTGGAACTGGAAAGTGAGATGGAGAATCATATGTGTGACATAGATAATCCTCATTTAGTCAGCAAGAAACAGGTGGGCCTGGGTGAAGTGGACAACACATCTGATCTGGACAAGCCGGTATCCACTGCCCAACAGAAGGCTATTGACGCGTCCTACAGGCAGAGCGCTGCGTATACCGACAATAAGATTGCGGACCTGATCAATGGGGCCCCGGACACATTGGACACTTTTGGGGAAATTGCCCAGGCCATGCGTGACAATGACGATGTGGTGTCCGCGCTGAGCGCTTCCATAGGGACTAAGGCTAACCAGACGGATCTCAACAGCCATAAGGGAAACCAGGAGATTCATATCACCTCATCGGAGCGACAGGCGTGGAATGATAAGCAGACCAAAACGGGAAATACCCAGAACAATACGGTCCTTTTCACATCCTCTGATTCCAAAAACCCGGATGCATGGGGGGAGATTGACCTGGTAAGATCAGGAGAGAAACACAGTACTCTGTTTGAAAAATTATCAATGGCAATACGCAATCTGCGTTATCTGAGGAGTCTGCTGGGAACTGCCAATATATCCGGCATTGGGGATGGCTCTGTAAAAGGCGCGTTATCTGCGTTAAATACAGGGTTAAGCGGCAAAGCTGCAACCAGCCACACCCATAAGAGGTCTCAGATCACCGATTTTCCCACTTCGCTCCCTGCCAGTGATGTATACTCCTGGGCCAAGGCGTCATCCAAACCGGGTTATACTTGGGGGGAGATTGGGAGTAAGCCGGGATCCTTTCCTCCCTCAAGCCATACCCATGACGATCGATACTATACGGAAAACGAGATTAACGACAAATTTAACATGGATATAGAGGTTGAGTCCATAAATGATGTAGCGGTTAAAGCAGGGAACAATCTACTGGTTTCCCATCTGGTTAACAGAACGGGAGTATATATTGTTGTAGGTAATGTGCGGCCGCTTCATAATGTGGATACCAGCTTCAACATTTTTGTAAATAATGTGGAAACACCAGTTTATAGTGAACATTGGGTATGGACAAATGGCACCTCAAAAGTAGCAAGCTGTAACCATGTACAGACAGTGGGGTTTTTCCATGCGGGGGCAGGTTCGTATATAATTTTAGGAATGTATAGTGTTGGGGCATTAACCTTACAGGGAGTCAGGTTGTATTTAATGCGACTCAAATCCTAATATTTCGGATTCAGGGCCATTACTCGTAAAAACTAAATTATCATTATAATAGAAAGGGTACATAATCTATGAAACAATTTATCTGCACAGGACTGGGGATTGTGGGTTCGGCCGTTGCCGCAGCCTTTGGCGGCTGGAATGCCGGCCTGACCACCCTGGTGATCCTGATGGCCATAGACTTTATCTCCGGGCTGCTGGTGGCGGGAGTGTTTCACACCAGTTCCAAGACGGACACGGGAGCGCTTCAATCAAGCGTGGGGTGGAAGGGACTTTGCAGAAAAGTCATGACCCTGTTGTTTGTGTGGGCGGCATACCGCATTGATTTAACTATCGGGACCAATTATATCAGGGATGTGGTCACCATTGCGTTCATTGCCAATGAACTCATCAGCATTGTGGAAAATGCCGGTCTTATGGGCATTCCCCTGCCGGATGTGGTGGCCGGGGCGATTGAAATACTGCAGAAGAAAGGGAAGGGTGAGTCATATGGCAGTGATGATTGGCAGTGCAAGGATTGACGAAAACGGTAAAATCACCGGGGGGCTGCCAGGGGATCAGACCGGGAAGGAAGTGGCCGTGCAGAAGTGGTATCTGCACAGCAAGGGATGGGTGGTTTTAAGGCCCAGGCGAGTGGAAGCGGCGGCGGCCATTGCACGGAACATGCAGGCTGCCTGCGACAATGATCTGATTGGTTATGACCAGTCAAACAGGCTTTCTGCCCTGACCGCCAGTGAAAAACATAATTATGATCTGTCAAAGGTGACAGTTGCATGCGAGACGGATTGCTCTGCCCTGGTGAGGGTTTGCTGTCTGTATGCCGGCATAAAAGCAGGAAATTTCAGTACGGCATCGGAGGTGAAAGTGTTGCAGGCGACCGGGGAGTTTGACGTACTGACAGATGCCGGATACTGCAAATCTTCCGACTATCTGCGGCCCGGCGATATTCTTGTAACCAAATCTCAGGGCCACACCGTTGTGGTGCTGTCACCGGGCGCCAAAGTTTCTTCCGACCAGGCTTCTTCCAGCCAGCCTTCCGCGCCTGAACCTCAGCCGGCACAGAAAAAGGTGGCTCCGGCCATGTACAGGGCAAGCGAACTTGCAGGAGTGTACCATACCACCGCCGATCTCCATATGAGGTACAAGCCCGGACTTATCAGCCCGGACAATGTCATATGTGTGATTCCTGCAGGGAAGGCAGTCAGATGCTATGGGTTTTACAATGATATAAAAGGTATAAAATGGTATCTGATTGCCTATCAGGGACGGGAAGGTCATGTTTCGGGCAAATATTTGAGGCGGTCCTGACCGTCTCAAATGGCTTGTTTTCTGGAAAACGGGTATATAGTTCATACGCATTGACCGTAAAGGGGAATGAAGGTATAATTAAAAAAACGCATTGCAGCTGCGTATGCGCTTAAGATGCTGCAGGGTATCCGCTGAGCAAATGGTAACTTAACAGGTACTCTAATACCGGCGAAGGGAGGAGATGTATATCAATTCGGAAAAGGCAGTAATGGACGAAAAGCTGATTTACCAGATTCTTTCCGTGGTGGAGGAAATACCCAGGGGAAAAGTGGCCTCTTACGGCCAGATTGCCCGGCTTATCGGCCGGGGCAACCATGCCCGGCTGGTGGGAAAGGTCCTGAGCCAGGCCGATCGTTACGGCGACTATCCCTGTCACCGGGTAGTGAACCATGCGGGCTGCCTGGCCCCCCATTTTTGGGAGCAGCGTGACTTGCTGTTGGCGGAGAAGGTCAGGTTCAGGGATGAAAATCATGTGGATATGAAAATTTGTCAGTGGGAGTGCGGCGTATAGAACGGAACAGATCACTAATTTCGGCTGTGTGCCGGAGAACGTGGACATGGGCGGCTGCCCGAAGATTTTTTATTTGACAAAAACATATATTCTGCTCCGAAGGGAAAGGCTGAAAACGCTGTATACAGGGAAGGGAGATGAAAAGATGCCAGACAGCATGACGAAAGGTACTGTGGCGGAAGAGACCATAAACCGCATGACGCAAAAGGCTTTTGGGGAAAGTGCCCTGGGGATGGAGGAGTTGAAGGAGGGGTATTTTAACATTGCCTACAGGGTTTGGCTGAAAGACCGGGAGGTGGTACTGAAGATTGCGCCTTCCCCGGAGATACAGGTAATGACATTTGAGAAAAACATTATGTTCAGCGAGGTGGATTCCATGGGGATGGTGGCCCGGCGGACGGATGTGCCGGTTCCCAGAGTATTTTTTTATGACTCCGGCTGCAACATTCTTGACAGGGAATATTTTTTCATGGAGATGCTGCGGGGACAGAGCCTGTCCAGTCTGCGGGACTCCCTGCCGGAGGAAAGGAAGCAGGAGATTTACCGCCAGCTGGGCCAATATACCCGGCAGCTGAATCAGATCCAGGGGGAGCGGTTTGGCTATTATGGACAGCCGGACAGACAGGGCCCGGAATGGTTTGAGGTATTCCGGGATATGGTGCGGGACACTTACAGGGACGCAGGGCGCAAGGACATTCCCATGCCTGCGGAAGAGGCCGGGACGCTGAAACTGCTGGAGCGGGACAGAGCCATTTTTGACGCTGTGAAAACGCCTCGGTTCGTTCACTGGGATATCTGGGCCGGTAATGTATTTATCGCGGACGGAAAAGTGGAAGGGATTATTGATTTTGAGAGATGTCTGTGGGGAGACCCGCTGATGGAGGTGGGGTTCCGCAACTATGAGTATAACAGAGATTTTTATGAGGGCTACGGTATTGGGGTACTGACCGGGGAGGAGAAGAGGCGCGCCAGGTGGTACGACGTTTACCTGGCTCTGCTGTGGTGTCTGGAGACAGACTACAGAGGGTATGATAACCGGGACTTTTATCATCTGGGATGCCGGGCCGTGGAGAGCGGACTGAGGGATCTCCTCAATCCACAGATTTCAGAGACTCCGCCATATTGATCCGATCCAGCTTCCCGGCCATGATTCGGTTGACGATCCAGGTAAAGGCGAAAGTGAGCAGGACGCTGAGGAGATAGCTGACGGGATGCACATGCACATCGAAGGAGATCATGTCGATATCCACCTCTTGCATCACATAGATATGCAGCAGCTTTCCCAGCGCCAGTCCCAGTGCGCAGCCCATGGCCGTGAGCACCGTGTTCTCCCGGAACACATAGGAGGAAGTTTCGTTTCGGAAAAAGCCCAACACCTTGATGGTGGCGATCTCCCGGACACGCTCTGTGATATTGATGTTGTTCAGATTATAAAGCACGATGAAGGCCAGCGCGGCGGCACAGCCGATCACAACGAACACAATATAGTTCATACTGCTCATCATGCTGGAAAAGCGTACCAGCATATCTTCGTTTACCTGCACAGAGGCTACATGATCCAAATTCATCAATGCGGCGCTTATTTCGTGCGCATCTGTTTCCTGTGGCAGATTCACGTAGAGATTCTTAAAGGTAAGGGGGCCCAGGGCCTCCTCATAAGTCTGCCTTTCCACATATGCATAATTGAAAATATAATTTTCACAGACGCCGCTCAGAACTGCGGAGAGTTCTGAACCGTCCTGACTGCGGAGACCCAGGCTGTCCCCGGTCTTAATGCGGTATTTCCCGGCCAGCTTGTCGCAGAGTACGATCTCCCCGGGGCCGGGGTAGGGGATTGCATCCCCGGAGGGGGTGTGCAGATTAATGTATGCCCCAAAATCTGAAGGATTTTCCGCTACAATCAGGTTCACCGATTTTGGCCCCTGGGGAGTCTGCAGATCCAGAGAAGCCTCATAGGCACAGGTATATTTTCCTCCCAGGGCATCCAACACCCCGTAGATCTCCTGCCGCAGGGTGTCTCTTTCCCCAGCTTCATCATCCAGGGTGATGTTGAGCTGATAGGTCTGGATCTCGTCGTATTGCTTGTCCGCGATGCTGGTCACGGAATCCCGCACGCCGAAACCGGTCACCAGAAGGGCAGTGCAGCCGCTGATGCCCAGGACCATCATGAACAGTCTTTTCTTGTATCTGAAAATGTTGCGGATGGACACTTTGTGCAGGAATTTCAGCCGATTCCAGAGAAAGCCCACCCGTTCCAGAAAGATTCTCTTTCCCGCCTTGGGCGCTTTGGGGCGCATCAGGCCCGCCGCGGAAGCCTTTAACGCATGGCGGCAGGACACCCAGGTGGTACCCATGGAGCAGAGCAGGGAGGCTCCCAGGCACAGGAAAGCTGCCAGCCAGTCAAACAC
>JAAWKU010000046.1 GCA_022797535.1 Lachnospiraceae bacterium | reverse complement strand
GCATGCTGGCCCGCCTGGAGGAAATGGGCAGGCTGGACGCCGTCATCACCCAGAACATTGATGGCCTGCACCAGGCTGCAGGCAGCAAAAAGGTCTACGAGCTCCACGGCTCCGTACTCCGCAACTATTGTGAGCACTGCCACGCTTTTTACGACCTGGCCTATGTAATGGAATCAAAAGGAGTGCCCTGCTGCAGCAAATGCGGCGGCCCGGTGAAGCCGGATGTGGTGCTCTATGAAGAGGGATTGGACCAGGACACTGTAAACGGGGCCGTTAAAGCCATCCGGGAGGCAGAAGTACTGGTCATCGGGGGCACTTCCCTGGCCGTCTATCCTGCCGCCGGTCTCATTGATTATTTTCGAGGCAATCATCTGATCGTCATAAACATGTCTCCCACTCCCAGAGACCGGTATGCGGATCTGTGCATCCAGGAACCCATAGGCCAGGTGTTCGCCGCACTGGAAACCGAACTATAGGGCAAAAATATCATTCAGTGTATTCAGTCCGTGGCCTCTCTTGCTGATCACCACCACCCGGTCCCCGGACTGGATACAGCTGTTGCCATTGGGAATAATCACCTGTCCCTGGCGGATCAGCATGGCCACCAAAATCTCTTTTTTCAGCTTGAACTCCGGCTGCTTGAAAGCCACCCCCAGCTTTTTGCAGTTGTCATAGGCAATGAACTCTATCGCCTCCGCCATGCCTCCCGCCAGCTGATACAGGCACTGGATGTCATTGCCCTTGGCATTGTGAACCGTCACATTCCTTACAAATCCCATAACCCTGTCTGCGGAAATCACTGCCGGGGAGATGGTGATATCCATGTTAACCTTGTTCAGCAGCTTCTCATAGGCGGTGGCATTGACACGAGTAATCACTGACTTCACACCGCAGGACCAGGCAAACAGCGAAATCACCAGATTAGCGTCGTCGTTTCCTGTCAGGGAGACGCACACATCCGCTTTTTTCATGCCTTCCTCCAACAGAACGTCGGCGTCCACGCCGTCCGCAAAACTGATTTCCGCCTGAGGCAGCAACTGAGCCAATTCCGCGCAGCGCTTCCGGTCATTCTCCAGGATTGTAACGCTCTTCTTGTTTTCCAACAGCTGCTTTCCCAGATAATAAGCCACTGTGCCGCCCCCCACCAGCACCACCTTCCTGGCAGCCTTGTGGGCCAGTCCCAGCTTCATGATGATCTGGGGAATCACCGTGTCTGCAGCAATGATGCCCACCACATCTCCGGGCTGAATCACAAAATCCCCTTTGGGAATATACAGCTTCTCCCCCCGGGTAACTGTGGCCACCAGCATATCTGTACCAAAGAACTCCTTCACGTCCTTCAGGGGCATGCTGCCGCCGGGGATAACATTCCTGTCCATATTGATCCTGATAATTGTGGCCACATCGCTGAAATAGGCATCCGCCTTCACCTTGCCCGGCATGCCGATCTGCCGGTACATCTCCAGCGCCGTGTCCAGCTTGGGATTGGTAATATAATCAATCTGAAAAGCCTCCGCAAAATAGTCCCCGTCCCCCGACAGTTCCGGCCTGTGAATCCTGGCCACGGTATAGCGTGCGCCGCACTTTTTAGCCACCATGCATGCCATCATGTTGATCTCGTCCATCGGAGATACCGTTATGACCACATCTGCCGTGGCCGCCCCCGCCTGCAGCAGAATCTCCTTTGACGCGCCGCTTCCGCACACCCCGCTGACATTGTAAAGGTTGGTAACCGTTTCCACCCTCTCCTTGTCGCAATCTATTACCACCGTGTCATGTCCCTCTGCCGCTATCCGCCGGGCCAGCAAAGTACCCGTCTGTCCCAGCCCCACAATAATAATCTTCATCCGCCTTTCTCCTTCTATAAATGTCTAAATTTCCTGGCTGCACTGGCTCTGACGCCGAACACGCCTGGCCTTATGCCGCTCGATAAGCCGGTACCCGCTTTTTACTGTCAGCCCCTGTACTACCACCGTAAAAAGAATCGTGATATAGGTCGTATTCAGTACTACCAGGTATACATCCGGATCCAGAATTTCCCGGGTGCTCATGGCCAGGGCAAGAGACAGCCCTCCCTTCAGAGCGCTCCAGGTCATCAGTGACACAAATTCCAACAGACTGTAACTGCTGGGAATCTTGTGTTTTCCCAGCAGCAGGCTGGACAGAGCCACCCCGGCAAAGCGGGACAGGATCACCGCCGCCACCGACACCGGCAGGATAAACAGGATATGGGAACTGACATGCACATTTAATACCGACAATCCAATCATCACAAAGAGGACCGCGTTCAATATGCTGTCCAGTATTTCCCAAAAGTCCACATACAGGTTATGAGGGTCATATACCTGACGTTTCCGCTCCTGTCCCCCCATCACATAGGCAAAATACATGCCGCACACCACCGACGCAATGACCCCTGAAAAGCCAAAATGCTCACATATGGCATAAGCCAGCGCCACATCCAGCACGCTGATCAGGATCTGTCTCACCGGTTCACGGGTCAGCTTCATCAACTGTCCCAGCAGAAAGGACACGGCCAGAGCAACCACCAGCGCTCCCATCACTTCTTTCAGCATCACCACCAGAAAATTGCTTCCCCCGCTGCGACCCACTATGCTCTTAAAAAATACAAAAAGCGCCACCCCTGTACCGTCGTTGAAGAGTGATTCACTCTCAATCACGGAAGTCACATTTTTGGACAACCCCAGCTTGTTTAAAATGCCGGTGGCAGCGATGGGATCAGTGGGAGACACGATGCAGCCCAGCAGGATACATACCCATATATCCACCGGCACCTGAAAAAGTCTTGCCGCCCCCCAGAACAACACACCGTACAGGAGAGAGGAGAGCACGGTGGTCAACAGTGCCAGCAGGCTGATGGCCTTAAGGTTCTGCCGGAATTTTCCCAGGTTTACCTTGCTGGCTCCCGCAAAAAGCATAAAGCAGAGCACTGTATCCAGCAAATATGCCTCAAACTCAAAGCTGGCAATCTGATGCAGCGGTTCCGAAAGCGATTCCCCTGGCACCGCCATATCTATCAGCAGCAGAGCCAGACTGACAACCAGGGAGAAAAGCACCAGCGAAATATCGCTTTGCAGATGAATCCACTTTTCATTGACAAGACCGATACCCACTATAAAAAATAAAATGACAATTATAAAGCCCATTATACTCATTTTATACTTACCTCCCCAAATATTCCGTAAAAAGGACCTCGACCGCATCCTGCCGCCAAGGTCCTCCTGTTCTCTATTTCCTCTTCTCCAGAGCAGACAGCGCAATCGCAAATACGCCAAGCAGCACGGAAACCACACCCAGACCCAGAAGCATATTGCTCACGGGAGAAAAAAACAGGGTCATCAAATTACTCCGCATATCCACAAAGCGGTTGACAGCCTCCGCCACCCACCCGCAGGACACCGCGGCAGCACAGTCCAGTATGCCCACGACCAGCAAAGCCCCTCCATAAATTCCATGTCCTGCAAAGCTGTGTCCGTTGAGAAACCATAGTCCCACGCCTGTCCCCGCCGCCAACAGCACAGTCAAAAGGAGAAACCAACCGGACAGCAGCATTCCGGCCATGGACAGCGCCTCCGGCCTGTCCATACGGTAGAACTCCAGGGCAGTCCTGTCCGTCAATCCCAGATTATCCCATATGGTCTCATATTTTGTCATATCCTCAGCGGTGACACTATACTGCAGATCCCGGCAAACTTCCTTCCTGTGCGTCTCTTCCAACTGCCTGATCTCCGCAAAGTCAATCCGGCCCTTCCCATTACCTGTCAGCAGATCCTCCCGGTAATCCCGCAACTTGGCGGCAATAAAGTCTCTCGTATACGACGCGTCCAGCAACCTGACGGCTCCCTCCTCCTGGATTCCGGGAGTGTCCACCATCACCACAAAGAACTGGGCCATGGACATAAACGCCGCAATCTTCGTAATCTGCATCTGGGAAAGATCCCACTCCCTCGTCAGTGTATCAATCGCCCTGTCCCGCAGCGCGTAGCGCAGGCTCCCTGCCATGCTGCCTGCAAATCCCACGAGACAAACAAGTAGACTTAAAAAAATCGTAATTCCTGTTTTCTTCCTGTGGCCCATCACAATCCTTCTCCGCTTTCTCCAATGCTGCAATAACACGATCCATGCAGTATCAGAGTTATCGTAAAAAAGGATCCCGAACAGTCGGGATCCTTTCCAGAGGTGCGAGCCGGATTTGAACCGGCGATGACGGTGTTGCAGACCGATGCCTTACCACTTGGCTATCGCACCATATAAAAGTGACTCCAACGGGAATCGAACCCGTGTTACCGCCGTGAAAGGGCGATGTCTTAACCGCTTGACCATGGAGCCAAATCACAGGACGGCATTACAATGTCTGTAGTGTTCTTAACTTAAATGCGACCTAACAAATGTATGTTACCACAGAATCTCTTTTTTTGCAATAGGAAATATCTATATTTATAATTTTTTCTGTGGCTTTGTTTTCCCATGATATGAGGTAATGTTCCAAAGTTCTCCCGCGGGACCTTTCCCACAGCAGGAAAGGTCCCCAGTTCCTAAACCATGGGAATGCTGACCGCTCTGTCCTCAAAATCCCTGTTTCTCTCTTCTATGTACTCGATCCATTCCCTGCTTCTCTCCGATTCTTTCGCGCTTTTTCCAAATATAGCCGCCTGGAACTCCAGGATCCGCCCGTCAGACATGAACAAACCGCTGCCGGCATTTCCACCCGGAGTTTCCCTACAATGCCCGAATATATTGTCGTATTCCAGGCTGTCGTTGCAGCGAAGCGCCATTTTCCGTCCAAAGAATGTCTGTTCCCTGTAGCTGAGCGCATTTGATGTGGCGGCGGTGATAATGATGGAGATTCCCACGCCCTGCGCCTCTCTGGACAAGCTGCCTATCCGCTCCGCCTGCTTTGGAAAATATTCCTTAAAACCAGCCATATTGTCGATCATCAGCACCACCAGAGGCAGATCCGTGTACCCGGCTTCAGCGCAAAAGACAAAGTTTCCCACCCCCCTGTCCGAAAGCGCCCTTTTCCGCTGGTTGACGAGCGTATTAAGCAGATGGAACAGGTTCACACATTTCTCTTCCTCATTGGATAACACTACACCTCCCACATGTCGGGAATCCTCGAATTTTTTCAGCGTCATGTTACCACAGTCTATCATATACATATTGACCTGCCCGGGAGAATACTTTCTCATAATGCCATACGCAATGGTCTGCAGCAGACTTGTTTTCCCCGTTTGCGCCGATCCCACGATATAAATATTATCCCCGGAAAGTTCCAGTTCCATGATTCCCTGTCGCTGCTGCTCCGGATCGTCGTACCATCCCATGGGTATGGAATATCCCGGCAAACCCGTGTCCCGGTAATCCAGTTCATCAGTCTTTATGATTGTTTTCAGAGGCGGCGGGCATATTCCCTGCAGTCTGTGGATACCGCTGCCCTCACAGTACGTTCTGACACAATCCACCAGGGCATCCATCTGCGATCTGTTTTTGCTGTCTCCGTTGTTCTTCTTATTCGTATAGATCAGCTTCTTTTTACCCCACTGATTTCTCTCATAAACCTCATACACATTTTCCTTCGCGTCATTGCCCGCCGGGATCCCTGCCCCGCTGTATGCCGACTGTATCAGTTCAAATATCTCATTGTTGCCAACCTGAAAATAAGCCCGCCCGGGTTCCACAATCTCCGCCGCCAGGGGCGTTTTAATCACCTCGTTACTGTCCTCCTTTGTCTGGGTCTTCAGGCAGAACTTAAACTTGGAGTTGGACCAGACCTGGGCGTCCACCACTGCCGGCTTCTGGGTTGCCAGGATCAGATGAACTCCCAGGGTGCGGCCAGTGTGAGCCGCTGCTGTCAGTTCCTTCATGAAATCCGGATATTCCGCCTTCAGCCCGGCAAATTCGTCCACGATTACGATCAGGTGGGGCATGGGACGTTTGACCCTGTCTGCCCTGTACAACTTGATATATTCATTTATATGGTTGACCTCCGCCCCCAAAAGCATTTCCTGCCGTCTGGCAATCTCTGCCTTGATGGACAGTTGGAACCTCTTTATCTCCCGCCGGTGGTTATTTGTGACGTTCCCGATCAGGTGGGGAAGACCGGCAAACCGGTTGGCCATTCCTCCCCTCTTAAAGTCTATGATCACAAATCCCACTTCATGCGGATGATACAGCGTTGCCATGGACAGGATATAGGTCTGCAGCATTTCACTTTTACCGGAGCCTGTGGTCCCCGCAACCAGACCGTGGGGACCATGCCCGTCCGCCCTGTCGCTGATATCCAGCATAACGGCCTCATTATTGCTTTTCACCCCGATGGGAGCCGCCAGCGTCCTGTGTACCCGGGCCTCTCTCCAACGCCGCTCCAGATCCAGGTCCTCTGCTGAAATAATCCCCAGCAATTCAAACATTGTGATTCTCTTTGTCAACTGTCTTTCCAGGGTGACTTCATCCACATGGATGGCTCCCAGTTTCAGAGCCACCTCTTCCGCCACTTTGTTTGTGACAGCCGGATACTTGAACGAGGCCGCGCTATCCCCGTTGCGGGTTCTTAGAATTTCCCCCGTCCCCCCGGCGCCGAGCCGTATGATCTCCGTACAGCCCCGGGGAATTTTCTCCTCATGCTCTTCCAAAAACACGAAGGTAAATCCATAGGCCGCACTGTTTTTGACGTATCTGGATACAGGATAGGTTGCAATCATGGAGGCGTCCGTCACGAACACGATGTAGCGTTCCTCAAATGTGCACTTCTTTTTCTCAGCCAGCAGCGTTTCCCTTTCCGACAATATCACATAGAGATTCTCCAGCAAAAGATTCTTGCTCTCCTCATCGCAGACGATGTTTCTTACATCCAGTTTATCGTTATTGACGTTTCTCAGCCAGCGTACCCAATGAAATTCCCGGACATATTCCCGATCCAGCAGATAAACCAGTTTCACATCCCGGTAAAAATGTCTGATCGCCAGATCCAACGTCATATTGCGCAGCAGTTGGCCGAGCCGCGCCGCCGCCCCCACGATCCCCACTCCGCCGGAATGGTTCAAATCCACCACGATAGGAGCGTTCTCCATACATCTATACTTCTGGGCAATTTCCGCCGGCAGCAGGGTTATGGGGTCTGTGGCGTCAACAAACTCCTGTCGGGAAAACTGAACCTGATTGGCCGACTCGATGGCCCCGGTGCCCAGATACACCTTCAGAAAATCCTCGTCTTCAGGCCCCTTTTCAAACAGCCTTTTTCCAAAGTCCATCACCTCCTGTATGCTGTCATCCAGGGATTCATAGATCAGCCTCATAACCCGCAGTTCGTTTTCCCTGCTGCTTTGAATCAGCGCCTCTTTTTCCTGGATATAGCCTCTGTAGGCCCTTTCCCGCTCCTGGGTCTCCTCCCGATACTTCTTCTGATCCTGGACATAGGTGACAATGGACATAATGGCGCCCATCCCCATGGATACGGCGCTGTAGACCACCAGCGTACCGCCGCCGTCTATGATGCCCCGCAGGACAATGGTCATCGCAAGCATGACAATGGTAGGAATCAGCGACAGAATAATGCTCTTTTTCTGCTGATTGGGTTTGACTGCCGGCTGCTGTATCTGTACTTTATCCGACGGAATCTCACATTGGATTCGGGTGTTTCTGTTAAACTTGGGATACTTCAGTACCGTTGTCCCGGGCCGGGCCATCTCCTGGCGCATCCCATTCACGGTAATAGAGGAATCTTTTGAAGTATAAAGTGATCCCCTTTTATAGAAAAAACTGATTCCCACGATAGAGATAAAGTCATAATCCTCTATTTCCCTTTTTCCTTCGACCTTTTCTCTGTTGACATATACGCCGTACCGGCACCCCCTGTCACACAGTACAAGGCTCTTCCCCTCTTTATTCAATACAAAGGAATCTTTTCCCACATGGGGATTGTCCAGGCGGATCTGCGCATCCTCTGTGCCTCCTACTACCAACTGCTCCAGGTCCTCAATCAATATCCTTCTGTCATAGTTTTTCTCTTCGTAGTCAAAGTCAATGCCAAATTCCAGCATAAGCGCTTCATGATCCGAACTTTGATAGCAGACCTTCGCCGCTGCGCCATGTTCCAGCCGCAGGCTCATCATTTTTCTCACGTCCCCCACATCAAAGTACAGATTATCCGAGCACAGCACGTTCCATACGCCATCCATCAGCTGAAACTTAAGCAGTATTTCACCGAAAAATAATTCTTTTCTGAGTCTCACCTCAGAATCCATGGCAGTTCCCACTGCAAGAGACTTCCGTTCCGAAGTGATCTCTATCTCCTTATATACATTCCTGCTGGATAGAACTACCTTATATCTTTCATTCATCTGCCTGCCACCCATTCACTATTTTGTATATAGCCGCAAAGGCTTCGATTTCCCAGCCCTTAACATTCGTTGGTATAATATACAGCGCTTCCGTTTCTCAGCCCAAATTCCCTCAAAGTTTTGTTTCCCTTCAACAGAGCAATGGGATTCTCCGCCTGCAGATAGCACTTCTTTATATCGGCCTGGTCAATTCCCAGCTGGTAGGCGCTGCTTAATGCAAGCACCAGTTCGTTGGCGGTAATATCCAACGGGACATCCACATCGACTTCAAAACCCTTTTTGGTGATAATAAATCTTATAATAATCGTAGATTTTTCCATTGAATCCTCCGGGCCGGAACGCCCCGGCCCCAATCAGACGCCCCGCTACAACAGCAGGAACGCCGTTTTCTTAATTCCTTCTTTTTCAGAAAGTTCCTCACATCTGGGGATACCGCTTACGGAAAATTTTTCCACATACTCATTGACTGTAAACTTGAGCGTCACGGAAGGGGAAATCAGCGCGTTATAGGACTCTTTTTCAAATTTATTGCATACAAAAATATATTTGTCGGATTTCGTGCCGTTGATGTTGGAGATCAGCGCGTTCACCGCCTGTACCGCGTTGACGCTCTGTTCCGTTACGATCACAACCCTGTCCGCGGCGTCCAGCAGCCTGGCCTTATCCTCGTCAAAGGTACACTCGGCGTCAATCACAATAAAGTCATAGTCCCCGCTTTTTTTCGCAGACTGGGCGATTTTACCATATACTGCGTATTTGAGTCCAACGGACATCAGCGCGGCCTTGAACGCGGGCAGATAGCTGAATACCTCTTTCCGCAGGACATGCTTGATCTCTTCATAGACCTGGCTCGAGGGATTCAGCAGCTTCGTGTATATCTCGGGTGATGTCACGGGCGTATCATTCTCCAGCATATACTGGAAGTTTTGAAGCCTGCCTGCGTTCAGATACAACACTCGCTTTCCATAATATTGTGTGAGAAACGCGCTTACTCCCATGGCAATGGTTGTTTTTCCCGCGCCTCCGTTGGCGGAGGTGACAAGGATAACGCGGGTCTCCTGCTTTTCATCCTTTTCCATATGAAGGGCTTCCTTGCTCTTCCCCACAATCTCATTAAAGATTTCCTTCACGCTGGTGTACTTGTACAGCTTATTCACATTCAGTTCTTCCGTCCCGGTCTCCTCATTCTGCTCCGTCATCACAAATATGTATCCTATATTGTGCTTCTGCAGGGACGAGTCATACAGTTCCTCCGACAGTATGAGTATATCAGCCTTCTGAGGCTGGGAAAACAGCTCGAGAAAATATTGCCTGTCCGTGACAATCTCCAGGTCTATCCGGTTAAAGAACTCTTTTACAAACTTCAGCTGCAGGGGTACGATATAGCCCCTGTCCTCGTCCGCTATGATCACTCTCGGTCTCGGCATACGCGCACCTCTCCATTTTAAACGATCCTAAAATCACTGTTTGCCAGACGGATAATATCCCCTTTTTTGATTCGTTGCCGCTGCCCCGGGGACAGCCTGACGCGGTTTACATATGTGCCGTTGGCGCTTCCCTCATCGGAAATATAGAACACTCCGTTGTGTCTGCTGATTCTGCAATGCTTCCTGCTGATCATATTATTGAAGGAAATCACCACGTCCACCAGCGCCCGCTTTTTTCCCAGAAGCATCTCCTCCCCATCGATGAGGATCTCAAAAGGCTCCGGCGCGTTCAGGGCCACCATTCGGATGCGGCCCTCCTCTGCCCCCGGCATTCCATCTGTGGTGGGCGGATTTATAATGGGCGGCATTCCCGCGTTCCTGGATTGATTGTACACTTCCTCCAAGGACAGGGAGCCGTCTCGCAAGTCACGCACAAGATGCTTCAGGCGCTCGGCGGGGGAAGGAAACGCCCGGTAGATCAGCTTTACGATGCTGCACCGCAGCTCGTTTTCATACTCGGCATAGCTGCCAAAAACCCTCTCGCTGACAGGGATATATACCAGCTTAACCTTCAGGGTATTCTGCTCCACAAACACCTTATCCCAGGACAAATCAATGTTTTGACAGTCCAGAAAACCATTGTTTCTGACTTCTATCACATCCGCCAGCAGATTGATCACCACCAGCACCAGCATGTCCGGAATAATATTGGCAAACAGGGATTCCAGATGCCTGTAGTCGTCTGTCACATAATACAGGGCCAGTTTTCCGTTGCGCAGCATCTTCATGCATTGCACGAAGATGCCATTGGTCTGGCTCTGCAAAACCTTGTAATCCGTATTGACAAAATGGGCGCTGTTCTCCAGTACATATTCAAAATTACTGCCGCAGTTTACCTCGCTAATAATCCCCCGGTCCTTTAGCATGTACATATTCCCACCTCTTTTTCTCCGCCGGAGCGTGTTCGCTAATTGCTTTCTGCCAGATGTACGTCACATTTTTTAAACAAATTCTATGCCCTGGCTGTCCGTATTCTTCTGCGTCTGAACAATATAGCGCTTCCCGCTGCCGTTCCAACCACTGCGGCCACTCCTCCAACACTTCCCCAGAAGAGCGTCCTGTCTGCATACCAGCGTACCACGGCATTGGTGGAAATGGTGACAGAGGGAGTGAACGCAAATGCGCTAATGAAACTTTCCGCGTCAGTGTCTGTCACATTGCCGGCCAGATCCTTCACCACCAGCCGCACTCTCCGGGCCTGGGGATTTTCTGTCAGAAGCAGACTTCCGTAATAGTTCTGGGCGTCCTCTGCAAAATCTGTAATGTTCTCTTTCTCTTTTCCGTCCAGATAGACAGCCACGGACGCCAAACCTATGGTGTCATAAATGGTATATTCGATTTCCAGACTGGTGGCATTGACGATGGCGCTCTCCAGTCCGGTGATGCTGTTGATCTCCGGAGCCGTACTGTCCACTCGGAACAGGATTGCCTTGTCCTCGTAGTTGGTATTTTCCGGTGTATTTCCGGTCTGGTCTGTGGAGGACACCGATATCTTATATACGCCGTCGGAGGAAAAATTCTCCTTCGGGATGATGTACTGATACTGATACCAGGTTTTGCTCTCTGTCCCCGCCCCATCGTTGGTCTGTGGTATAACTTTATAGTCACTATTCTCCAGCGGCTTACCGTCCCTGGAAATCTCAATGTGGATGGACTGACTCACCAGGCGGTCTGCATTGTATTCCGTAATCAGCAGATCCTCCTCCATCCTCTGTATATATGCGCCTCCATCCTTGATGAGGTCCACAAGATAATCGCTGTATTCGTATACCGAGCCGTATCTGTTTATTGTAAAAGTCACCGATTTTTCCACGGTGTGCCCCGCCCTGTCAGAGAGACTGACCGTAATTGTATAGATCCCATCGTTCTCCGGGGTCTTTAAAAACGTGTCAAAACGCCCGGAACCTCCCAGCGCGTTTGTGGTCACCCGTCCTTCAACAAACTGCTCCGTCACATCAATGTTCTTATTGGCAAAGTTTGTCCGGGTCAGCAGGATCTCATAGTCTTCAAAGTTTGTGTCCTCAAAGCTGACCGCCAACACCACCTCATCCTTAAACGCCTTCCCGTCCGCTTCCATCCCATTGACGGTGATGACCGCCTCCTCTATCCGGGTGTCGATGGTCATCTGTTCCGACAGGTACTGCTGCATGGTATTGCCTGACTTATCCGCGTAGTTGATCTCCACAAAATAGTCCCCGTCTTCGGTGAGTGTAAAGTGTCCTGTATGAATGTCCGTGCCGCTGTCATTCCACACCGGCGTTACAGCGTAAGGCGCCCCGTCCCTGGTCACGGAGACCGTCACATCCTCCGAATAGAAGTTTGCCTCCTGGATCGTGACCGTGACGTTTATGTCACCGTCATAGTAGGAGATATTGTTCACTTCCTGCACGGGCATATTATATTCCACAGTGGCTGTGGGAGCGATGTTGTCCACCACGATCCGCTTCCCGTCCTGCAGATCGTCGGTCTGATTACCCGCCCTGTCTGTGGCTCTGACTCTGACGGTGCCATTGAACTGATTTCCCGCTGCGAGAGCCGCCTGCGAAATCTGAAAACCGGCTGTGGCTACTGCCCCTCCCTCCGAGAAGCTGATCTGGGCTTCCTCAATGGTCTGCTCCGTCAGTTCCCCATTGACCGCGCTTACCCCATCCGCCCTTAAATAGCTGTAGTCAAAGCCATGAACACCGGAAATCCTGTCCACGGCCGTGATGTTCACGGTCATCTGGGCGTTGTAGAATCCAAAGCTGATATTCGCCAGTATGGTGTCCAGCACGCTGGCGCTGTAGGTCACCTCCGGGGTCTCAGGCATGGATGTGTCTACCGTAAAATATTCCGTTGGATAATCCGCCATCACATGCAGGGCCAGATCCGTGTACGCAATATCAAACGTATAGTTGGCGTCTCCCGGGAATACGATTGTCGCAGTGTGGATATCCCCGTCGGAACTCCATCCGGTAATCCTGTACAGCGCGTCGGCGTCCAGCGGGCTGCCGGCCACATCCGCGGCGGCAATGATATAATCCATGTCCTCCGGATTGAAATTGTGTTCCGTGATGGTGAGGGTGGCGCTCAGCTGTGCGGGAAAATACTTCCTTGTAATTCCCTGGCCGTCCGCCAGTGTATTTACGGGATTCTGATCGGCGTATTGCACTTCAATAACCGGCAGTATGGTATCTATCACAAATACATCGGAAGTATAGTTCTCCATGGCATTATCGCTTCTGTCCGTGTAACTTACCGTAAATACATAATCCCCGTCGTTGACGTGGCTGTCCGGCGCGTCAATCACATAGATCCCCTCATGCACATCCGCCGAGATATCTGTCCAGACCGGCTCTACCCGGATGGGCTCTTCCTCATCTTTCGCCAGCATCACAATCACATCCTCGCTGAAAAAATTTGACTCCGTAACCGTAAATGTGGCCGTCAAAGCCTTATTGTAATACAGCTTGCCTCCAAAGGTATTGTCGGGAGGCGAATATTCCGCCGTGATGGCGGGCGATATGGTATCCACCACCAGCACATGACCGCTGTCCGTCAGTTTATCGCTTACATTCCCGTACTTGTCCGTGGCGGTAAAGGCAATGCTTCCCCGAAGCTGCCGGGCCTGCTCACCGGGCAGCGTTATGGACGCGGTGAATTTCGCCCTGTCTGCAAAATCCTGCACCGCGGCAATCTGCGTATCCCCATACTGCTCCAGATTTTCCGCGCTGGCGTTCTCCTGGCGCCTATAACTCCATGTAAAATAATCCACTCCCGCCGCGTCGTCATATGCCGTAAATGTAACGGTGACCGCAGGATTGTAGAACCCAAGGGTAATGACTGACAGAACCGTATCCTTTACGGAAGCGGAATAACTTACCGACATTTTGTCCGCCGACGGTGGAGTGTGGTCCACCACAAAGGGCTTCGCCCTCACCTCCCCCGCCGGATTCAGCGCCAGGTCCTTGTAATTGCAGGTCAGGACATAGATTGCATCCACAAACACATCTGACAAATACGCCCTATGTACATCCCCTTCATGCTCCCACCGGCAGTTTCTCAGATAATTCTGCAGATCTTCCATCAAAACTTCCTGACCCGCAATGTCCTTTACCTCTGTTGTCACCACTATATCGCTCTGGCGGAAATTGTGCTCTGTCACGGTGATGGCGGCCCTCTGAGGATTCTCGCCGCTGTGGTCCTCATAGACAAACTCGACCACCGGCGCCGTGGTGTCCACCACTATGGTTTCCGAAGTGTAGGAGGGCATCTCATGGCCGGAGCGGTCCGTGTAGGTCATGCCTACTACATAATCCCCGTCCTCCTCCAGGGTAAGCACTGCCTCGTGCTCCCCCTCACCAGCGGATTCCCATGTGACAGTCTGCTCCCGGGCCGCTCCCCCGTCCTTTGACAGGGTTATATGTACGTCTTCCCCAAAGAAATTGGCCTCGGAAATATTAAATACTACGTCCACGGAACCGGAAAAATAGTGCTTTGCCCCCACCGTCTGCCAGGTTCCGTCCCCATCCCGCAGCCCGTAGCTGACGCTCTGCTCCGGCGCTATCGTATCCACCACAAAGATTCCGTCAGCAGGCAGCACATCCGACGAATTGCCGGCCGCATCCCGGGCATATACCTCCAGATGCCCTCTAAGCTGCTCTGCCTCCTTCTCCGGAAGTGTCAGGGAAGCCGTATATCTTGTGGGATCTTCCTTATCCTGTACTGCCTCCAGCTCCCCGTGGGCATTCTTCAGGGTACTGCCCACACTGCCGTCACTCCTATAGGACCAGTAGAACTGATCCACGCCCGAAGTGTCATCCCTTGCGGTAAAGACGATGGTAATCTCCCCGTCATAATACTTTATTCCTTCCTGTGTCTGCTCCGGCTCCGGAAAATGAATCTGCAGATCATAGGGCTTCTCATTATCCAGTTTCTTCAGATCAATCGTGATGGGGGCCGTGATTCCACCTGTTTTCTCATTCTTCAGATAGATGATTCTGCTCTTCTCGCCCTGGTCTGCTTTTCCGTTACCTTCCCCCTCTCCAAATACCACACTATAGCCAAAAGCATTTGTAACCTTGTCCCTGGCTATACTGTATCCTTCCGCCGGTCGAACCGTAACCGCCGTATTGTGCCACCCGTTGACCAGATTCCCGGGCAGGATTTCCTCATTGGCGGGATTGTATTTTGTATACGCCCGTTCCGGAATCTCTTCCGTGGACAGGAGGATGGTGTAATGGGCCTGGCATTCTGCATATACGCCCCGGATTCCCCCTTCATATTCCCTGGTTCCCTCTCCTTTGCTGGCGGTAATAACAACAGACAGACTCCCCATCTTCTCCAGCGCATCGCTTAAAAGTCCCAGATCTTCCAGCAAAACCTCACCGCTGTCGGACAATTCTATTCCCACATCCTTCAGTTCCCCCGCGAAATCCGTTATCTCTCCTTCATATGTGACCATCCCATTGTCATCTTCATGGCTCTTTTCTGCCCTCTGCATGGAAATCTCGTCATGTGTCCCCAGTGTGAAGTTGACCTGGCTCTTCCCAAACCAGATCAGATCTTCATCCGTATCCCGGATGACCAAGTCCCGGGTCGTGGATACGCTTGTGTAGTTAGGGTTTTCAGCCGCAGTGGCCGTGATCCGGATGATATGTCCGGCCTGAGTGATTATCAGATTCCCCGCATTTTCACCTTTCTTCACCACGGACGCAATCTCCGCAATGTCTGTCTTATCATCCTCTACCACATTTTCCACACTGTATGTGATCTCCTGCGGCTGCAGCGCGTTACAACTCACCGAGAAATGGTAGATATTGTCCCCCTGGCTGTCATAATCAACCCTGTCTCCCTGGGGCCATTCCACAAATTCCAGCCGCGGCTCTGCTTTTTCAATACAGACTTCGGGAACAGGTATTATCTCCGTTTCGTTATAGTACTCTCTCTCTACTTTGATGCCCACCTGATAAGTCCCTGTGTCACAGGCCCGAGGCCTTTCCTGGTCTGTCAGTTCCTTCCATTCATCGGACTGTGACGGGTCTGCCGAAGGTCTGACCACAAAAGATACCCTGTCACCGTCCTTTAACCCGTTGATCGTTTCCAGCAATTCCTGGTCCTGCCCGTTATATACAAGATCGCTGCGCACAGTAGCCCACAGCCCCGGGATGTCCACCGCATTGATTACCGCCGTAAGCTGCTCTTCATATACCTCATAGTTCTCCCTCTCCACTCTGACGTTGATATCATATTCCCCCGGGTTCCGGAATGCCGGCACATTCACCGAATCGGCGCCGTCATAGACGAAACAGATCTCCTTGTCCGCTCCCTCTTTCCTGTAGGTGCAGGTGACCCTGTCCCCTGTCTCCAGCCCGGAGAAAGACAGGGCAGGATGCTCCTCCTGGTCATAGTCCTCCCTATAGGGGCTTACCTCCACATGGAATTTCGCCTTCCCGATTCTGGCCGTAAGTTCTCCCGTCTCAAACCGTTCGTATCCCTCTCTGGACACCTGCACATACACGGCGTATTCTCCTGCTGCCTTCCCCGTGGGCGCCTCTTCCTGCCAGTTGACGCCGTCTGTGGAATATCGGATCTCATCTCCGTCATTGTCACGGCTTTTCACCGTGACCAGTTCCTGGTCCGCCCTGTTGTATATGCCCTCCAGCACCCGGATCTCGGGTAATTTCCTGATAGATACCGTCACATTGGCTTCCAGGGGCTGTTCCAGGACAATTCTTCTGCCAAATTCCTCCTTGGAGATTTCCAGAGAGATTGTCATTCCCTCCGTAAAAGCCCCTACCTCTACCGTGATTTTCCCCTGCGCATCCGTCGTGCCGCTTCCCGTTATTTCCGGCAAAAGCACATTTCCGTTTCCATCGCTGACGCTGCCTCCCGGCACAGTCCCGGCGGAGTCGGCGGATGCTGCCCCGGCGCTGCCGGGCGACACGGTTCCGGCACCGTCACCCGATACGGACCCGGTGTTTTTCCGGGTAATGGTATAAATGACAGACGCCCCTTCCACAGGGCCCCCGTCATCTTCCGTCACCGTAATAATCACTTCTTTTTTCTCCGCCCTCACCTGTATCAGCGAATTTGACAGCAAACTCAGCACCATCACCAGGGACATCCCTATGGCCAGACGCTTTCGTACATTGTATCTTTTTATAATCTCATCCATAACCCGCATCTTATCACCTGGCGCCTTTCTTCCCACCCCGGTCATTCTTCATACCCCCCCTGGAGCATTTTCTTCCTCTGTCCGGCCGGGCGCCCAGCAGCAGCCTCATGTGAAATGCCATAGTGGTGACAAAAAGTACCACATACGCCCCATAGCGCTGCATGGACAATTTCCCCGACCATAGAATCAGGATCACTACTCCCACTGTAAAGACAAGGTCCAGAATCAGGGCCAATGTCTTTCCAGGGAAAATTTCTGTTCTTTTTGTCCCTTCGTCCTTCCCGCCCATTCTGCGCTCCGCCCTGTGGGCCAGAAGGAGCAGTGTGTAGCCGCCGATCCCGGTTATCCAGAACAGCGTTCCCACACATGCCAGAACTGCTCTGGCATTTTCCTGAGAAAACCTGCCGGCCAGGGGCATCAACAGAAATGTCCCCGAAAAGCAGGACAGCAAAATCGCTGCTGACCGATAATACAACCTCTTTCTTTTCATCTGGTTCACTCAATCACCTCTTTTGTGTGTATAAACAATGTCTCCTCCATCAGAACTATTTTAATGGCGGGGCCCCTGCGCTTCGGCAGCTCTTTCCCTGCGGTTTGCGTGCCCTTTTCCACTGTCAGCAGTTCCGTTTTCCTGCCATGATCCACTCCCGCCGGGCCCTGGGCCGACACCATCTCCGCTTTCTCTCCCCCGCTCCCGCTTTTCCCCGCCTGTCTCATGTGGGCGGGAGGCTGCTGATGCTCCCCTTTCTCCCCTTTGGCTGTGCCCGGTCCCCAGGCGGGCTTTGCTGCCTCCTCATTGCTTTTACGCATGCGCTCTATACTTTTCTGGGCAATTCTTCCCGAAAGTTCTCCCTGCACAGTGGGAATCCGAAGCACGAACCACAGAATCACCGTCAATACGCCAAACACTCCGGCAGCCAGGAAAGAAATCAGCGAGATCATGGATAATGTCTCCGCCATACCTAAATCCTCTCTTGGGCATTTCTATACGCCCTCTCAATCGCCTCTCTGTACGCATCATAGTTATCCAGTATCTCCTGCTGCAATTTCTGAGACTGTTCCTTCTGTACCGTCAGAGCGGCGGCACGATCCCGTACTTTTTTCAGCAGAGTCAGAACCTCCTCCTGCTCCACATTCACCTGGACAATGTTATTTCTCTGATCATACAATAGCATGAATGTACCGTTGTATAAGGCCAGCTGATCATAGGCGCCGGCATTTTCCACACTGCTCAGGGCGTTTTCTATGGTTCCAAATAAAACATCAAAATTATCCTTTGATGCCTCTTCCACCGTGGAAGCGCTCAGAATATATTTCTTATAAAACGAGCATATATGGTAGTAGCAGTCCGACAATGCTTTTCCCTCAAATTCTGTTCCGCTCTCATAATTTTCTACAAAAAAGGAATATGCCTTCTGCACTCTGGTGGAAAAACTATATCCTCCGTCATCCTCCGTATAGTAATTAAAATACATCATTCCAATCTTATATTTAAGCTCAGCCACATCCGTTTCGGATTCATCAAAAGAATCCCTATGAGCATTGTACAGCGCCAGAAATTCATCGTTTTCCGACTTGCTGAATCTTCCCTCGTCCTCATATGCCTGAAGCAGATACAGATAGGCCGAAGTACGTTCCGGATATATCTCTATGGCCCTTTTGTAGCTGGCCGCCTTGTCCTCCAGAGAAGACGCGGTGGAAGTGGAGATCAGCACGTCATAATCGCTGTTATTGATGTATTCGGACATCTTTCCGCAGACTATACCCGAGAGCAGACAGAGAACCGCCAGTGTAAACGTGGCTCCGAATATGCGTAATTTTCTCTTCTGTTTGTTCTTATAGCCCTGGGTGATAAGACTGGGATGCTCCAAATCGTACAGAATGTCCTGACAGTTCTGGTATCTGTTCTCCGCTGCGGGTTCCACACATTTGTTGATGATCAGTTCAATACCCTCGGATAATTCTGGGTTCCACATCCTGACAGGAGCATATGCCTCCCCCGCTCTGGGATCAATCCCCGTGAGCAGATGATGCAATGTCATTCCCAGCGCAAAAATGTCCGACCGGGCATCCGTCTGCCCGCTGTATTGTTCCGGCGGCGCATATCCCTTGGTCCCAAGCAATGTGGTATCCGCCAGTCTCTGCTCTTTATATTCCCTTGCTATGCCGAAATCAATGATTTTGATATTGCCCTCAGGCTTAAGCATAACATTGGCCGGCTTCATATCCCGGTAGATAATGGGCGGTTTCTGTCCATGCAGATAGATCAGCGCGTCACAGATTTGTTTTCCCCATTCTATGACCAGTTCCTCAGGCTGCGCGCCGTACTCCGCCAATATCTTGTCCAGGGATAAGCCTTCTACAAAGTCCATCACGACGTAAATCGTCACATTGTTTTCTATAATATCCACAATGCGGGGCAGCGCGGGATGGTCCAGCTTTTTCATCATATCAGCCTCCACCCGCAGGCTCTTTACCACCACATCATCTTCTTTTTCTCTGCCCTTTTTTCGGATTTCCTTGACTGCCCACTGCTTGTTCAGATGGGTGTCCCAGGCCAGATACACTACAGACATGCCGCCCTCGCCTATCTTGGTCAGTATCTCGTATTTTTCACCGATAATCAAACCTGCCTCAGCCATGTATTATCACTCCCAGTCAGTTCTGATCAGTATTACGGATATGTTATCCTTTTCCAGTCTTTGTTTTGCAAGCCGTATCAGACGTCCTGCATTTGCATGCATAGCCTCACTGTCACCATTCCTTTTCGGATTAAAGGCATCAAAGATCTCTCCCTCTGTCACCTCATTCCTGAGACCGTCAGAACAGAGCATATAGATGCCTTTTTCCGTATTCCCCACCAGCACATCAGGATTTAGAATGTCGGACGCCCCCACACACTGAAGAAGCATATTTCTGCGCTTATCCTTTTTAGCCTGCTCCGCTGTCATGTCTCCCCGCTCTAGCTTCTGAGCGACAAGGGTATGATCCGATGTTATCTGCCGTAAATCTTTTCCGATCTGATAGGCCCTGCTGTCTCCCACATGTACAATCACATATTGACCGCCCGCAAGCAGCATGCCGGTAAACGTTGTCCCAAGGGATATATTTCTGGCCTGCCCGTATTCCTGAATCCTGACATTTAACTCCTTCAGAAACAGGGACCACTTTTCCCCTATAACCTGCATATTTGGATTTTCCAACTCATATGGCAGTTCTTTGTCAAACCACTGCAAAAAAGCCCGGATTACCGTGGCGCTCGCAAGTTCTCCCTTGTCCAGTCCCCCCATTCCGTCGCAGATCACGGCCATAAGTACCTCTCCCTGGGAATATTTCCCGTGTCTGACGACGATACTGTCCTGATTTATTTCTTTTGTTGTTCCAACATCAGTCTCTGCCGCAACAGTAAAATGCACCTTTCCCCGCCCCCGGTTATATTCTGAACTCAAACTCCTCATTTGCCAGCTTCAGGCAATCATCGTTAAATATTTCCACTTCCTGCCTCGCCGGGATTTGCCTGCCGTTTATGTATGTCCCATTTGTGGAATTGAGATCCATAATAAAATATCTATTCCCCCTGGTAATAATATCCGCATGGCTCCTGCTGACCTTGTCATTGTCCCGTACAACATAATCAACATATCTACTTTCCTTTCCGATCCGGAAAACAGACTTGTTAATCAAGATGACCTCATAGGTCCGCAGTCTGCAAAGCGACACATTTCTATCAACTTCCTCCTGTAACAACGTAGTGGCTTCCTCATGGTCCAGCAGCCCTGTGGCCTCCTCATGATCCAGCAGCCCCGTGGCCTCCTCTTGGTCCAGTAACCCTGTGGCCTCCTCATGGTCCAGCAGCCCCGTGGCCTCCTCTTGGTCCAGTAACCCTGTGGCCTTCTCATGGTCCAGTAATCCCGTAGCTTCCTCATGATCCAACAACCCTGTGGCCTTCTCATGGTCCAGTAATCCCGTGGCTTCCTCATGGTCCAGCAGTCTCGTGGCTTCTGTTTTTCCACTGTCGTACTTTTCATTATGCGCAGTGGCCTTCCCTGTCACAGAACTGCTTTTCCTCGCATCATGCCTTTTTATGGTACTGACAACCGTTTTATCCTCACTGCTTATAAACCTTTCTATCTTCTCCCCCTCATAGACACTCAAGCTCTTTATAAAATATACAAATCGGGATATATAGTCCATATCTTCTTCCTGGGCAGAAATCGCAGAATATATAATAGACTCCATAAAGGCAAATATATCTGTCTCCTGCGCCGCTTGTTCCAGTGGAAGATATATAAACAGTACCTCCTTTGTGGTCTCATTTATAAAAACATGCCTTAAATCCAAAACCACAGAACTTGCCGCCAGAAAATTGTCTTTCAGTTTTTGAAAGGTGTACACGATCTGCTCCATGATAAACAGAAAATCATATTTAACGATCGGTTTTTTCAATCTCTCATCCAGGCTGATTCCAATAGGACCCGAATATTGCACGGCATTCCTGCCCAGACGTTTTGCTTTGAGCAATCCTCTGATATTTTTGCCTGAAAACAGGGTAAATTGTCTCTCATCCAGTTTTTCTCTCAGGGTCAGCTTCGCTTTCACCACCAACTGGTATCCCCTGGTTTTAACCTTATATTTTGCCATATTACCAGTCATCCCTTATGATATCTCTTTGTTCATTTCAATAATTCTTCATATGTCGTATTAAGTTCATCCTTGATTGCCCTTAATTGTTCAACTTGCACATGCTGTATTCCCCGCTCTATTTTCACAAGGCATTCCCTTGTAATTGGGATGCCCTGCAAATCCAGTAAACGTACCAGTTCTGTCTGCCCTATACCCTTCGAAACCCTTATTTCTCTGATATTTTTACCTATGTTCCCTCTATTATCCTGTTTAATCTTTTGTTCCAACCGTTCCACCTCTTTTAGGTTTCTATCATAATATATTATATTTTATTTATATTTCGGAAAACCATGGGACTCATTTCAGTCCTATTTTCCCAGAATAATATTGTACTATATACAAAATGGTTTTCTTAAGATACTCTAAAATGCAGGATGGTTGCAAATGCTCCAATAAAAAAACGTCTATCTTCCGATAGAACGCTTTTCCTACTTGCTCACTGAAACCTACAACCTTCGATGATCCAAATCCCTGTCGTATGGCCTAATCTCTGTTTGTTATTGATTAACAGCCGAATGCTTTACCTCTATTGACATACAACCGCAAAATGCCAAAGTAGAGATGCCAGGATTCCTCTACCCTTGGGATCATATCTCCTTCAATATGGCAGCCTGCCTTTTTACAGGCTGCCATAGAAAATACAGTCCCGTCCATTATTCAGTTATCCCTGGGAGAATTTCAATATTGCACAGCCCCACGGGACGTTACAATCCATGAAGCATTTATTCTCAATTTAAGTCCTCCGCAGCCTGAACAATGCGCCAAGCAGATCAATCGCCCTGATCTGCTCAAGCCTTGTCTTTTCCCTGGAATCCTTGCGATCATTCTCCAACTCTTCCGATGCCCACCGGATCAGAGGCGACAAGCTGCGCAGCAGAAAATCTTCACATGCAAGTTCCTCCCCGCTGCTATTCTTGATCAGTTCCTTCGAAATATCAATCAACAGATTCATACGTTCCGGATGCCGCATCCCAGTACCCACAAAACGGAATCGAAGATCATGATGCCATGGATATTGTTGCCGCAGACGGGGCGTATGGTTTGCATAAAGGGAGAATATCCCGACGGTGTACCGTATACCTTTACAGTTCCTGTAATTTACAAATTTCCCTTTTCGCCCATTCTACAGTGTCGCTGTCACAATCGTTATGGTCTGATGCCAGCGTTTCTATGATGAGCTGCCACGCTTCTATCGCCTCGGCTTTCCTTCCCAGCTTTGTGTATAGAAAAGCAGGAGAAAACACTGCATCAAGGTGTCTGGGCACAGCAGCCGTATGAAAGGCATTCCAAAAGCACTTTATCGCCTGCTCATGTTCGTTGAGCCGGTTGAATCGTTCTCCCACCTCGTACTGTCCCTCACTGTCCTTCTCGGATACGGTATTCCATATTGCCTTTGCATGATCGAGATTTCCTCTTGCCAGCTCAAGGTCACCCAGATAGATCTGATGCAGATATTCCTTACTGTTGTCAGGCTGCATCAGATGAATATATTCTTCTGCCCTTTCAAAATATCTCATGCGAATCATCGCTTCAACGAGCATAACCATAAGTTGTGTACTTTGAGGAAATCTTTTTGCATAGGGCTCACATACGCGAATAAACCAATCGTCATCGCTGTGCGTCTTATAGGCACCTCCGCCGCGAACCCAACGATACAATCCATATATCTCATCATCAAGCGGAGAAAGCTCCATAGCCTTTTCCAACATTCTCCCCGCCTCCAGCAAATCATCATTGGTCTTCTTGAGATGTAAGCGGGCATACGATTTCAAAGCTCTGACATCGTCTTCATTGTCCTGCAGCGCGGCGTCGAGAGTACGCTTTGCGTAAAGCCAGCTTTGCTCAGTCAACCGCTCATATGACAAAATGTGCGCAACGCGCTCCAGCTCATCCTCATGATTAACGGAGAACAAATCATCGATGCTGACACCGAAGAAAGTCGCAATCTTAGGCAGGAGGGCAATATCTGGCATGGTTGTCCCCGTTTCCCATTTACTGACTGCCTGATAGGAGATGTCTAAATAACTGGCGACTTCCTCTTGTGTTATTTTACTGTCTAATCGCAGTTTTTTAATGGTACTTCCTATGTCTATATTCATTTTTCCATTCCTCCAATATTGATCGTCTCCATCAGCTGATAGACAAATCATATGTCATTTGGGAATTAATTGCAATAACTGCACATTTTAGGAAGCTCACCTGATAGGCGAGATGCTTTCAGACAACAACACCAGTTTCATCCGCTGAAATCATGTTGTTAAGATTCAGAACTGCGCTTATTTTCTCTGGGCTGTTCCCCACTTTTTTCAAGCGAGGCCGCAAATCACCACACGAACGGTTACAGAAGGGTAACAGGGTTTTTCTCGCAAAAATCCCACAGACATTAATATCTGCGAGATTTTTAGCTACCGCTCCTGCGGCAATCAAGTGCATGCTCTTCGTACTTGGCGCTCCTCAAGCAGGGCTCGAACCTGCAACAACTCGGTTAACAGCCGAGTGCTCTACCGACTGATTGATATGCAACCGGAAAACGCTTTGCAGAATGTTATGTTTGCGTCTTTCTGGCTAATCTCTTGTCCAGTCTTCCACCATAAGCCTTTCCACCCGGCAAAACTCTCTAGTGTACTGACCGGATTATATTCAGACAAACCTCCTTGCCTAAATTCTCATCGGACTGCGTTGTCGTCGGTCAACGATGCCACCGCATCGCCTCCCT
>JAAWKU010000201.1 GCA_022797535.1 Lachnospiraceae bacterium | reverse complement strand
AGCATATGCCCGGAAAGCGCACGGATCCATATACGGACGCTTGCGTCCGGATGTGGATCCAGGGTCAGGTGTGCTGACAGGGGATATGCGGAACTAAAATAGGAGGATAAAGCGGATGGTCAATGTGGCTGTGGATGCGATGGGCGGGGATAATGCCCCGGCGGAGATCGTTAAGGGCGCCATTGAGGCAGTGAATACAAACAGGGAGATAAAGGTATTCCTGGTGGGCAGGGAGGCTGTCATTAAGGAAGAACTTGCAAAATATACTTATGATGTGACGCAGGTAGAGATCGTCCATGCTTCAGAGGTGATCGAGACAGCGGAACCACCGGTCAAGGCAATCCGTAAAAAGAAGGATTCCTCCATCGTAAAGGCTCTGTACATGGTAAAGGAGGGAACCTGCGACGCATTTGTATCCTCCGGCAGCACCGGTGCTGTGCTGGTGGGCGGACAGGTGATTGTGGGCCGGATCCAGGGAGTGGAGAGGCCGCCTCTGGCGCCCCTGATTCCCACGGAGAACGGCGTCAGCCTGTTGATTGACTGCGGCGCCAATGTGGACGCCCGTCCCTCTCATCTGGTGCAGTTCGCCAAGATGGGTTCCATTTATATGGAAAGCATTATGGGGGTGAAGAATCCCCGGGTGGGAATTGTAAATAACGGGGCGGAGGAGGAAAAGGGCAACGCCCTGGTAAAGGAGACTTTTCCTCTGCTGAAAGCCTGTCCGGACATCAACTTTATCGGCAGCGTGGAAGCCAGGGACATTCCGGCGGGAGCGGCTGATGTGGTGGTCTGCGAGGCGTTTGTGGGCAATGTGATTCTGAAGCTGTACGAGGGCGTGGGCGCAACCTTGATTAAAAAAGTAAAGGGCGGCATGATGACTTCCCTGCGCAGCAAGATCGGGGCGCTTTTGGTAAAGCCCGCGCTGAAGAAAACCCTGAAGAGCTTTGACGTGCAGGAATACGGCGGCGCGCCCCTGCTGGGACTTAACGGGCTGGTGGTAAAGACCCACGGCAGCGCCACGGCGGTGGAGATTCGAAATTCCATATTGCAGTGTCTGGATTTTAAGAGCCAGCAGATCAATGAAAAGATCCGGGAAAGGATTGTGCCTGCGGAGCAATAGGCTTTGGGAAACTCCACAGAATAAATTTTCATCGGCAAGGCGGTTTGCCTGAATATAATCGAGTCAGCACACTAAAATGAGTGCGGAGGCGGAGATGGAACTGGAAAAGATCAAAGGGATTATAGCCGGGATCCTGAATGTGGATCCTGACAGTATAAATGAGGACAGTGCGTTTATCGAGGATCTGGGGGCGGATTCCCTGGATGTGTTTCAGATTATCATGGGCGTGGAGGACGAGTTCGACATAGAGATTTCCCCGGTGGAAGCAGAGCGGGTAAGTACCGTGGGAGAAGCGCTGGAACTGGTCCGCAGCGCGGCGCGCTGATGTTGCCAGTACACTGGTGTACTGTCTGCATTATAGCTGGCGAAACTTTGCAGGCTGAGGTTCCATCGGCTGCGTTGGCTTCACTTAACGATGTCACCGTATTGCTTCGTTCAGCCGCCTTGCAGACAGCGTCATTTGACTGAAATTAAACGTGCCGGCGCATCAGTGTGCGGATTGCATGGGATAAGAAAGTAGGAGCCATGAGAGAAAGACAGAATTTGTCCCTGTTGGAAGAGAAAATAGGATATACATTTCAACGAAGGGAACTGCTGGAGCAGGCGCTGACCCACAGTTCCTATGCCAATGAAAGACGGATCAATAAGATCGGAAGTTATGAGAGGCTGGAGTTTTTGGGGGATGCGGTTCTGGAGCTGGTGAGCAGCGAATTCCTGTTTGCCAGGCATCCGGAGCTGTCAGAGGGAGATCTGACCAAGCTGCGGGCCTCTATGGTATGTGAGCCCGCCCTGGCTTTCTGCGCCAGGGATATTGGTCTGGAAGAATATATTCTGCTGGGCAAGGGGGAGGAGGCCACAGGGGGGCGCAGAAGAGACTCCATTACCTCCGACGTGATGGAGGCGGTGATCGGCGCCATATACCTGGACGGCGGTATGAAGCCCGCCAGGGTCTATATTGATCGTTTTATACTTTCAGATTTGGAACACAAGAGACTTTTCTACGACAGCAAGAGCAATTTGCAGGAAGTGGTTCAAGGAAAGCTGAAAAAAGACCTGGCATATGAACTTCTGGACGTGCAGGGGCCGGAGCACTGTCAGACATTCCGGGTGCAGGTACGCATTCTGGAAGGGGAAACACTGGGAGTGGGCGAGGGACATACCAAGAAGGCCGCGGAACAACAGGCGGCTTACAAGGCTCTGCTGGTGCTGCAGGACAGGGGCTATAAGCCGGGGGACATTTGACCGGTATTTTGACAGAAAGAGGTACGGTTAGCGGATGTATTTAAAGAGTATTGAGATACATGGATTTAAGTCCTTTGCCAATAAAATGAACTTTCAGTTCCACAATGGCATTACCGGCATCGTGGGCCCCAACGGCAGCGGAAAGAGCAATGTGGCGGATGCTGTCAGGTGGGTGTTGGGCGAGCAGCGCATCAAGCAGCTGCGGGGCGCCAGTATGCAGGATGTCATTTTCTCGGGCACAGAGACCAGGAAACCTTTGAGTTACGCCTATGTGGCGATTACGCTGGACAATTCCGACCACCAGTTGGCCATTGATTTTGACGAGGTCACTGTGGCCAGGAGGATCTACCGTTCCGGAGAAAGTGAATATCTGATCAATGGGAGCCCCAGCAGGCTTAAGGATGTGAATGAGCTTTTCTATGACACGGGCATCGGTAAGGAGGGCTATTCCATCATCGGCCAGGGCCAGATTGACAAAATCCTCAGCGGAAAGCCGGAGGAGAGAAGGGAATTGTTTGACGAGGCGGCAGGGATCGTAAAATTTAAGCGGCGCAAGGCAGCGGCCCAAAACAAGTTGGAGAGTGAGAAGCAGAATCTGGTGCGGGTGACGGATATTCTCTCGGAACTGGAAAAACAGA
>JAAWKU010000045.1 GCA_022797535.1 Lachnospiraceae bacterium | reverse complement strand
CATCTCCACATTCTTGCGGGTGGCACAGTAGATGATGCCGCTGTCCCCGGGATGGCTCTCTATGTACTGCTGTACATAGCTCAATTTGCTTTTGGGAGTTTCCACGCCGAAAAAGAGGTTCCGGCGGTCGAAGCCGCTGACCAGGAGTTGGGGATCCCGCAGTCCCAGCACGGCGATGATATCGTCCTTTACCTGACTGGTGGCCGTGGCGGTGAAAGCGCCGATCACAGGCCGGGGAGCCAGCTTTTTTACAAAGGAGACTATTTTCAGATAGCTGGGGCGGAAATCCTGCCCCCACTGGGAGATACAGTGGGCCTCGTCCACCGCCACCATACTGATCCGGGCCTGCCGGGCAAAGCAGGTGAATTCCCAGGTCTCCAGACGCTCCGGGGCCACATAGATGATCTTGTATCTGCCCTCTGCGGCATATTCCATGGCTTTCCGAATCTGGCCTTCCGTCAGGGAACTGTTGATATAGGCGGCGTGAACGCCTGCCTGATTCAGGGCCTGGACCTGATCTTTCATCAAAGAAATCAGGGGGGAGACCACCACCGTGATCCCCGGCAGCAGCAGGGCAGGCACCTGATAGCAGATGGATTTGCCCGCCCCGGTGGGCATGATGCCCAGCGCGTCCCGCCCGGCCAGAAGGCTGTCGATGAGCAGTTCCTGGCCCGGGCGAAAGTCCGTGTATCCAAAATAGGTCTTCAGTATTTCCTGTTTTTGCAATGCTTTGTTTCCTTTCTATTTCCGCTCTAATGCATCTTGGAGAAGTATTCCAGCAGAATGTCCTTGATATGGTTGTACCGCCTGGCGTAGGAGTTTTCCACCCGGATGATCTGCAAATGATGCTCCCGGCAGATCTGATTCTTTTTCTCGTCCCTGCGGCGCACCACCTCATCCTCATAATGCTCCTTGCCGTCCAGTTCGATGGCCAGCATGGGCAGCTCCTGCTCTCCCTGCTTTTCGTAGACCACAAAGTCAAACCGGCCGGTGTAGAACAGGTCGTCAAAGGTATCGTTGCTCTGGAATACCTGGGAGATAGGCACTTCCTTATGTACCGCGTACCGGCTCTGGCTCAGCCAGATATTACCCAGCGCATGGGTTAAGTTCTGCAAAAAAGCCTCCTCTGTAGCAGTACTGAAAGGCTTGACCCCCAGGGCCCGGGAATTGGCCTTTTTGGGGGTTACCGCAGTCTTGCCGTTGCTGCACACATACTGCACCAGTTCGTAAAGATCGTCCTGGCCCTCCTCCTGATGCAGACGCCTCAGATTCTTCTGGCTGCCCAGCACCACCAGCTTGTCTCTGGCCCGGGAAGTGGCCACATTAATCAATTCCTTGTTGTTCTTCAACCACTCATAAGTACCCGCCTGGGTCTGGTCGGTGACGGCCGTGGAAAACAGGATCACCTCTTTCTCATCCCCCTGGAAGGCGTGGACCGTGCCGCAGGTCACGTCGGTGACCCCCGCCTCTTTCAATGCCTGTTCAATCAGCTGCTTCTGGTTCACAAAAGGAGTGATAATGCCTATGGAACGCTCCCGGTGAGCGGCGGCGTAGGCAGCGATGGCGCGGGCCTCCGCCGGGGCCGTATTCTTCATGTCCGCCCGGGCGTCATGCATGTCCATATACTCCAGGGGTACCGGTTCCTGGCTGACGGTCTTGATCTGCAGACGGGAATTGTAGTACTTTTTATTGTTGAAACCGATGATATCAGGATGGCATCGGTAGTGGTTGTGCAGCAGGATCTCGTCGCTCACCGCGTCGCAGGCCAGGTAGACCTTGTAGATGGAATTCCTGCGGTAATCATACTCCTCGGTTACGCAGTAGCGCCTTTTCAGCCTTTCCCCCGTCAGTTCATCCAACAGGATCACCGGGCTGAGCTGCTGGGGATCCCCCACCAGCATCAGGCTGTTGCCCCGCAGGATGGGCACCAGGGATACCGCCATATTGCACTGGCTGGCCTCATCCATGATCACCATGTCAAACATGGGTTCCGGGTCCCCCAGGCGGTGGGCGGAGATGCAGGTGGTGGCAATAATGGGGAAAATTTTCTGCAGGCGCAGCAGATTTTTCTTTTCACCCAGATATTTGGCAAAAGCCTCCGCAGCCTTGTCCAGATCCTCCTCCTGCAGAATCTTGCGCAATCCTTCAAACTCTTTGTCGTCCAGCCGTTTCATATAGCCGGCCCCGGTATAATAGAGATATTTTTTCAGTTCCTCCACATCATCGTCCACCAGCGCCAGAGCCTGCTCCTCCGACACCCTGCCCAGGGTATCCAGACGCTGTTTGATGCGCTTAAGCTGCCTGCCGCCCAGATCTGCCTGAAAGGGAAGCATCTGGGCTGTCATCTGACGTCCGTCCTGATATTCCAGCAGACGCCGGATGGTCTCTCCCCGCTCCTGCAGATCCAGCGCCTCGTCATATTTTTTCAGCAGATCCGAGAGTTTTCTGGCCCGCTGTTTCCGCTCGTCCCGGTTGCGGTCCAGGGTGCTCTCAAAGACGGGGACGGACCGGGTGCGCTGGTACAGTTCCCGGATATACAGAATGGCTTCCCGCACCAACTCCCGGTTGCCCAGCCGCAGGATGGGAAAAGAAATGGGCTTCCCCCGGTATTCCAGACCGGTGAGTTTCCCGCATACGCCATCTATGGGATGGTTGTTGTTGGAAGCAAAAAGCACGGTCTTGTCATTGAAAAAGGCCGTCATGATGGTGTTGAGAATGGTGTTGGTTTTACCCGTGCCGGGAGGGCCCTGTATGTAGGCCACCGGGTATTTCATGGCATTGTTGATGGCCAGCAGCTGGTCCATATTGACCTGTTGGTTGATCAGGGCGATGGGGCTGGTCTGCCGGGCCCTGGGGCGCTCCAGCAGATCCCCGAAAAACGCCTTAATGGGCACAGGAACCCGGTTCTCCTGGTACAGCTTCAGGATGGCCTTATATTCCTTATGCAGGTCCAGGGCAATGTCCATGCCCAGGCCGATGATATAGGGCATGTCGTCCACCAGGGCGTTCTGTCTGCGGGTGTGCCGGTTGACGCATTCCTTGATCCGCTCCTGGTTTTTGGCAAAGTCCCGCACCAGTTCATAATCCTCCGCGTCCAGGTATCTGCGGATGCTCTGTGTGGAGCCGTCCACCGTGAACTCCGTGCACACGGTGATCTCCTCGTCGGGCCGCAGCACCCGCTTCTTGATGTCCAGATTCAGGCTGCGGTAGGCCAGCACATGCAGCCCCCTGGGCAGATGGATGCTGAGCACGTTCATGGCCAGCTGCTGCAGCCGCAGGGAGCCGTCCCGGCGCTCCGGCTGGCGGGTCTTGTACTGGAACTTTTTCACAATCTCCCGAAACTGCTCCTCGCTGAGTTCATAGACCTCCCCCGCCAGCCTTTCCCGGTCCAAATAGCGGACCAGTTCAAAATCCGCTATATAGGGAGTGGTATCCAGACGGTTGCACATCTCCAGATAGCTTAAGATCTTCAGGTTGGCCGTATTGTCAAACAAAGTCTTGTATTTGTGGGGATTTAAATAAATGTCCTCCACCAGCTTCTGGTTCACAGGGCAGTAAGAGCCCTCCACCACCTGGGAGCACTGGATGGAGTCAATCTTGATCCGCAGGTCGGCCACCGCATATTTTCCCAGATGCAGGCCGTCCACGAACAAAATTCTCCTGTGGACATCCAGATCCCGGATGCCGATCCAGTACTTGGTCAGACGCTCTTCCTGGTTCCGATATTCGATACTAAGCCATTTTCCCTCATGAATCGCCTTGAAAATGTCCCTGTAGACTGCGTTCATCTCTCCTCTTTCCCGCATATGGGGAGGGGCCCCCTGTTTTCATGCGTACCGCCAGAGCGTCCGTATTCTAATCCACCACCTCGATACTCTCGATCACAGGCTGGTTCTCGGCGGAAACCATGCCGTTGCCGTCCGTCACCACCGCATTCTCACAGATTTCGTCCACAATCTCCATGCCGCTGGTCACATAGCCGAAACAGGCATATTTGCCGTCCAGGGCGAGGCCGTCCTGATGCATGATCAAAAACTGGGAACTGGCGGAGTCCGGGATGTCAGTTCTGGCCATGGAGATGGCTCCCCGAGTGTGGGACAGGGTATTGTCCACGCCGTTTTCGCTGAATTCCCCCTTGATCTCCTGGTCCGAACCTCCGGTACTGTCGCCATTGGGATCACCCCCCTGCATCATAAAGCCCTCAATGATGCGGTGGAAAGTGAGTCCGTCATAGAAGCCGTCCTTCGCCAGATTTATAAAATTGGTCACGGTGATGGGGGCCTGGTCCGCATCCAGCTCCACCTCGATAACGCCATAGTCTTTCATATGGATCTTAATATGATGCTTGCCGGACAGCAATTCCTCGGAAGCGGCGGGCTGGCCGGACTCCTGCTGCCCGGGGTTGTTTTCCCCGCCCTGGGTTTGTCCGCCAGGGACAGGCTCTGAACCCTGCCCCTGCTTTCCGCAGCCTGCCAGCACCCCCGCGGCGGCCAGACACGCCGCCAAAATACAACACAATTTCTTTTCCATAATTTGACTCCTCCTATAACAACTTTGTTTTAAGGTAATGCGCCGCCCCGGCTAACGCCTGGCTTCCGGCCTGTAAAAGGGAAACAGCACGTCCTCCGCCAGCAGAATCTTGTACTTTTTGGGCCTCCTGTAGGCATTGCCATGCACCTCCCGGCGGCGATACTCCCGCATCTCCCTGATGGGGAAGTCTGCCAGGAATATCCCTTCCGCCCCGTCCGCCTCCAGGAGCAGGGTGTCTCTGGAACCGCCGCCATCCAGGCTGTAGGCTATGCCGTCAAAGGCATTTGAATGGCCGTTGCAGTCCGGCTGACCCTGTGGGTAGTTGACGGTGGCTATGCCCATCATGTTCTCAAAAGCCCTGGCCCGCAGCTGGGCCAGACGGTTCTGTTCCATGGGGCAGGCGTTGGGCACCAGCACAATCTCCGCCCCTTTCAGCATCAGCATCCTGCCGCTCTCCGGAAATTCCCTGTCATAGCAGATCATACTGCCCACCTTGACCTTGCCCTTCACTGTATCCAAATCCGCCACGTAAAAATCATCCCCCTGCCCGATCCGGCATTCCTCCCCAAAATCACAGGTGTGTACCTTGGAATAAGTATATACCTCCCGGCCCCGCCGGTCAAACAGGGTGACAGAATTTCTGGGCAGCTTTTTGCCCTCGCCGGCCTCCAGATAAGTGATGCCTATGGCCATGTTCAGTTCCTGGGCCAGCTTCCGGTAGCTTTCCACAAAGGGACTTTCTTTGGTAAGGGCCAGGGCATTCAGCGTCTCCCTGTCCTCCGGAATCCGATAGCCGCAGTTCCACATCTCCGGAAACAGGGCGATATCCGCCTCCAGTTCATGGGCCTTCCGACAATATTCCAGCCCCTTTTCCAGATTGCCCTCCATGGCGCCAGTGGGCATGATCTGCAGCATTGCCACTCGTATTTTGTCCATATTCTGTTCCTCCATTCCACGTATCCCTTTTTCCGCTTTTTACCGGTCTGTTATTACCATCCGCCAAGTACTCGATGCGCCTTCCCGGCCGTTTTGCACCGCCTCCCCAGCCTGGGCCAGCTTGTGTTCCAGCCTCCAGTCCCCCGGGCAGCCGGTTAGATCCACATTCCATAGCCTTTTTAACCCCTCCGCCATTAGGCGGGCCTGCCCGGCGGGATCCTCCCTGTAAGTCTCCCCGCACACCATTTCCCCGGGGAGCCTGCTCATCAACAGATATACAGTGTCCTCTGTCTCTTCCCGGTCCAGCACCTTCCAGGGGGGCGGGCATAGATCCTCCCTCAGAACGTGTTAGGAAATTGCTATCCGCCAAATCTACGTCACAATTTGTAAAAGTTTTAGTCCAAATAAAGGAGGCGCAGTGGGCTACGTTGACTGAATTTGAACCAAAAATCACGCAAATGCGGGGATTCGGTTTACCTCGGCAGAAGTCCCCTGGGTGCAGGAGCCATAGAGGTAATGGAAGGTGTAATTGGCGGAAAGAATTCCTGAGATCCTGCCCCTCATGCTTTTGATTTTTGACTCTTTTACTCCCAGGGCCGCTGGCGCTGCATACTTTATTATAAATAGTTGTCACCGATTCACCAAATATTATATATCAGAATATTATGTTTGTAAATGCACCAGCTGGAAATAAAGCGCTTTTTTATTAATGCGCACCCCTCCTCCCGGCGCGCATATGTTAAAGCATAGGCTTAATGGGATTTCCCGCCGCCGAATATCGCCATTTGGCTGACTGGAAGCATATTTAAGATTATTTTTGGAAAGGAAATAGAACCCATATGATCAATATCTGCAAATTTGAGGAAGATACTAAGAACTACCTGTCCAGATTCTACGAGATTCTGGAGGAAATGATCCAAAGAATGGAGGGCGCGGAATTGAACGACAGCCTCTCCCACAATTTCATCGTACAGATGATCCCCCATCATATGGCGGCCGTGGAAATGTCCAAAAATCTTCTGAAATACAATCCCTGCGCCCCCCTGCGCGTCATGGCTGAAAATATCATCTCCATGCAGGTCCAGGGCATCGAGGAGATGAGGGAGGCGCTGGAACCCTGCTGTAAGCTGAGTAATTCCAGCCAGGACCTGTGCCTGTACCAGCACCGCTTCCGGCAGATCACCCGCAACATGCACACCGAAATGAACAACGCCTGCTCCGACAACAATATCAGCGCCAACTTTATGCGGGAGATGATTCCCCATCATCAGGGCGCCATCTATATGGCGGAAAATGCCCTGCGGTACTGCGTATGCTCCAGGCTGCAGCCCATACTGGAAGATATCATTGTCTCCCAAAGGCGGGAAGTGCGGGAGATGAACCGACTGCTGGGGTGTTAGGGGTGGCAAGTCTCCCTGTCTGTTCTCCCGGTTAACAGCGGTTCCCTCCGCTCTGCCTCTGTGCCTGCCAATCTGTCCACTGGCACAGGGCAGCGTCCGGCCCACTGCCGCCATATGCCTTACCCCTCCGTTTTACCGATAATGAGTCCTTGGGGCCGGAACCCTGGGGGGCCGGTTGGATACCGGTCCCCACGCCCCTTACCAGAAAAGAGCGAACAAAGATGCCCCTGCCACCGTCAGCACCCCGGAAACCACGATGGACAGGCTGCTCATGGCTCCCTCCACCTCTCCCATCTCCATGGCCCTGGTGGTACCTATGGCGTGGGAGGCAGTACCCAGCGCAATCCCCTTTGCCACAGGGGCCTGTATGCGAAACAGCCGCATTACCGGCTCTGCCAGCACATTCCCCAGCACGCCGGTAATGATAATCACTGCCACCGTCACCGGCACATAACCACCCAGCTCCTCCGACACGCCCATGCCAATGGCCGTGGTGATGGATTTGGGCAGGAATGTCACATACTCCTCATGCCCCAGGGAAAACAGCACCGCCATGGCCAGAATGGATAACAGTGACGCCCCCACCCCCGCCAGAATCCCCGCCAGCACCGCCTGCCAGTTCTTTTTCAGCACTTCGAACTGCTCGTACAGCGGAACCGCCAGACAGACCGTGGCAGGGGTCAACAGATAACTGAGATATTGGGCCCCCAGATTATAACTGTCATAATCCACACCGCTGACCAGCAAAACCGCCACGGTAAGCAGGATGGAAAGCAACAGGGGATTCAGAAATCTCCATTTCAGTTTTTTCTTCAGCCAGTTTCCCAGGAAATACGTCCCCAGGGAAAGTACCACGCCGCAGTAGGCGGACGTCCTGATCAATTCATTCATGGCTCTGTTCCTCCTTTTTCGGCGCAGGTGCACCTGGGGGCGCGTTGACCTCTCCCGGCAGCGCTCCCACTTCTGTCTTTGGCTGAGGCATGCTGGTCTGCAAGGGGGCGGGAGGGGATTCCTGGGAGCATGCATGTGATGTTTTCTGAGAGTGGGCCTGCGAAGGTTCCCCCAGGTGCGTCTGCGGGGTTTCCCTGAGGCTGGCCTGCGGAGATTCCCCCAGACGCGTCTGTGAAGTTTCCCTGAGGCTGGCCTGCGAAGGTTCCTCCAGGCGCGTCTGCAGAACTGCTTGAGTCACCAAGCCGGACACTGCCATGACAATGACAGTGGATACCGCCGTCATGATCAGATATTCCAGCCATGAGGGTGCTATAATCCCCCAGGAATCCATGATTCCCACCGCCGCCGGAATGAACATGACAGGCATGATCTCCACCAGAAAACGCGCTGTCTCCCGCACGGAAGCCAGGGGGAGAATACCCATTTTCAGCAGGGCGAACAGGAGCAGAATGCCGTAGATGCTGGCGGGAACCGGCAGGGGGAGCAGCTGGTGCAGGATTTCTCCTGAGAAAGAAATTGTTAGTATGATCAGGAATTGTTTTAAGTATTTCATTTTTACCTCATGTAAAATACGAAGTCGATATCACTAAATCACTTCAGGTTTTCAAAATCCTTTTATAATGCAGGCAAAGTCATGCAATCGTTTATAGTCACACAGCGTTCATCGCTGCTCTGATTTTTTCCATCAAGGTCAGATCCGCAGGCAGCCATGGCACGCTGTCCAGCATATCCCTGGTCAGCCGACTGGCTTCCTTTGCCTCCTTCAGGGTCAACTGACCCGAAATAACTTCACACCAGAAGCAGTCCATGGAAAGGTGAAATTCCCATTGACCCTGAAATGCCCCATAGCCTCTGACCGTGGCAAAGATTTTGTGGATGTTGGAGAAGGAGTCGCAGATTACTGCGGCTATTTTTATTGTTTTCATGGTACAAAATCTGCAAAATTATTTTTCTGTATATCTCCTTCGATAATATTCCATTGTCCGATACTCCAGAATATCTTTCATATGTAGTTTCAATGCTTCGTTGTGGATACAGCTTTGCAAGTCCTCACGCAGAGCCAGAGCAAAACCCTCCTTATCTATGAAGAAGCCCTTGCCGGAGGCTTTCAGGAAGCGAATGGGCATAGTCTTAGCCTTGCTCAGATGCCGTCGGTCTGTCATGTTCCTGTAGGCTTCATAGGTTATTTCAGAGTCAAAATCTTTCCAGTTAGTCCCTGTATCAAAAAACTCTTTCCAACTGTCAAGTACCTCCTGATCTGTTACCGCAAGTCTGATCCTTCCGTGATTATAGAAACTGTAGAGGATGGGCATCTTATAGACCTTCTGCATCTCCGTAGTCTCTATAAAGGAGAGGAATTCCTTCCCAATACCAGCCCAGAGCCGCTCTTCCTCCGGTGAAAGTTCCTGCAATTCATGAAGAAATTCCAGATATCTGCGGAAAGGGTTATCATCGGCATGCCTCATGCAGTACTGATAAATCTCATCCTCCATATAGGTGAACAATTCCATCCGGGTGGGCACCTTTCCCTCCAGCAGTTCCTTTATCCGGTCATATTCCTGACGAATTCGCTGCTTCATGGTCAGGGATTTCTTTTCAAGTTCCTGAAACAGTTCAATCAGGCGCATATCAAAATCCACGATGCAATCATCCGGATATTCTATCTCATCACAACCACCTTTTTCCCGCAGTACAGAATTGTTTCCCCCGCCCAGCAGCGCCACCACTCTGCCTGCTTTATCATAATTCCCAATAAAGTCCAGCACGTTCAGGTATTCCTTGCCCCTGCAGGTTCGAAGTCCACGGCCCAGCTGCTGCAAAAATACCGTGGGGGATTCTGTGGGCCGCAGGAACATCACCATGTCAAGGGACGCAATATCCACTCCCTCATTAAACATGTCCACGGAAAAAATAACCCGGATTTTCTGGTTTTGCAGTTGCTGGACAGCTTTTTCACGGTCTTCGGAGAATTCCCCCTCTGCATTACTGTACACCGCTACAGATGGAGTACCCCGTCTGCAAAATTCCCTTGCCATCTCCTCCGCGTGCCTTCTCGAACAGCAAAAACCTAATGCACGCCGGGAACGATACTTTCTGTAATGCTTATAAATCAAGTCAAATCGCCGGGCATTGTCTATGTAAACACTTGTCAGCTGTGCCTGGTCATAGCGCCCCTTTACCAGACGCAGGCCGGAGTAATCCGTCTCATCGTAGATACCATAGTAACGAAACGGTACCAGCATGCCTCTATTAATTGCGTCTTTCAGCGAAATCTCATAGGGCACATTATAGTCACAGATTTCATAAATATTTTTGCCATCCATCCGCTCCGGTGTTGCTGTCAGTCCCAGCAGAAACTTAGGCGTAAAATACTCCACAATTCTTTTGTATTGGTCATTGACAGCATGGTGAAACTCGTCAATAACCACATAATCAAAATAGTCTCTGGAAAAGTATTCCTCCCTCAGATATTCCGATCTGCCCAAAGTCGCTACAGAGGCAAAGATAACCGACTTGTCTTTGTCCTTATGCCTGCCGTCAAAAAAACCGTAGTCCATGGAATGTCGCACGTTTTGAAAGGAAGCCGCCGCCTGCTTTAAGATTTCTTCCCGATGGGCGACAAACAATACCTTCTGGTACTTTGCGGAGTCAAATGCCGCAAGATAGGTTTTGCCAATGCCGGTTGCCGCCTGAACCAGTCCCTTCGTAGCCCCTTCCGCCCTGCTGTCCTCCAGAGCATACAATGCCTCAATCTGCGCGCCTCTGGGCTGGAACAGGGGTTCTATCCTGCTTTCTATCTCCTCCTCATGGCTGTCGTATCGGCTCATATCCCTGTATACCGCAGGCTTGTGCCAGTTCCTGGAATATCTGCGAAGTTCCCCATCGTCTATGATAAGAGAATGATTGAAAAACAGGTCCTCAAAGGTATCGCAAAACAGTTGAAAATTCTTTGAGTCTGCCTCACTGGTAAAACGATAATTCCACTCAATCCCCGAAGTCAGGGCGCTTCGGGAAACATTGGAAGAACCAATATATATTTCACTCAAGTCTTTACCGTGAAATATATAGGACTTGGGATGAAAGGAACGCTGTTTGTCGCTGTAAAAACGCAAATCTACCCGGTCTCCCAGTTCCTTCTTAATCAGGAAAAGAGCCGATGGCTGAGTGATTCCAAGATAGTTTCCTGTCAGAATCCTTATTTGCACACCTCGGTCTAAAGCAGTTTTGAGATCTTTGAGGATCATACGAACTCCGGATTCCATTAAAAAAGAAACAATTATGTCTACCCGGTCTGCTTTTCTGATGCTTTCTTGAAGCTGATATAACAAATAACGTTGCTGATCTCTGCCCCCGGTCATTACATCCGTCAATTCTATGACCAGGCCATCGGCTTGTATGCGGTCCATCTGTCTGTCTGTAACTGTTATTTTTTCCGCATAATTACGTTGAGCCATTTTTCTTCACCTCGTCCGGGCCGCACATCTGATGTAATCCATTGTTCCTCTATCCCAAGCAATGTAATGTTTTGCATCAAAGCAGCAAAAGAATCTTCTGTCATGTCTGTGAAATACCGTCCGTTCCTCTCTCCGGCGAAATTTCCGTATTTGAAAGACGTGTAGATAATGCCCTGGTGTTTCAGGGCTATCGCCATTTTCTCCAGCACAGGCATTAATTCCTCCAAAGGTAAGTGCAGTATGGAGGAGCAGGCCCATATACCATCGTATAGCTCTTTTTCATCCAACTCGTGGAAAAGCATATGCTTTACGGAAATGCCTGTATATTGGCTGGCAAATTTACATAGTTCCTCTGAGCCGTCTGTCGCCGTCACCAAGAAGCCTCGACTCAGAAAATATTTTGTGTCGCGCCCGGAGCCGCAGCCGAAATCCAGAATGGAACCACCTTGAGGGAGGCGGGCAGTGAAATGGGCCTGGATGGCGGTGAAGTCCACAGAGACGGTGGATGTAGCAAAAGGGCCAGCGTTTTGGTTGTAGTAGGTTAGGGTGAGTCCAGATATCAAAGTAGCATACCGCCTTTTTTTATTATTTAATCTTTTCTTCTATATTCTTATTGTTATATTCGTCTATTTGTAGTATAAAATCCAGAATATCTAAAGACATTTTCCCCGCACCAGGCAATGGTACCCCACATTTTTTCATATATTCTGAAATTCTAAACAGTTCCATACTCATAATATTGGATAAAATCCGTATACAATGGTGTGCATCATATCAGAAACCTTATATCTGCTGTTCAATGCTTTCCCTACCGTTCTCTAATCAAATGCTCAAGTTTAGGTATATTATTTTTTCTGAGGCATATTTTTCATATATAAATTATAACTTAATTGTCCAGCATCTGTAAAGGTGTTTCCATATAGTATCACGACATTCACGACATTCACATAGATAATTCCCCCACTAATTCTTCCTCAGAATCTCCCAAGTCTTTTTCAGTATCCAACCACATTCTTATACATCCACACCATACAAGTTATACTGCCAAAAGACCTTAAAGAAATCTTTTGGGTAGTCAGTGGTTTTACATCCACTGTTTCGCCGTATTCTAAGCCTGATAACACCAAATATATTTCTTGTAGCTACCTCAAATCCCCCGCCCGTTCCATCTCAGAATACGGACTACATAAAATGCCCTTGCAAGTCCAGGCCCCACGCACTATAATATACCCATTGCGACAGGCCGCAATAACATAGCGACGCACGTTAGACACATACCATCAGCATTCAAAGGAGGAATTTAACATGTGGCGAAAAATCAAAAAAGTACTAAAGTGGCTATTGATCCTGCTGGCAGCGGTCATCCTTATGGGAATCATCGTCAATGCCGTCTGCAGGCTTTTAGCCAGGCCCAAACTTCAGGACGCCTACGGCCAGGCGGTAACGGTGGACGGGAAGAGCATAAGGGTGGATATAAAGGGCGATCAGGCCAATCCGGTGATTATACTGCTGTCGGGATATGGTTCCGCCTCCCCTGTGCTGGAGCTGAAACCCCTTGCCGACGCTCTATCCCAGAACTACTGCGTGGTAACGGTGGAGCCCTTCGGCTATGGGCTCTCCGATCATACGGACCAGGACCGCACCATTGACAACATTGTACAGGAACTACATACCTGTGTGGAAACGCTGGGATATGAGGAGTACTACCTGATGGGGCATTCCATCGGAGGGCTGTATTCGCTTTACTGGGCCAACCAGTACCCGGAAGAGGTCAGAGGCTTTGTGGGCATAGACCCTTCCGTCCCCGGTATGAATGATGAGCAGCCCCTTCCCATCAGCATCACAGCCCTCAACAAGCTATCCGCTTACCTGACGAAAGCCATGAACGGAGTGGGGCTCAGCAGGCTTACCTCCATGGGGGATCATCGTAACGCCATCTACGCGGATACCACCTATCCCTATACGGAAAAAGAACTGGAGGTTTTCCGAATTCTGTCTGTGGACAATGCCTACAATGGCACCGTCATGAATGAGTTAAAATTCCTGGACGCCAATGTGGAAACCACAAGGGGCATGAAATTTCCTGATCAGGCCGATGTCCTGCTGTTCGTGGCCAGCAGCAACTGCGAGTTAATGTCCTCCTGGGAGCAATTACACTGGGATGTGCTGCCTGAAAACGGCAGGGGAGATGTTATCCGGCTGGAGGGCAGCCATTATCTGCACTTTGAATATCTGGAGCAAATTGTGGAATATACAAAAAACTGGATCAAATAATAAAAACCACAAAAAGCGCCGCAGGATGGAGCATATCTTCCATCCTGCGGCACTTTCGGTTCATGACGCTTCCAGACCACAGCCCTTCCGGTTCACGCCGTAGGAGATCTCCGGCTTAAAAGCATTAAAAAGCCACAGAATGCAATCTGCATATTCCTGCCGGTATTTGCTTGTCAGAGGCTTGAAAAATTGCCGGAAGGATATGGAATAGATGTTTCATGCCGGGTCCCCTCTATGTCTCTCACGTCACATGATAGATTTGATAAATCTCCTCCAGAGTGATATCTCTCCCCAATATGGAACCTATTTCCCGCTCCCTTTTTCGGAACAGCAGGGAGATAATGCGCCGCACATCCTCCCTGGTGCCATAGTGGATCTGATTATGGCAGTTGCTGCAGAGGGAAAAAATATTCTGTTCCCGGTCCAGGCTGACGCCGAAATGCTCTGTCTTTGCCATGGGAATCAGATGATGCGGTTCCATGTACAGGTGATCCGCGTTTCTGCGCCGGAAGGAAGGATGCGTCCCGTCCACTTCGCAGCGGTGTCCGGCATAGGCCAGCGCGCGCCGCGCCACAGACGGATCCCGCAGATAGACCATCCTGCCCCCTGAGCGGTTTGCCGCCGGTCCCTTGGGCGCAGGCTTGTCCGAGAGGGCTGTCAGTGGTTCCTCCAACGCCTCCTCCCGGAATAATTGTTCCAGCAAAAGCTGATCCGCCGTATCCTCCGAATATACCTGTGTCTGAAAAAATCTGTGAAGAAAGTCCGGGGTACAGCATGTCTCGCTCCCAGCCGGCAGATCCTTCAGCTTTTCCCCCAGGGAATTGACATATTCCCGGCCCGCTTCCGTGATCTGCCAGATCCCCTGCAGGCCGCTCTGCATATATCCCTTTTCCACCAGATGCTGACGCTCATAGGAAAAATCATTGCGCCAGGCTTTTTCATTTCTTGTGGTACGGGGAACGTCATTCTGGTCATTTTTATGCCAATACCCGTTTTCCTGGATATGCCGCAGCACGTTTTTCCTCTGGCTTCCTCCGTCCAGCTCCATCAGGGAATAAAGCAGCACCAGCCATTTCTGTTCCTGCTGGTTCATCTTTGCATGGGTCTGCATATATAATCCTCCTCCTCATTCCAAATACACAACACGGGGTATGTGATATACTGCTGAATCAACAGCCGGCGAAACTCTTCCAAAAGCCGGTTCAGGGGCCCGTCCCCCTGTTGCTGTCCATATTGGAAAACCCTGTACAGAGTATCGCCGATTCTCTCCTGCATCTCCCCATCGGGAAAATACACCGGGATCTTTGACAGTTTCTGATTATCCATACTGGCATAGGTGGTATAGACCGTGGACACCCTCTCCACTTCCCACCGATATATTTCACTGGAAAAATAACAGGACGCATAAAGGGGATCCAAAACCTCTGCCCTGGGACGCAGCCGCTTTATAAACCCGCAGTACACCGCTTCCCGATCCTGGACTGCAACACTGCAGCAGGCAAGCTCTTCCCCAGTCTCGCTGGTTCTGTTCAGAAAAACATCTCCCCGTCGGATATCGTACTTGTGCTTTTCCTCCTCTGTCACATCTGCCCGCGCTTTGAAACGCTCCGGCACGTAGGGCGTTCGAAGCACTGTTTTGACGTCCAGCATGGGAAATCCCTTCCCGAAAGCGCCCCTGCGCTTCATCACACCGCCAAACACCTCATAGATCTCGGGCAGTTCCGCCCTCTCCCAGATCCTCGCGGCTTCCGCATTCTTCCAGCACAGGACAGACTGCCGCACCGCGCTGTCCATGGGCAGCGCGGCCAGCGCGTCTATGAGGTTCTCCAGCTCTTTCCGCCCTTTCAGGAGTTGAGATGGGCGGGGCCTTGATACGGCGATGTATAGATTGGGACTCAGGATGCCGCCCTGCTCCCGGATCTCTTCCAGCGAGGCCGTCCCATACCACTCTGTCCTTTCCTGCACCCTGCCCTGTCTGTACCTGCTCACCAATTCTGCCAGACGCCCGGATTTCACGGAATCAAAGCTCCCCCTGACCGTCGGCTTCATCCGTCCGGCGTCCACAAAGAGCACCTCATCCCTCTCACCGCCGCTTTCACGCAGCAGCCAGACACAGCAGGGAATACCGGTTGTATGAAATAATCCCGGCGGCAGAGAGATAATCGCCTCCACCTGGCCCTCCCGCAGGATGGCCTCTCGGATAACGGCTTCTTTGCGCACCCGGGTGGTAAGCGTCCCGTTGGGCAGGATTACCGCCGCCCGGGCCCCGGGGGCCATGTGGGTCAGTATATGCTGGAGCCACGCGAAATTCGCGTTTGACTGAGGCGGGATGCCATAAGGCCACCTGTTCTCGTCATACACTATGCTTCCGTGGGCCCAGTCTTTCAGATTAAACGGCGGATTGGCAATGATATAATCAAATCTTCTGCCCGCCTGCTCATCTTCCGCCAGCGTGTTTGTTGGCCCTTTTCCCAGATCCATATGGATTCCGCTCAGTGTCAGATAGATCTGTGCCTGCAGATAAGCTCCTTCGTCCTGGGTCTGACCAAACAACTGCAGCTTCTCTTTGCCGCGCTTTTGCATGGCATACAGCAGCGCGCCGCTGCCGCAGCAGGGATCATATGCCGTGCCCTGCCGTAACTCCACAAGCGCCGCCAGACACTGCACAACACCTCCAGGCGTATAGAAGTCCCCCGGCGATGCGGGCCCCTCCGGTACCTTCCTGCTCATATACGCTTCATAGAGCCAGAGCGATGGCACATCCTCCATATCCGAAGCTGACAATACCCAAATCAGTTCCCTCAGCGCCTCTTGGGAAACAGCCTGTTGCCTGTTTCGGCGGATCAACTGTGAAAAAAAAGGAAACCGGGAATCCGCTCCAGCAAGTATATGTTCAATGGTTTCTATGTCGGTTTCTATGTCGGTTTCTATGTAGTCCCGCTCTCCCTGATCCGGAAAAATCTCTCTCAGATGGCGGCTCTTTTCTCCCGATTCCAACTGAAAAAAGCCTTCCTGCGCCAAATGCCTGATCAATAAAAGGCTTACAAAAACGCTTTCTCCTGCCTGCTCAATCAACGGCGTAAGTTGCCCGAGGAGAATGTATAACGGTGTTTTCATGGTCTTAAGTCCTCATCTATAGCTTCTTATCATTTGTAAAGTACATTATACTTGACAAACAATATTTTTGCAACAAACTTTCCGTGTAAATCAGCTAAATCACGGCAAGCGCATGAGTAAATAAATTGTAAACACGCCCTTTTTATCTGTCTCAGGAGATGGTTCTCTGGAATTATAGAATCTATATCAAGGATTACCATCTGGATTTGTCCGCCTTGTATTCCCATCATAAAAAGCAACCTCCTGCAATTGATATAATAAGTATACCATACAGAAGGTCCTATTTCTTTCGTTTGTGAACAGGCCCAAAAATTCATACTCCCAAAATCCGAGGTATTCCAAGGCTTTTTCAAGTCTACAAATATCTCCGATACTGTATTTTAATTAGATATTTAGGTGTTCTGTTTTCCCCCTTCCACCCCCTGTGCGTGCCATTGTAACATAGGTGTATGCGCATATATAAACGATGGATCTACTTCTAATAATTCTTTCTCAGTAGTTTCAACTCCTATCTACCCAAACAGCTTACCTTGATAGTTGTCTAATGTGGTTATTCGAAATAACTTATCGTTTATCTTCTGGTTCAGTTCGATTTTGTCATCTATCAGCTTCAAATAGGCACCAATTTTCATTTGGTCGTTTTTGTTTTTGGAACAAAAACATTCAAAGTATGAATGTGGTTTCCATCAAAAAACTCACAACCACTTTTCCTCCAGTTCCGTTTTCAATTCTTCAAACATCCCAATATAATTTGCCTTTACAGTCCGCATCAGTCCCAGTGCGATTTCCTCATTGTAGGAATGGGACACTTCATTCCGCGATGCCAGCATCGCCAGCCATTTCTCCTCGTCCTGCACCATTCCGGCGCTGTACGCCAGCTTGAGGATTTGTTTGGGTGAGCCGGTCTGCGCCGCGCTGTATCCCTGGTCGGTCAGAATGTCCTTCATGGCTTTCCACGCCTGCTCAAAACAGATTTCAAACAAGGCCACACCACCAGTCATGGTCAGAATATCATACGGTTCCTCGGTATCCCGAATGATTTGCAAATTATTCAGCGCCTTGCAAAAATTTTCAAACTTTTTCATAAAGCATTACCCCATCCCGCCTGATTTCTGTTAATAATTCCGCCTGCACAGGCTTATCCAAATCCACAATATCAAACATCAGCAATGTGTATATTTCATCATCGGCACTTGCGATAAACTCCGCCGTGTTTCCGCCTCTGATCGCCAAGTCAATGTCGCTGCGCTCCCGATTATCTCCCCTTGCTCTGGAACCAAAAAGGATTGCCTGCTTTAATCCGCATCTGCGCGCAAGGGCGACAATATCATCTTCGACACGTCTTGTTATATTATAACTCATACCCAATCGCCCCCAGTCGCTTCCTGATCTCATCTTCCAACTCATGGGACTTGACGAATAACTCCGACAGCTCCGCCGTCAGCCGCCCCATCTTTTCCTCCAATGGCTCGCCATCCTCCTGTTCCTCGATGCCTACATACCGCCCTGGCGTCAGGATGTAGTCCTGCTTTGTAATCTCCTGAGTGGTAACAACCGCGCAGAAGCCCTTTGCATCCTCCATCCTTCCCATTTTGCGGGCATCGATAAACAGTGTATTGCCCTTCTGCTTTTTGTTCTTAGCGATAAACCAGAGGGACACCGGAATCTGCGTGGTGTAGAAAAGCTGTGTAAGCATGGCGATGATACAATCCAACAGATCGGCATTGATGATGTTCTTGCGGATTTCTCCCTTACCGCTGGACCGGGAAGAAAGGGAACCGTTGGCCAGCACCATTCCAATGCGACCGCCCGGAGCTAAATGTCAGAGCTTGTATTGTTTTCCGCCATTTTCGTATCCTGCAAAGTGTGTTTCTGCAGACTGCTCTTCATCGGTACGCACCGCCTCACAGATGCCTCCATGTCACAGTTAAAATTGACCTTCACAACTCTTACTCCGATCATTTGCTTATACTGATATATTATACCGCAATTCATCTGTAAAATCAATCACTGCCCCCAATTATTCAGACTCGTGTATTTAACACTTGAAATTTTGCAAATTTAACACAAATCTTTATTTTAAGCCAAATATGTCTCATTTTTTCGCTAAACTTTACGTTTTATGTTATGCATATATAATATACCCATAAAGGTGGACACAACATGTTTTGATGAGTCGATTAGACCTTTGTCACGCCAAAGGAGCACTGACTGATTTGAAATAATCACATAAAAATCGGAGATGATCCTGAAATTTTTTAAAACCTAAGAATACCTCCAATACTGTGTTTTTATTAGATATTTAGGTGTTCTGTTTTCCCCCTTATGCCCCCTGATGGGTGTCACTGTAACATGGGCATTTGAGGATCGTCAAGGAAAATGTTGTAGATTCATTACAAAAAATATTTTTCTACTTCTTCACAATGCTTCAACGTATTTTCCTCCATATATTGCTTACATTGCTCTAATGTATCGTGTCCTTCATCCGCTAATTGCTCTAATATTGTGAAGTCTAAAACTTCATTAACTCTTACATCTTCACACATTGCCATGTTTTCCAAAAATGAAAATACTTTATTTATTTCGAGCATTTTATTATTTTGGACAACATAAAGAATATATGGAACTATGACCATGCCAAATACTACGTGCATCCCATCGGTTTTATCTATCAAATTTTCTGTTTCTTTTATTTCTAAAAAAGAGAATCCTTCTGGAATTTCTTCTTTAAAAGCTTTATATAGTTCATCATATTTCATATTATATTATCACCTACCCAACGCACTATATAAATCTTCTTACAATTGTGTAGCTAAGGCTCTGTCTGAAAGACTTAAATTTTGAGTCACAACTTATGTCTCGATACTTCTGCCATTTTTAAGATACTTAAACACCTTTTTCGAATGATATTCAGGTTTTGTGCCGCCATTTCATCTATCGTTCTGTTTGCATCTTCGCGGAATGTCACATCCAAATGCCAGTGCATGCTTTCTATGCTCCAGTGTCCTCTGATCGCCCGGCTTATCAGTTCTACATCTTCCTTTAAGCTGCTGATATAATATCGGTATTCATCGGAAACGGGGCGTGTTTACAATTTATTTACTCATGCGTTTGTCGTGGCGTGTAAATACCTTTTAAGCAGATACGCTTTTTAACTCATAAATCCGAAAACGGTCAAATCGAACATTCATATAAAAACATTTCAGCTTGGTTGTTCTCAGCAATAACTTTGTCGTAAGATGCATACGCATTTACTTTTGTAAAGCCTATGTCTTGTAAATATTCTTCTATTTCGCCCAGCTCATAAAGATGTGTTTGAAAATCCATTTGCTCCTGTTGAAGTAATGTTTTTCCATCATACAACTCATAAATGCCGGGTGAAAACTGCGTATGTGTTTTTTCATCGTAATAATTTTTTCCTTTAAGGATAAGGTCAAAGCCCTCTTTTGTTTTTACGGATATGGATGTCTTATATTCTGAATCGTCAGAACACCTGTCTGCCACTGTGTCAACTGCAAAAACAAATTTACCTCCCTTGTTCAACAAGTCTTTCATTTTTCTCAAAATGCTTTTACACATCTCCATATCCGTGAACAATGATACAGAGCCAGATGAAATAAAAATATAATCATATCTTTCATCCGAAATATATTCCAATATATCTCCTTGGAATACGATTGCATCAGGAGCCTTTTCTTTTAATTTTGCAATCATTTCTGTTGACAAATCCATCCCACGAATATCGAATCCCCTTGCCTGAAAAGGAATCATGAAACGTCCGCTGCCACACAAGGGTTCTAAAATTGACATTCCTTTTTCTGCATAGGAAAGATAAAAGTCTAATTCATCCTGTGGCGCATTTTGATGCAAAATTTCATACATTTCAGTACATAAACTGCCATAATAGTTTTTCATCATGTCTTTCGTGTGTCCTCCCTACAACTTACGTTTTGTTATTCTGATTATATGATGGATAAGGCTGTACTTCAATCTGGAATTAGTGAACTCGGCGGAGTCTATTATGCAGATGATCCCATACACTTTTATTAAGAATGTGCCGTCCGATGTAAACCCTTTTTCGGATTTCCCCGTTTGTGCCCTTTCCAGATGCCCCTGTTCCGCTTGAAAACCCGGGCGCTGTGCTGTATAATGAATTTCTACGGCAAAATCGTAATTCCTGATTGCAGAAAAACCATGTTATAAAAGGATTGCAGCTCCTGAAAAGAAATGAAGTGACAGCCAAATGATCAGGATCTATTTTAGCGGAACCGGGTGCTATCGTTGCATCAGCTTTTGCCCGGCCCAGGCTATTACATTGTTGGGGAAAAAAGTTTACGAACAAAGTCATATCGAAAAATATCTGTGATACAAAACAGTATACGGCCGGGTTTAAAAGAGGCCAGGCAACCCCATTTGAAAAAAAAAGCTATATAGCAGGAATAAGGGAGGAAAAGAAGCATGCAGTATGCAATAGAATTATATTTTGACGCGGATACGGAGCAGAAACTCTATGCTCTGGCCCAAAGAGTGGCCGACGAAAAATTAAGCACAAAATTCCTGGAATGGAAAACAAGGCCCCACCTTACCCTGGCCTGCTTTAATGACGTGGATGAGGAAACATGTATCCGGCATTTAAAGGATTTCGCCAAAAGCCATAAGGTGGCGCCCGCCTATATCGGTTCCGTGGGCATGTTCAACGATACAAAAACCATTTTTGCATCCCCGGTTATGAATCGAAATATGTATCGGATGCAGGAAGAATTACATGAATGCCTGAAAGATTTTGACGCCAGGGGCTGGGAGTGGTACTGCCCGGACCACTGGGCCCCCCACTGCACGCTGGCGCTCACCAGGGATGATGAGGACAGCGTATTTTACCGGGCAAGCGACTTAATACTACGGGAATTCCGGAAAATCAGCGGCGAATTCGTTGCTGTCGGCCTGGTGAAAATCACGTTTCCCGTAAGTGAAATTTATACCGCCGCGCTGGAGAGATAGGCTGCCCTTATCTTACGGGCATCTGAAAGCCTTCCAGCGCCCGGTTCAGGAAATCATGGAAGGGCTTCATGAGGCGAAACAACCTTACTGCCTCTTCCAGAAACCGTTCGCCGTCGGCAACCGTATCATCCGGGAAGGGATATTCCAGATACCAGCTTTTATACTTCAAATACTCCGCCTGGGGATGCTCTCTGTCATAACCGGCAGGTACGTTTTTTAAAGCCGTTCCACGCAGAGTAAACGCCTTCTGAAAATCCGGGGCATGAAGGATCTTCTCCCATTCCCCGCCGTTTGCCGCAATGTAGTCCCGCACCATGGAAGTGGCCTCTTTAAACACATCCGCAAACAAACCTCCTCCAATAAAAGACTGGCCTCCGGGTTTGATCATCAGATAATATCCAACAGGCACCGGCAGCTTCCCCTGGGGCCCGATATGCGCCCGGAAGGCCGGATTATAGGGAGACTTGTCATTGCTGAAGCGGGTATCCCTCACCAGCTTAAAGGTTAATTCTTTTGCTTCCCTGGGCAGGATACTGCCGTCAAATTTTCCGATCCGCAGCATCAGTTCCTGCACCAGTGCCTCAAACAAGGCATTTGCCTCTTTGTATTCTGCCTTGTGGGCATGATACCATTCCCGGTTGTTATTCTCACTTAAACATTCCAGGTAGTCTAGAATAATCTGAGTATTCATATCTGTTCCTTTCTGGTATACTCACCGATCAGGTACACTCACCGATTTCCCCGTCGTCAGTTGGCCTGTCAGAAGGTACGCCGGTGCGGGCACTAACTGTTCCCAACCACGGAAAAAGTAGTTCCGTGCAAAAATTCGTCTATGAACTTTTTCAGATTTTCCGGAGACTGATACGTTTTGCAGAAAGAGAACTCCTGGGACAGAGCATCAATCTCCTCCATAGCCTCTTTCACATCAAGCATTACCCGGGCAGGCACCGCCGTCTGAAAGTAAAGCTGTGCGGGATGAATCCGATGATTCTGGATAGCATAATTCACTCTGTCCGCGCAGTGGCATTTTCCGTTTCCATATTCACCGCAGTATTCCGTTAGGAAATCCGCCATCTTTTTACGTACTCTCGACAGACGCTGGCGGTAGGCTTCCGGAGTGATACCCAGGATCTCCCCGGCCATCCGGCTGTCCAGCCGAAACATGGTCCCCAGGATGAAAATGCATCTGCTCTCGGTGTCCAGGCACTGCAGCATCACATTGGTGCAGGATAGCTTCAGCTCTTCCGCAAGAACCTCCTTCTCCACATTCTGAGTCATATCCGGCGCGTCCTCTGTCCTGGCATTTTGGATATCATCCCCATAGAACTCAAAACTTAGGGGGAACTGGGCAAACATATGCTTTTTGTAGTCCTTCAAATGGTTAACGGCGATACGGAATACCCATGTGGAAAAGGAACTCTCCCCTCTAAAGGATGACAGATGCGTCATAACCTTCAGCAGAATGTCCTGGGACGCATCCTCCGCATCCGGGAAGGTCCCCAGCATACGAAGGGACAGGTTAAATACCAGGTCCTGCACACTGAGCAGCACCGTCTCCAGAGACGGCTTGTCTCCAGCGGTGGCTTTTTTAATCAGATCCAACAGTTCTTCCTTTGTAAATGAATTCATGGTTCCTCTTTTCTGAAGCGCGAATCGTTTTTATACAGAGAGCCCATGGGAAACGCACCTGCTCCCGGCAATTAACTCTGCGGCACTCCCCGGCAGAATTATCTCCGTATACTGAATTAGACAAACCTTCTTCCTCTGTGTGACAGGAAAAATATTTTTTTTAAAATAATTCTTCTGGTTTTCTCCCACTCTCCCTGACCCAGATTCCCATACAGGCCATATCTTCCATATCCCGATAATACTTTTCTGCCGAAAAGGGCTCTGTCGTCAGGCCGTGGCGGGGAAGCCAGGTCTCAAAAAGATACTTATTGGCCTGGTCCAGAGCAGTCGTCACCAGATTCTCAAAATTTTCCGCCTCGATTCTGCAGATAATGTATTCTCCTGCCGGAAGATCCCTCTCCATAAAGCCTGCTGCCAGCTTATCCGGAATCGTTTTGTTTTCAGAAACTGTTTCGGCAAGTCCTCCGGCAAAATATAAGAATGTCCCCTGGCTGGGATCCGCGGCATGTGACATTCCCATTTCCATGCCGCCTTTAAGATAGGGGGCGACGGCATGTTTCTCCCGGTGGTATCGGCTCCAAAGCTGGCCGGGGACATCCACACCGGTACTTTCACCCACCGGGGCCTGTTTGGCAATCTTTACTTCCGTTTCAAACCCCAGATAGTGCTCCGGCTGCTCCAGGGTCTTTCTGCTGATCTCCAGAACCATGCCCCCCACGATCAGAGGAACTCCTTCCTCTATTAAAATGTAATTCATGGAAATTTCCGGTCTGTTAAATGTATTGAGCATCTGCAGTTCTCTTCTATATTCATCGGGTGTAATTCCATAGGTTTCCTTAAAAGCCCGCGTGAAATTTCCATGGCTGGAAAACCATACTCCAAAGCAATATCCAAAATTCGCTGCCCGGAGTTTTGCAAGGCTTCGATTGCCCTTGCAAGACGGCGGAGTTTTATATATTCCTGTATCGGTTTTTTCACCAGCCTCCTGAACAGACGCTGAAAATAAAACGGAGACAGGCCCACAGAATCTGCCAGATATTCCGTAGAGATTTCCTCCTTTAGATGTTCCTCAATAAAGTTTAATGACTGATCTACTGCTTCCCATGCGTGCATATCCGCACCTCCTTATATTTGATGTACTCATCATATCATCCCTTCACTGTACAGGCTTCTCACCCAATGCCTTTTAGTCTATCTTTTCCGGGAATTTAAAAGCATCCCCAAATCGGTCAGTTATAATAAAATGGTGAGGCTAGTGTGCTGTATCGTTGACTTTCAGTAAAATGACGCCGGATGAATTTTCAGTCTGCAAGGCGGAGGAGGGAGGCGATGCGGTGGCATCGTTGACC
>JAAWKU010000044.1 GCA_022797535.1 Lachnospiraceae bacterium | reverse complement strand
GTATTCCCGTTCCATCCCGTCTCCTCCGCTGCGCATCGGTTGCTTTGCCCTTGGCGCTTTATTCTGCCATGTTGGTTGCTTCGCCCTGGGCGCTTTATTCTGCCATGCTGGTTGCTTCGCCCTGGGCGCTTTATTCCGCCATGCCGGTTGCTTTGCCCTGGGCGCTTTATTCCGCCATGCCGGTTGCTTTGCCCTGGGCGCTTTATTCCGCCATGCAGCTTCCATACTAACGCCGTTTCCATGGGGCTGTCTCATGCTATAGGCCCCGCTGCCTCACAATCTCATAAGCCAACACACCCGCCGCCACAGAGGCATTCAGAGAGTCAATCTCCCCCTTCATGGGGATAGCGGCGGTCATATCGCATCTTTCCCTGACCAGCCTTCCAACACCCTCACCCTCGCTGCCGATCACCAGGCCTATGGGGCCTTTCAAATCCAGGTCGTACATCCGGGTGCCATTCATATCCGCGCAGACAAACCAGATGCCCTCTTTTTTCAGTTCCTCAATGGTCTGTGACAGATTGGTAACACGAGCCACCGGCGTGTAATTCAATGCCCCCGCAGAGGTACGGGCCACAGTGGCCGTCAGCCCCACCGCCCTGTTCTTGGGAATGATCACACCGTGGGCGCCTGCCAGATTGGCTGTACGGATGATGGCTCCCAGATTGTGGGGATCCTCAATATTATCCAGCAGGAACAGGAAGGGGGGCTCCCCCTTTTCCCTGGCTGCCTTCAGAAGATCTTCCAGCTCCGCATATTCATACGCTCCAGCCACCGCTATGACGCCCTGATGCCGTCCCGTCTCGGACATCTGGTCCAATCTCTCCCTTTCCACATATTTTATGGGCGTCTCATGCTTTCTGGCCTCCCGCTTGATGGTCATGACAGGGCCGTCCTGGCATCCGTCCTGAATATATAGCTTCTCGATGGGCTTACCGCTGCGATAAGCCTCTATTACCGCATTTCTGCCCTCTATTGTCTGTTCCTGGTATCCCATGCACATATCCCCTTCTTATTTTATTTGCGCCGATTCGTTACTGCCTTTTACCCACTTCCGATTTTGATTTGGTTATCCATGACCAAAATAAATTGTCTGCCTTCCCAGTCCACCGATTTATTCAGCGCTTTTAAGCATTTCACATTCATCTGTATAAAGCAGGGAGATTGTCGAATCAAGCATATTCAGCAGCGCATCCCCAACAAACAGGCCATCTTTTATCTTTATAAGCTGCATTCTGGCAATGATTCATATGTCATATGTAAGTACAATTAAACTTACATGAAATTCCCAGCACTTTTCTAAAATCTTTTTACGATATTTTATTCTGCCGGTATCAATTAATACAGCTTTATCGCCGTCAGCTATGATATAGCAATTTACATTGCCCCGTACAATTCTATGTATATCGCTATAATAAATACATTTATCCTGCTTACTCAAACCAGATTGAGGCTTGTATGGTTATAAACCGTCAGGGACGGTTGATTCCCGGTTCCGCTGCCGAATGCTCCTTCGGGTTAAAGCTCCATGCCCACCCGTCGGATCCCCTCACTAATCAGTTCCAGCAGCCGTCCTGTGCGCCCCGTCATATACAGATAACCCAGCAGGGCTTCCATCCCTGTGGCCCGGCGATACTCTCCCACGGAGGCATTCTTCGCCTTGGTATAAAACTTGGCGTTCCTGCCCCAGCGGTAGAGACCGGCCTCCTCCTCCGTGAGAAAATCAGCCAAAGCCTCCATCATCTTCGCCTGAGCGCCGGCGTTCACATACTGTATGGTCCGCCGGTGCAGGTCATTGGCGGAACGATTGCCCCGCTCCACCACCACGGTTCGGATTATCAGGTCATATATGGCATCCCCTATATAGGCCATGGTGAGGGGCGAATAGGTGCGAATATCCACTTCCCCGCATTGAAAGCTATTTCTAATCTGTTCCAGCAGGCTTATGCTTTCTTCCATTTTACACCCTCTCTCGTATCCTCCAACACAATGCCCTGCTCCAACAATTCCGCCCGAATAGCATCCGCTCTGGCAAAGTCCTTCTCCTTTTTGGCAGCTTTCCGCTCCTCGATCCTGGCCAGAATATAACGCTCCAGTTCCTCGTCCACCTGCCGGCCCGACTCCTTCGCCGCATGGGCCGTGGTCAGATTCAGGGACAGTACCCGGTCAAAATCCTCCGCCAGCGCATACTTTGTGGCATCGTTCATGTCCTCTTTCAGCATGTCATACAGCACGGTAATTGCCATGGAAGAATTCAGATCATCACAGACAGCCTCCTCAAACCTGGATCGAAACGCGGCATATTTCTCCTGGTCCACATCCCCGTCCCTCTCCAGAGAGGCAATGCGCTTCACCAGTTTCTCATAAGCAGCAGTCATATTGTCCAGCACTTCAAAAGAGAATTCCAGCGGTTTGCGGTAATGGGATTGCAGACAGAACATGCGGTATACCAGCGGGTCATAGCCCTTTTCCTCCAACAGGGATACCGTCAGGAACTCCCCTTTGGACTTGCTCATCTTGCCGGATTTATCGTTCAAATGATGCACATGGAACCAGTAATTGCACCATTTATGTCCCAGATAGGACTCGCTCTGGGCCACCTCGTTGGTGTGGTGGGGAAAAATATTGTCTACGCCGCCGCAGTGGATGTCCATATATTCACCCAGATGTTTCATACTGATGCAGGAACATTCTATGTGCCAGCCCGGATAACCCAGTCCCCAGGGACTTTCCCACTTTAACTCCTGGTCGTCAAACTTTGATTTGGTAAACCAAAGAACAAAATCACTCTTGTTCCGTTTGTTGGCGTCTTCCTCCACGTCCTCCCGCACGCCCACCAGCAGTTCCTGCTCGCTCTGATTGGAAAACACATAATACTCCTCCAACCGGGAAGTGTCAAAATAGATATTGCCGCCCTGCTCATAGGCATACCCCTTCTCCACCAGGGTCTGAATCATATGAATAAACTCCGGGATGCAGTTGGTGGCAGGTTCCACCACATCGGGTGTCTTGATGTTCAACTTCCCGCAGTCGCTGAAAAAGGCGTCGGTATAAAATCCGGCGATCTCCATAACAGATTTATGCTCCCGCTTTGCCCCTTTCAGCATCTTGTCCTCACCGGTGTCCGCATCGCTGGAAAGATGGCCTACATCCGTTATGTTCATCACCCGCTTCACATCATAGCCGATGTAGCGCAGAGTTTTTTCCAGCAGGTCTTCCATAATATAGCTGCGCAGATTGCCAATGTGGGCAAAATGGTATACGGTAGGACCGCAGGTGTACATGGCCACCTTCCCATCCCGATTGGGAATGAAGGTTTCCACCTTTCTGGTCAAAGTATTGTAAAAATGCAGTTTGTTCTCCATATGGTATGTCCTTTCTACTACAATCTATTCAAGGCTGATGTATTTGCAGCCGGACTGAGTCCATCCGATTGCCTAAGCCCATACTCCAAACCTGTATGACTGCTTTGTCATCCATAAATGGATGCTATGTCGTCCGTAAATGGATGCTTTGTCGTCCACAAATGGTTCCTGTGCCATCCGGGCACAGGTTGCTATGGGCTCCCGCATATCCCTCTGCGGTATATATCCTCCCAGGCCTAGTGTACTGTATCGTTGACTTTCAGTAAAATGACGCCGGATGAATTTATATGCCCTGCCCCTTGAACTCAACTTTCATATCGGCCGGACGTTTGCCCTCCTGGCCCTTCAGCTGCTTTATCTCCTGCTCCAGAGCCAACAGGCGATTGGTCAGTTCCGTGTTGGCGCGCATCAGACCGGCGATATCTTCCCTTACAGGATCCGGCAGGGCCTGATCCAGGTCCTCCCTGGGCAGGGCCTGATTGTTTCGCCTGACCACGCGCCCCGGCACCCCCACTACTGTGGAGCCCGGCGGCACTTCTGACAGCACTACGCTCCCCGCCCCGATCTTGGAGTTGGCGCCGATGGTAAAAGATCCAAGGACTTTGGCCCCGGCGCTGATCATGACATTGTCCTCCACCGTGGGATGACGCTTGCCGTGTTCCTTGCCCGTGCCTCCCAGCGTCACTCCCTGGTAAATGGTCACATTGTCTCCGATCACTGCCGTCTCTCCGATGATAACACCATTACCGTGGTCAATAAACAGCCCTTTTCCGATGCGGGCGCCGGGATGGATCTCTATGCCTGTCTTGCGCACCCCTCTCTGAGAGATATATCTGGCCAGGAAAAAGTGCTTTTTTAGATACAGCTTGTGTGCAATACGATAGTGCATCATAACTTTAAAGCTGGGATACAAAAACACTTCCATGGAGGAGTGTATCGCAGGGTCACGTTCTTTGATAATCTGGATTTCCTCCCGGATATTCTGAATCAAGCCCATCTCGTCAACTCCCGCCTGCCCGCCTTCGCAGACAAGGCTTTCCTTTCCATTATAAAAGCGGATAAACTCATCATAAAGGCGGATAAACTCATCCACTGAGACGAATTTATCCGCTTATCGCCTTTTCTTCTTACTATTCAGCATATGCAAAAATGCAGGATTTGTCAACTGTTTTTTCAAATCTCCCTTTTTGGAAAAATGTACCTGCTGCCTGTTATTTCTCTCTATGAAGCAGCTAATCTTAAATTTTGTTTATTCCTAATATGCAAAAAAATATGTAATACGATCTAATCCCATAAGCGCATTCATGTCATCGGTTGAAGGTCTTTCATTAGTGTTATGACTATATACCACTTCATGAATGTTATGGCAGTTCATATGATGTAAAAGTGTACATGCTGTACTGTAAGCCGTATCCATATGTCCATCACCACCCCCAACTAATATGACTGCGCCCTTTTTAGATTTCATGACAGGTTCTTCCTTTCTGAAAAATCTAGCGCAAAAATATGTTTGGAGTCTGCTTCCAACATCTAATAATTTTCCAGTCAACTCCGAAAAATAAAGCGGCGAAGCAATCACAATATTGTCACATTCTTGTATGTATTTATATACGTCTTGCATTTCATCATTTATTGGACAACCATTATTTTTCCAACAATATCGGCAATCAACGCAAGGTGAAATATCACATCTATAGGCATCTACAACTTTATACTCACCTGAAATTTTTTCGGTAATTTTCTTAATTAGGCTGCTTGTATCACCATCTATCCTTGGAGAACCATTAAATATCAAAGTTTTCATTATAATCTCCTACACAAATCCCAAGTTACCCAGCCCATTTTTTCAACACATAATTTCCGTCACAATCCAGTACTTTATAGAACATACTCTTAGATCCTTAAATGACAAAAAAGGCTACATTAATAAATCTGATGACCTCATTTAAGCTAAACTACTTGTGGATAATTATAGGCTCGTTTTCAGCGGGTACACAATTCCGAAAAGGAAGTTGCATATTACGGCTTACCCCTTAGGGCATCCTCCGCATCCTTGGCATTTGGAAGAAGAAGCGTCCTCCATGGCCAGGTTGAAAGGGCTGGTCAGCAGGCAAACAGCCTGGGCGGAAATCCCTTCGCCCTTGCCTGTAAATCCCAATCCCTCCTCCGTAGTAGCCTTCACATTCACCTGTTCCAGGGCAATGCCCAGAGCGCCGGCAATATTTTCCCGCATTTCCTCCACATAAGGCCGCATTTTGGGAGCCTGCGCAATAATGGTAGCGTCTATATTCTCAATGAGAAAACTCTGCTGTTCCAGCATTTCTCCCACTTTCCGCAAAAGTTCCAGCGACGATATGCCTTTATAGGCCGGATTATTGTCAGGAAAATGTTTCCCGATATCCCCCAGCGCCGCAGCCCCCAGCAGAGCGTCCATTATGGCATGCAGCAACACATCCGCATCTGAATGCCCCAGCAAACCCTTTTCATAGGGGAGTTGTACTCCGCCCAAAATCAGTTCTCTATCCTCCACCAATCGGTGCACATCATATCCTGTCCCTATTCTCATATACTGTCAACTCCCATCTGACCAATATCATAAGCCTCCCCAGTGTATCGTCATATATACCTTCCAAATAAAAACTGGAGATACTTTAGTATCCCCAGTTTTTATATAAATCAGAATTATCGCTAATTAATAACCGAATTCCTGGGCAAAATACAGAGTGCCGTCGGCCTCATATACCGCTATGCTGCAGGTGGCCAATTCCCCGTCCAGAATGTTGGCGGCGTGGGTGGGCGATGCCATCCATCCGGCCACCAGGCTGGCGGCATCGGCATAGCCTTTTGCCAGATTTTCCGCCCACATCAAGTCACTGTTCACGGTATAGAAATCCATATTATTGGGCCTGGTATGAGAGAAACTTCCCACAATCTCCGTGGCGCGAATCTGGGCACACAGTTCCAAATTGCCATCCCATGTGAAAGCCGTAAGCCCTCTGGCAGCGCGTTCCGCATTCACCAGATCAAAAGCAGACACCGCCATGGTACGAAGTTCATCGGCCCTCAGCTGCTCTGCCTCCGTCATATCTGCAGATCTAATGGAACCTGCCAGAGCAATCGCCTCATCGTCAATATAAGTGATCTCATCCACGGGCGGGATCGCACGAGTGGCGGCAGATATCTGGGGCGCTGCCGATCCGCATGCTAACATGCTGACCCCCATGGCTCCAGCCAATATTATTGCTGTCAATTTCTTTTTCATACAGCCTTACTCCTTTTATATCTTATTATATCTTATCTTTTTATATTTTATCTTTTTATTCCTTTCAAAATCCATGCGATCAAAGCCGAAAGAGATGCCAGGAACATCATGGTCCATGCATCGGACTCATCCCCGGTCTGGGGACGCCTTTTGGCTCCCAATACCATGGCATCAGACAGAGGTATTTCGTCATCATCAATACGTACCGTGCGTGCTCTCCGGCGGCCCTGAACTTCCGGATCGGGCGGTGTAACGGGTGGTACTGGCGTTACTATTGTATCCAGTTCCGGTACCGGCGGATCATCCGGGGTTACCGGGGGTTCAGTCACCTGGGGAGGCGGCGTCACCTGGGGCGGCTGTGTTACCGCAGGAGGCGGCGTCGGATCAGAAGGATTGGGTGTCGCACCAGGACCTGGGGTTTCCGTAGGACCAGGTGTCTCACCAGGACCTGGGGTTGCCGTAGGGCCAGGCGTTTCCGTAGGACCAGGTGTCTCACCAGGGCCAGGCGTTTCCGTGGGACCAGGTGTCTCACCAGGGCCAGGGGTTTCCGTAGGACCGGGTGTCTCACCGGGGCCTGGGGTCGCTGTAGGACCGGGTGTCTCACCAGGGCCCGGGGTTTCCGTTGGGCCAGGCGTCTCACCAGGGCCTGGGGTTGCCGTAGGGCCAGGCGTTTCCGTGGGACCAGGTGTCTCACCAGGGCCCGGGGTTTCCGTAGGACCGGGTGTCTCACCGGGGCCTGGGGTCGCTGTAGGACCGGGTGTCTCACCAGGGCCCGGGGTTTCCGTAGGACCGGGTGTTGTAGTCGGCACCGGCACTGGAGGATCTGTAGGTATCGGTTCTGGCGATTCTGTCGGCACCGGCACTGGAGGATCTGTAGGTATCGGTTCTGGCGATTCCGTCGGCACTGGCACTGGAGGATCCGTGGGTACCGGTTCAGGCGATTCCGTCGGCACTGGCCCCGGCGGGTCTGTAGGTATCGGTTCTGGCGATTCCGTCGGTACTGGCACTGGCGGATCTGTGGGTGCAGGCACTGGCGATTCCGTCGGTACTGGCGGCGCAGGTATTACACCGCTCCAATTAATCTGATGTACTTCTCCATATTGTTCAAAATTACCGGCCGTTACACCGCCGATAATATTGTTCCCATTGACCACAGTCGCCCTGGGAGCCAGGATAAATCCGAATATCCTTGCCGTGTTCACCTTACTGGCATTGCCGAAATTCCAGAGCACCCTGCCAGCCCAGGAGGCATACTCCGTCTTGTCTCCGGCGCTGTTGATATTCATCTGGGGCACAGACACTTCGCCGCCGCTTACGATATTTACAATTACCGTCTTGCCGCCAGCCTCCGCAGCCGCAATAATCCTGGCTTCATAATTCTCGCCCTGGGTAAATCCGGCATTCAGTTCCTCGGCCGTGAGATTCAGGACATATGCGGTATCCGTATCCATATCTGGCAGCTGATATAACTCGTCAGCCCAGGCCGCTTTTGAATTAATGACATTTGCTATGGTAGTCATTATATCATTTTGATAGGAAAATCCTCCCAGGAGATTGCCCGTGCAGAACCTTCCAGCTTCCTGGTTGTTGCTGTCGATCTTAAGCAGATTGTACCCCTGCCCCACAGCTACTTCCAATCTGTTGGCCGTACCCGCCAACGGATTTATCTCCGGAATCACAATATAAGATGTGCCGTTTGCCGTACAACTGAAGCTACCGTCGGACAAATCACCGATATAGCTCACTCCTCCGGAACCCACTGAGGCATTGCCTCCATATATATTGAGACTGCCGGGCAGAACGCCGATAGCCACATTACCCTCCACATGATCGCTTCGCGTCATCTGATTCGTATAAACAGAAAACAGGAACGGATTATTCAGATCGGGCCTGGCAAAATTGTCTGTGGGCGGTGCAAAGTTATACAGCGGAACTGGTTCTGCCACGTTCACCACATAATCGCCACCGGTAACGCTTTCCAGTTCCGGCACGTTGGGATCCACGTTTTCATTTGCGTGGGTGGAAAACCCGTAGTCCGTAAACATGCTGCTGATCACCAGCGCCGAAGCCATGCTCACCACCACAAATTTGCTTACCTTCTCCCTCATTCTCAAGATTTTCATGATTTTTTACCCTCTTTGAAACCCTGACCATAGCCCGCAGAATGCAATTTATCCATTCCTTTACATAATAAGACCCCTTTTTTTGGTAAAAAGGTTCAAAATTATTAAAAATTGATTAACTACTTTATACCATAAGGCTCTGTCAAAGTCAACACTCCATGGATCAAAACCCTTCTGGAAGTTCCTGCCGAGCCGTAACAGGTGGACAGGGATACAATATTGGGGCGCTCCGAAAGGTCCATATCAAAGCTGTAGTTGGAGTTCTCCACCGCCCATCCTGTATATTTGTCATAGTTTTCATCCGATGTAAACACCATATATCTGTTGCTGTCCGACTTGGTCATGTAATAGGAAAAAATCTCGTAAGTATAAACCAGATCTTCCGTATAGAGATAGAAACGGGGGTTGGCGTCCAGCAGAGAGGGATCGTCCACCAGCTTTTTAAAGGCGCCGAACATACTGCCGTCCCTCATATTGTGGCCGAATACAAAAGTATTCCTGTCGCTCCAGTCAGGAGCTGCGCCACAGTCCATGAATATGCTGCCAGAGTTGCTCTTTTCACCCTCAAAGGAGTGCTTCAGATAATAGTTGTTGTCCTCCCCCTGCACCACAGGGTAGCTGACCTCCACTGCCGGAAAATAAAGCCATCCCCGGAAATCACCGTTCATCCCCTTCAGCATTTCCATGTCGATGGCCAGAGGCGGATACTGAGGCGGCAAAGTCTCTACTGCCTCGCCGTTCTCGTCCACACCCGTGGTAAAGCTAGCGGGAAGCTGGGCATTCTCTTCCACAGCAGCATTCAACAGACGCTGATGTTCCTCCTCCGCCCGCCTGTCGGATATAACAGAAGTCACCAGCTTGTAGCCGGAGAAACCGACAGCCACGGTCAAGAACAGGATGCCTGCCACATATTGCAGGGTCTTCAGAGTTTCCTTTTTCAAAGGCATCTCCCCCCTTCCGCCAGCTTCTTACTTATTAATCAGTGTATCACATTTTTACAAATCTGTCATCTTGTATTTGATATCGGAGAAGGTTTTTGTTATAATTGTCCATATACTTTGAGCGTTCATTTTCAAACGACTCATATGGCCTGTGCGCCGGCCGCACGGGTATCGTTCAGGAAAGGAAATTGCCATATGCTGCCGATTCACTTGATTTCAGTCCTGTTTTTGGGCATGATGTATTTTTTTATCTACCAGATGGACAAGAAGCCCTCCTATGATCCCAGGATCGTATTCCTGGTTCTGCTGGCGGGTGCTTTTTTGCTTCGCTGCATCTTCGCCGGAAGTTCCGAGGGGTTTGCTTCGGATACGGCCTGCTTCGCCAGTTGGGCCAATCTGGCCTATGAAGGAGGCATTCGGAATTTTTACGCCTCCGGCGTGTTTGCCGACTATCCTCCCGGATTCGTGTATGTATTGTATGTGATCGGGGCTATTTTTTCCCTGTTTAAAATCCCATATCTGTCCGCGCCCTGCCTGCTCCTGTTAAAACTGCCCGCCATATTCTGTGACATGGCCACTGCCCTGTTCTTTTACAAGGTCGCTTCCAGGAAATTGCCTTCTCAGCAGGTGGTGATGCTGGCAGGTTTGTATCTGTTGAACCCGGCCATCATCCTGAACTCTTCTGTCTGGGGGCAGGTGGACTCCGTGTTCACCCTGACCGTTTTGCTGATGTGTTGGTTTTTGACGGAAAACCGCATGACTGCCGCTTATATCGTGTTCGGCCTGGGCGTGCTGCTCAAACCCCAGACCCTGGTGTTTGCTCCTGTGCTGCTCTATGGCATCGTGGATCGGGTTATCCTGTACGATTTCAGTTGGAGAAATTTCTTCCACAACCTGTTCTCCGGTCTGTCCGTAATCTGTTTCATGGTGCTGGCCTGCATGCCCTTCGGTTTGGATCTGGTATTCATGCAGTATACTGCTACCCTGGGCTCCTACCCCTATGTGGCGGTGAACGCCTTTAACCTGTGGGGATTTTTTGGCCTGAACTGGGTCTCCCAGGATACAAGGCTGCTATTTTTCAGCTACAAGACCTGGGGCATCATCATAATCCTGCTGATTGTACTGCTCTCGGCCCTGCTTTTCTTCCGGGCTCAGAACAAGGAAAGCCGGTACTTCACCACCGCCGGTTTCCTGATTATCTCCATGTTCCTGTTCTCGGTGCGCATGCACGAACGCTACCTGTACCCGGCCCTGGCGCTGATCCTGTTTGCCTATGCGCTGCGCCCCCTGAAGGAATTTCTGGAGGTTTTTTTCGGATTTACCGTGATCCACCTGTACAACACCGCTTACATCCTGTATTTTTATGATCCTGCCAACTATGACAGGAAAGCGCCGCTGATCCTGACCGTGTCCGCCTGTATGATCATCTGCGGCCTCTCCTTCTATTATACGCTGATGCGCTACGACATCCGGCAGGTGTCCGATGGAGAGTCCGCCTTCACCTTCCTGCTCCCCTTCCGGCTGAAATGGCGCAGAAAGAAATCCGCGCCCGCGCATTTCAGTTATGACCCTGCCCCCAGCCAGGAAAAAATGCCCTTCCTGGCCCAGGACGCCATCCTTCTCTTTACTGTTATGGCAGTGTACAGTCTGGTGGCGTTCTGGGATCTGGGCAATCTGAAAGCCCCTCAGTCCGACGCCATGCTGCGGCAGGGCGATACGGTGGAACTGTACACCGGCGGAGAACAGGCCGCCTCCTACCTGTACTGGTATCTGGGAAATTACGAAAACCGGAATTTTACACTGGAGTATAAAACGTCCCCGGAGGATGCCTGGCAGCCGGCAGCGGACGGTGGGCAGCTCACCATGACCAGCGTATTCGCTTGGGGCCGCACAGGGCTGCCGGAGAATTGCCATTATCTGCGTCTGACCTGCAATTCCGACAAGGCTTCGGTGATGGAACTGGCCCTGGCGGACGCCGCAGGAAACGCCTTCATGCCTGTGAACGCGCCAGACTATCAGAGATTATTTGACGAGAACGACACTTTCCCCGCCGAAGGCATCAGCTTCCGCAACAGCACCTACTTTGACGAGATCTACCACGCCCGGACGGCCTATGAATTCCTGCACGGGCTGCCCACTTATGAGACCACTCACCCGCCTCTGGGCAAAGTGATCCTGTCCCTGGGCATCGTCCTCTTTGGCATGAACCCCTTCGGCTGGAGATTTATGGGAACCTTGCTGGGGATACTGATGCTGCCGGTGATCTATCTGTTGGCCCGCAATATCAGCAGAGACCGCCTGTTGGCTGGCTTTGCCTGCGCGTTATTTGCCTTCGACTTCATGCATTTTGCCCAGACCAGACTGGCCACCATCGACGTGTTCGTGACTTTTTTTATCCTGCTGATGTACTATTTTATGTACCGTTACAGCTGTCTCAGTTTTTACGACACACCGCTGTGGAGGACCTTCCTCCCTCTGGGAGCCTGCGGCATTTCCATGGGACTGGGCATCGCCTGCAAGTGGACAGGCATGTATGCCGGGGTGGGATTGGCAGTGATATTCTTCCTTACACTGTACCGCAGATACCGGGAGTACCGTCTTGCCCTGAAGAAGCCCTCTGGAGGACCCAACGGACTTCTCTACTCCAAGATCATCGCCACATTCCGGGGCAACACTCTTAAAACCATTGCCTTTTGCGTGGTGTTTTTCGTGCTGATACCCGGACTGATCTACCTGCTGTCCTACATTCCCTTTGTGGGTTGGCAGACCGGGTTGTGGGAAAAAATGTTGGCCAACCAGAAATATATGTTTGATTACCATGCCAATCTGCAGGCCACCCATTATTATTCCTCTCACTGGTATGAGTGGCCCACCATGGTCCGGCCCATCTTTTATTACTCCGGCATCATCAGTGACACGGCCAGAGAGGGGATCAGCGCCTTCGGCAACCCGCTGGTATGGTGGACGGGCATCCCCGCCTTTGCCTATATGCTCTATCTGGTATTTCGGAAAAAGGACCGCACCGCCCTGTTTCTGTGCATCGCCTACCTGGCACAGTACCTGCCCTGGATGTTCGTGGACAGATGTACCTTTATCTACCACTATTTTCCCAGCGTGCCCTTCGTGGTGCTGATGATCCTGTATGCCGCGCTTACTATGAAAGACCTGCTGCCGGAGAAAAAATTTTACCTGGCCCTGGGACTCTATGCCGCCGCCGCCATTGCCCTGTTCGCGCTGTTCTACCCGGTACTGTCAGGGCACACCGTGTCCATCAAGTATGTAGACACCTTCCTGCGCTGGATGAAGGATTGGGTATTGATCTACGGATAAAATTTAAGTCAGATAACAAGGGGGACGTTACCAAATGCCGCTTTTTGCAGCGTCTCCCTTACTGAAGCACAATAGAATAAAATTTTTTTATATCTGAGTTTTCCCATCGCTTCTTTCATTCCATGGCATTTGACGTGCATTGACAGATACATCGGCATTAGATAAATAGACATTAAATAAACCAACATTAGATATGCCAATATTAGATAAATCGACATTATATTATGTAAAAAACAAAAAAGTCCGTAAACCTGATTTAAATCAAGGCTTTTCGGACTTTAAAGTAGCGAGAGGGGGATTCGAACCCTCGACACCACGGGTATGAACCGTGTGCTCTAGCCAACTGAGCTATCTCGCCACACTGGAACCTATAGGGCTCGAACCTATGACCCTCTGCTTGTAAGGCAGATGCTCTCCCAGCTGAGCTAAGATTCCCTGTGTCGGCTGCGCTTGCAACCGACTTGATTAGTATACTATGGAAAGAAAAGTTTGTCAACCACAATTTTACAAATTTGGCCTACATTTTCTCCGGAGCCTCAAAACCCAGCACATGGATACAGGTCTCCAGCACATCCCGGGTCAGAAGCAGCAGAGCTACCAGGCTCTCCTTCTGCGCCTGATCTTCCTCCGCAAGGATCTTGGTTTCATGGTAGAAGTGATTAAATGCGTTGGCCAGGTCATAGATAAAAGCGCATACCTTATGAGGGGCCGCCTCCTCGCTGGCGCTCTCCATCATGGCGTTAAAGCCGGACAGCTGCATCATCAACTGCTTCTGGGCCTCTCCTGCCGCCGCCAACAGCTCCAGTTCCTCCTCCCGGTCCAGGCTGCCGCCCTGCTCCACATACTTGGCAAGAATCGACTTGATCCGCACGATGGTATACAGGATATAGGGACCGGTATCACCTTCAAAAGAAGTAAAGCGGTCTATATCAAAGATATAGTCCTTGGAAGCCTGATTGGACAGATCTCCGTAGAGCAGGGCCGAGATGGCCACCATATCCGCCACCTCCCTGGCCTCCTCCTCGCTCATCTCCCGGCCTTCCCGGATCTTGCGCAGCATCTCCTCCCTGGTCTCCTGGATCAGAATCTCCAGGCGCATCACACCGCCGTCTCTGGTCTTAAAGGGCTTGCCGTCCTTGCCGTTGACGGTTCCAAAGCCGATCCACTTAAGCTGGGTTTCCGGCTCCACCAGTCCGGTTTTGCGGGCGCAGCGGAATACCTGGTCAAAATACAGATCCTGACGCTTGTCCGTGAGATAAATGATCTGATCCGGATGGTACAGACGCATGCGCTCCAGGATTGTAGCCAGGTCCGATGTGTTGTACAGAGACGCACCGTCAGACTTCAGAATCATGCAGGGGGGCATCTCTTTGGTGTCTGTCTCCTCCTTCACATCCACCACCAGAGCTCCTTCGCTGATGTAAGCATAGCCGCCGTCCTTCATCTGCTGTACCATTTCCGGAATCAGATCCCGCACATCGCTCTCGCCCTTCCACAGGTCAAATTCCACATTCAGGCTGCCATACACCTTCTTTAAGTCCGCTACAGACACATTCATCATATGCTGCCACAGGGCTCGATAACCCCTCACGCCTGTCTGCAGCTTGTAGGTGGCTTCCATGGCCCGGGCCTTGTACTCCGGGTCCTCCTTGGATTTCAGGCTGGAAGCCGGATAGATTTCCTCCAGTTCGGATATGGTAAAGGGAGGTTCGGAAGGATACTCTCCCTCATAGCTGTCGTCAAAATACACCAGTTCCGGCTGACGCTCCTGGATCCCCAGAATCACCAGGCCCATCTGCAGTCCCCAGTCCCCCAGGTGAGCGTCTCCGATGACTTCATGGCCGGCATACCGGCAAATCCGCTTGATGCTCTCACCGATGACTGCCGAACGCAGATGTCCCACATGCAGAGGCTTGGCCACATTGGCCCCGCCGTAATCTATCATGATTTTTCGGGGTTTTGACGGTTCCTCCAGACCGAATTTCTCAGCCCTGCGCATCTCCCCCAGGTATTCCTGCAAACATTCACCCGAGATTTTCAGGTTCAAAAAACCGGGAGGCACAGCCTCCACCTGAGAGAACACCCTGCTGTCCCGCAGCTTCTCCGCCACCTCGCCCGCAATTACAAGAGGCGCTTTCCTGAACTTCTTGGCTCCCGCCATGGCCCCGTTGCACTGGTATTCGCACAGGTCCGGACGATTGGACAAAGTCACGCGTCCCAGCCGGCTTCCCGCCTCCGTCTCCCCGTATCCGGCCGCTTCAAAAGCCACCTGCATCTCCCCGGATATGATATCCAACCATTTTTTCATAAGCATGTTCTCCTCGCCGCACTAAAATTATGGGCCCATTATAGCCTTTTTTTCTCTCCGTGGCAACAGAAAATTTTAAAATATGGAAAACAGAGGCGACTCACTTCCCGGCCCGATTTTCCCCCTCCCGCCTGGAAAACAGGCAGCCGCAGTAATTCTGGCGGTACAACTCATACCTGGCAGACAGTTCCACAGACCTTTTATATCCGTTTCTCTTTTTAAAATCAGAAGGCAGCCAGGGCACGCCATATGTAGACGCCAGTTCCTCCCCCACCCGGTTGAGAAGCGGCGCGTTTTTCAGGGGGCTGATGGACAGTGTAGTGGCAAAGTAGTCCGCTTCCGCCGCCTGCGCCTGCCGGGCCGTCTCCTCCAGCCGCAGCCGGAAACACCCTTCACAGCGTTCCCCTCCCTCCGGGCAGTTTTCCAGTCCCCTGGCCATGCCGAAAAACCGCTCCGGCAGGTATTCCCCCTCCACGATCCGAATGGGGAAACCGATGCCCTCCCGATTGAAGCAGGCGATCAGATGCTTCTGCTCCGCCAGCCGATGTCTGTACTCCTCCTCAAAGGAAATATTGGGGTTATAATAGAATACCGTAACCTGAAAATACGCGCTCAGGTATTCCAGCACATAGCTGCTGCAGGGAGCGCAGCAGCTGTGTAGAAACAGCCGCTTCTGCCCCCTGGTAAGCCCCGCCAGTATATGGTCCAGCTCCCGCTGGTAATTTCTCTGGTTCATCATAATACCTCTTGCCGGTTCAGTGTTTTGCGCCCGCCTTCACGGCCTCTTCATAAAGGCACTGTACTTTTTTCCAGTGAATCAGGTTAAACCAGCCCTCCAGATAGGCCGCGCGCAGATTCTGGTATTGCAGATAGTAGGCATGTTCCCACACGTCCACCAGCAGGATGGGCGTCACCTCCGACATATCCGGCACATTCTGATTGGGCGTCTGCAGGATGGAAAGCCTGCCGTCCTTATCCGTAACCAGCCAGGCCCACCCGGAGCCGAACTGGGATATTGCCGCCTGCTTCATCTGTTCCTTCCACTGGTTATAACTGCCGAAATCCCTGTTGATGGCATCCGCCAGCGCCCCCTCCGGCATCTGCCCCATGGGCTGACGCATGGTTCCGAAATACAGTTCATGGTTGAACACACCGCCCCCATTGTTGCGGATGGGGGTCTGAGCCGCAGCCGGAAGGCTGTCCAGACTCATCAACAGTTCCTTCAGGCTTTTCTTCTGCAACTCAGGATAATCTGCCAGTGCGCTGTTCAGGTTATCCACATATGTCTTGTAATGCTTGTCGTGGTGAAAGTGCAGCGTCTTTTCATCTAAAATCGGGGTCAACGCGTCATAGTCGTAGGGCAGCGGCTGCACTACAAAGGGATAGGTTTCTGCCTGCATAATCTCCTCCTTTTGTGGGGTTACCACAAGATACTGTTTTAGCTTAGTGTATGCCGTTTATCTCAACTTTAATCATTGCACGCCTGCAAATTTGCCTGTTCCGCAATCTCCAGCCTGTCCAAGTCCTCCTGCGCCACGGGGAATACCAGGGTTACCTTGAACAGATCCCCGTCTGTGGTAAGCTGCATGCTTCCTCCCTGCAGTTCCGTCAGACTTCTGGCAATGGCCAATCCCAGGCCGCTGCCTTCGGTGTGCCTGGATTTATCTCCCCGTACAAAGCGTTCCATCAGTTCTTCGGCATCCATTTCCAGAGGCTGACTGGATATATTTTTAAAAACCAGCACGGCCTGCCCTTCTTGAGTTTCCAAACTCAAATATACCCTGGTGCCGCTCTGGGCATATTTACAGATATTCGTCATCAGATTGTCCAGAATTCTCCACAGCATCCGGGTATCTGCCATGATCCATACAGGTTCCTGGCACTGCCGTATAATCAGGTCGATCTCCCTCTCCTGCAGTCTCTGCTCAAATTCTCCCATAGCCTGACTGAGCAGAACCCCCGCCTGGCAGCGCTCCAAATGTACCTCCAGATTGCCGGTAGCTGCCTTGGACACCTCCATCAGATCCTCAATCAGCTTTTTCAGTCTGGTGGACTGTCTGTGCAGCACCCCGGCATATTCCGCGATCTTCTCATTATCCGAAGGTTCCCGGCCGATCAGGTCTGCATAGTTGATAATGGAAGTCAGGGGCGTCTTGATATCGTGGGAAACATTGGTAATCAATTCCGTCTTTAGATGTTCACTCTTCATCCGATCTTCCACTGCATCCGCCACCACCTGAGAGATGGCGTTTAAATCCCTGCCAAACTGAAGAGCCTCTCCTTTCATGCCCTCCAGGGAAATCTGGTAGCCCAGGTTCCCTTTGGCCAGTTCCCTGCCGGAAGTCCGAAGCCGTTCCATCCCTCTGGCCGTCCGCAGTACCAGCGGCGCCAGAATCGTTTTTTCCAGAATCCACAGTCCCCAGACCAGAAAGGCGCCGCCCTTTGTAATCATCCATTCCCTCAGGACCCCCAGTTCTTTCCCCTGCATCACCCGGTACTGGGCCACCCCCAACAGGGCCGCCTCCAGCCCACAGACCAGCATCAGGATAAGCACAGCCTTCTGGGGCCAGGATAGCTGCCCCATCGCCTCTCCAGGTTTCCTGCACACCTTCATGATCAGGCCCCTCTGCCCGAACCTTCTATATTGGATCAGGTGCAATACAAAACCTGTGGCCAGAATCCCCCACAAGAATCCACAAAATGTACTGTCCCGGATGCTCTGACCCAGCAATGCCTTCACAGGCTCAGATCCCTCTTCCCAGTTGATGGGGATCTCCCATATCTGTGGCAGCCTGCGCTCCCACAGCCACAGCGCCGCCGCCATACTCCCCCAGAGTAAAAGCACCTTCCATGGTTTTCCTGCCCTCCTATTTCCCTGCCCCCTGCGATTTTCCGATCCATGCCCGACAGTAATAGTAAAAGAACGCAGAATGCCCCCGGCCAGAACCAGCGCAACCAATGCCGATACATAAAATCCGCCGGCCCATACCCGCAGATCATGGGGCAGGCCCTCCAGATCAATATAAACATTATGTATCTGGTCTGCATGCAGATAGGCAATTCTGACCAGATAGCCCGAAGGTTCTTCCTGCCCCTCTTCCGGGAACCAGAAGGTATACTCCAATGTCCTGCCTTCCAATATGAGAATCTGTTCTCTTTTCTCAGTCCTGTAATTTCCTCCCACACGTCTGCCGGATGCCTTTTGAATGATATAGTTAACATTTTCATCCTTTGCGTAAGCATTTACCTGCTCCATGCCCTGGGAAAAATAAACATTCATGATCTCTCCGGCATGGGCCCGGGCCAGGCTTTCCAGCGCAAGTTCCCGGTTGCCATCCTGCCGCCTGAAATCCTCCAATCGCGTACAGCAGATACCGGCGGACAGGCAGAATACAGATGCCCCTATCAGAGACACCATCACCAGGTATAGGAAACACTTTGAAACCGGGGTCATTTTCATATACTGATGCCCCCTTCCATTTTGTAGCCCTGCCCCCAGACCACCTTCAGGTAACGGGGATCAGCAGGATTGATCTCCACCTTTTCCCGCAAATGCCGGATGTGCACCGCCACCGTGCCCTCGCTGCCGATGGGCTGATCCTTCCACACCTGCTGGTATATCTCCGCCGGGGAAAAAACCTGGCCCGGATGCGCCATCAACAGTTTCAGAATCTCGTATTCCGTGGGCGTCAGATTGATCTCCTCCCCGTCCAGAAAAACCGTCTTGCCTGTATCGTCCAGCTGGATCCCTCCAATCCTCAGCCTTCCGCCCTGCCGGGCGCCGCTGCCCAGCTGCATATAACGCCGCAGTTGGGAACGCACCCTGGCACAGACCTCCATGGGGTTGAAAGGCTTGGTAATGTAATCGTCCGCCCCTGCGTTCAGCCCCAGTATTTTGTCCAGATCTTCCCCCTTAGCCGTTAGCAGAATGACAGGCACATTGGAAAACTGCCGAATACGGCTCATGGCTTCCAGCCCATCCATCCTGGGCATCATCACATCCATCAGAATCAGCTGCAATTCCTGCCTGCCGGCAATCTCCAGCGCCTCCTGCCCGTCATATGCCTTATGAAAACAATAATCCGGCTGGTTCAGATAAATCTCTAACGCATTCACAATATCTTTCTCGTCATCGCATAACAGTATATGATACATGGTTTTCTCCTGTCGCAGTACTTTTACAGACAGTATTTTGAACATGCTGTGCCGATATAGCCTCCGGCCCCTGGTGCGCCGACACGCTTGCTTTCAGTCAAATGACGCAGGATGAATTTTCAGTCTGCGAAGCGGCAGAACAATGCGGTGCACCAGCTGTACCAAAGCTGCCTTATTGCTTTATTATACAGGAAAACCCCACGACATGGATATAGTCTAAACTTTAATATTTGTTTAAGGTGGAACACCCTCTGTCATTGTTCCGCTGTTCCTCTTTCCGGGCAATGCCATATATTCGAGCCATATTTTCCGCCGCCCCAAGGATCGTATTCCTGACAGACTCCGGCTCCAGCACCCTCGCCTTGTCCCCAAATCCCAGCAGCCATGACAGAAGATGATCCTCGTTGGTATATTCCTCCTCAAACAACAGCAGGCCGTCCTCCCGCTCCTCAAAGCAATGGGGGCCAAAACTTTCGATCAGACGCCATTTTACCTCCGGGGAAAAGAGAACTTTTACATGAATGCCACCCGGAAATATCTTTTCATCAGAAAGGTCTGGCAGTGAAATCTTCCTCTCTGAGAATCCCTGCACGGCCACCGCCACATCCTCCATGCGGTTCAGTTTAAAAAGGCGGTAGTCCCGCCGCTTCAGGCACCACCCCCACACATACCAGTTGGACCATCGAAACACCAGATAATATGGTTCCATACTCCTGTCGCTTTCCCCTCCCGGCGCGTAATACCGAAAATCCAGAAGCCGCCTGCCCTCAATGGCTGATTGGATGCTCTCTATTTTAGCGGCCAGGGTCCCCTTGTACCAGGAAGATAAATCAATCCAGATATAATCCCTCCCACTCACAAAATTGGAAGAGCCAATGCACAGCTTTTCCATCAGCCTGGCATAATGCCTGCTTCCACTCACGCTGTCCAATCCCCGGAGCCCAGCCAAAACCTCCTGCATCTCCCGGCTGGACAGCAATGTCCTCTCCAGCCGATAGTTCTCCATGATAGAGATGCCGCCGTTGATTCCCTGCCTGGTGCAGATTGGAATTCCGGCCTTGCACAGGGAATCAATATCGCGGCCAATGGTTCTCCTGGATACCTCAAAATGCTCCGCCAGTTCTGGGGCAGTCATGGTGTCCTTCTGCAGGAGCAGCGCCAATATTCCAACCAGTCTGTCTATTTTCATAATCTCCCCACTGTACAGTTTATTCCCAGACAAATTGCAAAACTACTTTTTCTGGTACCGAATTGTGCAGATTGTATATTCCATTAGCAGGCCCTCTCTCATCATTGGTACTTAGATGCCGTATTTTGGCATCTTATATACCGCTAAGATGAGAACAAAGCGAAAGCGTGCCTGCGTTGGATTATACAATTTGCACAATGACACTTACATAGTAACTGCGTTTCGCAATTACCTACAGTTCATTCCTGTTTTGATTCTGCCTGGCCTTCCAATCCGCAGCGCCCTGCCGAAACTCCTATGCCTTACAATGCAGCTTATATGCAGTCGTCATATACTGCCCGGCTTCCCCCCACATATTTGGCCCGGGTACGGGCACAGGCCACATGGGCCTGTCCGATCACCCTCTGTCCGGTGCGAACCGGCACCGCCACTGACGCAAGATGCATACCGATCAAAGTATCTCCGATATCCACCCCCGCCTGGGCCACAATCTCTTCCACTGCCACAGGTTCCTGCATATGGCGATAAGCGGCTGTGGCAAAGGCGCCTCCCGCCTTCAGCTGTGGCACCACATTAACTCTGGTCAGACGATGTTCTTTCATGCAGGCTTTCTCAACAATCAGGCTGCGGTTCAGATGCTCACAGCACTGGCATGCCAGATAGATTCCTCTTTCTCTGCAAAAAAGAGAGGCTGTCTGAAACAGACATTCCCCAATCTCCTGGCTGGAATATGTGCCGATACGCCCCCCTGCCACCTCACTGGTGGAGCAGCCGATTACCAGAATATCCCCCTGTTCCAGACGCGATGCGTCATACAACTCGCCAAGTACCTCCCGCAGCTGTATCTGAATCTCCTCCATATGCTCAAATTTATCCTGTAAAATGCCTATTGTACTCATATCCATGTCCTCTTCCGCCTTCCTGTATCGCTCCAGTTCTTCCAGAGCCGCCGGCAGTGCCTGCTTTCGGCTCAATTCCATCTCCAACTGTTGGCCCTCTGCCTGGGCCTGCTTCAGCTCCGCCTCCACCGGTTGGAACTCTGCCTGAGCCTGCTCCAGCTCCGCCTCCACCGGTTGGAACTCTGCCTGAGCCTGCTCCAGCTCCGCCTCCATCGGTTGGAACTCTGCCTGGGCCTGCTCCTGCTCCTCCTCCACCGGTTGGAACTCTGCCTGGGCCTGCTCCTCTTCCAACGGTTGGAACTCTGCCCGGTCTATAACCTGTGGAAACAGACAGCCTGGGAATAAAAGCCCGGTCGGACATCCATACCGCACGGAAAAATTACGTTCCGTTCCTGCTTTTCAAATATTGGTAATGGGATAATAAAAGCAGGATTTCTTAAGAGAACGAAGTTCATCAGACGCGCCATATGGGCTGACAGGCCAAAGCCTTTGAAACCTTATGCTTTCGAAAACATATTAACACGTATTTTCCTCAATGGCAATACCTGTTTTATTATCTTTTCTTTTTTAGACCAGAGTATGCTTCCTGTACAAGAATCTTTTCTTGACATGGCATACCTCATATGGTATAAAAGATTTTAAAGTAACAGGAATTCTGTGGGAGAGAGGACGCCTGGATGCCTGGAAAATATAATTTGAGGTTTGATATCTGGGGGCTGCTTTTGTTTCTGGGTATTATGGTTCCCAATTTCATCTGGTTTGCGGTTCCTGCCCCCAATGATCTCTTGAGAACAGACTCTGTTACCCGAATAATTGACGCAATCGGTTCCGTCTTTCAGGTGCTAATGGTTATTGCCCTTTGCGCTTATCAAAACAGAGAGTGGAAAACACCGGGGTTCTCGTTTCTGATTGCTGCCGTGTTGATTTGCTGCCTGCTGTATTTTACCAGCTGGATCATGTATTATAGAGGCATGGTAAATCCGGTTGTCCTGTTGGGTCTGACTGTTCCCCCCTGTCTGGCCTTTATGTGTTTTGCACTATATCGAAAAAATATGTTGGCATTAATTTCCGCCACTGTTTTTTTCATTTGTCATTTGACGCATACCATTGTCAACTTTATTGTCTGAATTAGAATTCTCGGATATTTTCCCCTAAAAAGAAAATCTGTTCGTCCTGACTGATAAGAATATGTGCGACAATATCCTCAATTCGCATAACATGCCATATGGAATATGCAATGGTTTTACTATGGTAACCGTCTGCATTGTCTTACAATGTTCTGACCACTCTTTATTCATTTAACATTACCTTAAAAGTCCCCTTTCTGTTGGCAGGTATTGCCGGTTTGAGCATTACGGAACATTTACCGTAGCACGCCTTTAGCGTCCCCCACAAACAGTATCAGGTAAAATATCTTCCCTGGGCGGACGGGCCTGCTCAGGGAAGATTCTGGTTCTTTTCCATCTGACTACGGGGCTCTCGCCGAACCGTCAGGCAATCCGCTGCAGTAAAATGGACGCATGGTTCACAGCCTGGTTGTCAATTCCCGTTCCTGCCAGATAATCCGTGCTGGACGACTTGTTACGCAGTACTACGGTTGATCCGGCGGTAATCCGTGTGATAAACATGCCCGTCAATTCGGCGCGTTCCGTATTGACCGCCTCGTCTGAGTATATTCCGAAAAATGACAGGGGATTTTCCACACCGTTGATGGCAACCGCATAAGCAATGTTTTCCAATCCGGCGGCAGGACGAAATAACAGGGTATAATCTATCCTGTAGATTCCCTCTGTGTTGACGATGATCTCCGGGGTATTGGGGGTAAATGAAAAATCACCGGACTGAAATGCAAGCAGAAATCGAACGTTTTCTTCCGGGGCAACCGTCTGGAATCCTCCCTGCATAACCGCGTTAAAATATATCGGCTGGATGCCTGGCCCAACAGGGCCGGGTTCTCCCCGAGGTCCTATTGGGCCTTGAGGACCGGCTTCCCCCTGGACGCCCCTCTCTCCCTTCGGACCTGCCGGCCCCTGAGGGCCAGGTTCTCCCTGGACGCCCCTCTCTCCCTTCGGACCTGCCGGCCCCTGGAGGCCAGGTTCCCCCTGCGGCCCTATCTCTCCTCTCGGACCTGCCGGCCCCTGCGGTCCGGGTTCTCCCTGGACACCCCTCTCTCCCTTCGGACCTTCCGGCCCTTGAGGGCCAGGTTCTCCCCGTTGCCCCGCAGGGCCCTGGGGGCCTGCGGGACCCTGACAGCAATGGCAGCAACACGATCTATTACATTCATTATACATTTCCGATTCACCTCTCAGCACATGACCATATTCCTATTATCATTTTATGCATCCATATGCCGTGGGTGCAGCCTATTAATAAATCAGCCGCCGTCTCATAACCGGCGGATCCCCTCTACAAATGCTCTAAGCCTTCCTTTCTGGGAGCCGATGGACAGGCTTCGGTCATAAAAATCCAGAAATGCCTCCAGCGACAGCCATTTATAGGCGATAGTCTCCCCCTCCTGTAACACCACCTTCTCCTTGGGCCAGTCTGTCACCAGCAGATAGCCCTGGTATATGGCATGGTGCTCTCTGCATACGAAGCGGTAAAGTTCCCGGAGCTGCCCCGCCGCTTCTATACCCGTCTCCTCCAGCAGTTCCCGGCAGGCCCCTGTCAAAGCGTCTTCCCCCTTCAGGGCACTGCCTCCGGCTCCGATCTCCCAGTTGCCGGGAGACACTTCCTTTTCCCAGGAACGCTGCATCAGTAAAAATTCCCCGTCCCTTCCCCGCACCACCACCTCACAGACCAGGTGGTATACCCCGTCCGGAATTTTCTGTCCTCGAACCAAGTCAAAACCCAGCTTTTCCCCTGCCTCGTTATACGCGTCCCACAGTTCCATCTCATTCTCTCCCTATCTGCGCTCCCTCATACTTTCCTTAGCATGCATATCGCAAGCCCAGCTTGCGATATTGCACAAATCGGTATATGATACGAAGTTTCATACTTTCCTGCAAGTGCGCATGGCGCTCTACAATGGCCGCCCTGACATCTCTCTTTGTTTGCCGCGCTCTTCGGAAACATGCTGTCTTTCTTACCGGGGTGGTATGGTTATTTATCCGCCGCGGAACGCTTTCTGCCGCCAGCGCTTATTGCCTCGCATTCCTAAAATTTTCATAAACCAATTCATAGTCGACCGACGACTGTATCTCACCAACCTGGTCAGTCCAGGAGCTCTCATTGATTCTGACCTTCCGAAATCCCAGCTTCTCATAGACATGCTGCGCCCTAGTGTACCGTATCGTTCACATTTCGCAAAATGACTTGCCTGAATTTCCATCTGCCGCGTTGTCGTCGGTCAACGATGCCACCGCATCGCCTCCC
>JAAWKU010000043.1 GCA_022797535.1 Lachnospiraceae bacterium | reverse complement strand
GATCCACCCCAAAAAGCCATTTGGCCTCCATAACCTCCAGCCCTTTGTTGACCAAAGTGGAGGAATCAATGGTAATCTTCCGCCCCATGGCCCAATTAGGATGCCGCAGGGCATCTTCCACCTGCACCCCGGCCAGCTGCTCCCGGTTCCAGCCCCGGAACGGGCCGCCGGAAGCGGTCAGCAGGATCCTGCTGATTTTCCCCTCCGGCTCCCCGTTTAAAGACTGGAAGATAGCGCTGTGTTCGCTGTCCACCGGCAGGATGGACACCCCTTGCTCCCTGGCCAGCGGCATAATAATATGCCCTGCGCATACCAGGGTCTCCTTGTTGGCAAGGGCTATATCCTTTCCCGCCCTGATGGCCTCTATGGTGGGCCTGATACCAATCATGCCCACAATCGCCGTAACTAATACTTCTACCTCCGACATGGACGCAATCTCCAGCAGTCCGTCCATTCCCTGCGCCACCTGCACCGGACAGTCCGCCACCCTCACCCGCAGTTCTTCCGCCGCTTCCGCCGACCACATCACCGCCAGTTTGGGGCAGAATTCCCGTATCTGTGCCTCCATCAGCGCCACATTGCTGCCTGCCGCCAGGGCTGCCACTTCCAGAGCCTCTCTGTTGTTCCTGACGATTTCCAGGGTCTGGGTACCGATGGACCCTGTGGAGCCCAAAACTGCGATTTTCTTCATCTGGATGCCTCTCCTCTGTTCTTCTCGCTGCCTCTATCCCGCCGCGTGGATCATCAACACCGACAGGAAATAAATCATGGGCGCCGTCACAATCATGCTGTCGAACCGATCCATAATGCCTCCGTGCCCCGGCAGAATCTTGCCATAGTCCTTGATCTCGTGGTTTCTCTTGATGGCGGACGCCGCCAGATCCCCCACCATGGACATCATGGCTCCCACCGCGCTGATAAACATAATGACCCACAGCACCTGCTGATCCGGGATCACCGGCTCCACCACAAAATACGCGTACAGCCCCCCGATCAGGGCCGCCCCGGCCACCCCGCCTATGCATCCCTCAAGGGATTTGTGAGGACTCAGCACCGGAAAAACCTTCTTCCGTCCGATCAGCTTTCCCACACAGTAAGCGCAGGTATCGCAGCCCCAGGAACTGATCAGGATCAGCCACACCAGGTAAATTCCCATCTGGCTCATCCGGGTCATATACATAAAGGACAGCATCACCGGCGCGTACAGAAAAGAAAAAATGGCTGTCACCACCTGCTCCGCCCTGTACCTGGGAAACAGAATCACATACAGAAACATTTCCGCCATAAACAGGAGCACGACGCACATCAGCAGTAAGGTGGGATCCTGCCAGACATACATGACGGCATAGTAGATGGCAATGCCGCCAAAGCCCACCACTTCCAGCCCGTTAAAACCCTTTTCGGCCAAGTTTACCTTCTGTGCCTTTGTCAGTTCCCTGTATCCCGCCAAAGATATGAGAAACAATATCCCGGCCAGATACGGGCCTCCCAGCCACATGGTGGCCAGCGCGATCACCACCATAACGGCCCCACTGATTAATCTGGTCCAAAACATTCGGATTCCTCTTTCCCGCATATCACAGGCAGGCCTGCGATACTGCGAAATAATTATTTTGAAAGCATAACCTTCATGTGTCCTCTCCGAAGATTTTGCCATATCTCCTGTCTCTTTGATTATATGCTTCCACAGCCTTGACCAATTCTTCCCTGTTAAAGTCCGGCCAGGCCACCGGCGTGACATAGAACTCCGTGTAAGCCAGCTGCCACAGCAGGAAATTGGATATACGCTGCTCGCCGCAGGTCCGAATCAGCAGATCCGGATCAGGGATTCCATAGGTGTCCAGGTAACCGCCCACCACCCCTTCGGTGATATCCCGGGGATTCAGCCGCCCCTTTTGGAGGTCCTCTCCCATCCGCCGCACAGCTCTTGTGATCTCATCCCGCCCTCCATAATTGATTGCGATCTGAAAATGCAGGCCGTCATTGTTTGCGGTGGCCTCCTCCAATTCCTGAATACGCTCCCGGATATCCTGGTCCAGACGGGATTTTTCTCCCAGCACCCGGACGCACATGCGGTTCTTTTCCGCCGTTTTCAAACAGGTTTTCATATAATTGCGGAGCAGCCGCATCAGGGCGTCCACCTCGTCTCTGGGACGGTTCCAGTTCTCCGTGGAAAAAGCGTATACTGTCAGGTATTGTATTCCCATACGGTAAGCCTCCTCGCAGATTACTTCCACGGTCTTGGCCCCCTCCACATGTCCCATATTCCGGGGCAGGCCCCTGGCCTTTGCCCAGCGTCCATTGCCGTCCAGAATGATAGCTACATGCCGCGGTACTTTCCGTTCCTGTTCACCATTTCCTGCCATTTTCTCTCCAATCCACCCTTTTTACAGGTATTTCCTGTAAATGCATGGAAAGGGAGCAGTCCCCATCCCTGCGGATGGCAACTGTCCCTCCCTGCTATCCATTGTACGATTCCTGATTGATTAAACGGTCATGATCTCCTTGGATTTTACTTCCATCAGAGCCTCAATATCCTTGATATACCTGTCTGTCAGCTTCTGCAGGCTGTCCTCCAGCTGCTTGATCTCATCCTCCGAGACCTCAGTCTTGCCCAGCTTCTTGAGGTAGTCATTGCCGTCCCTGCGGATGTTGCGCACCGCAACTTTGCCCTCCTCCGCCTTCTTCTTCACTTCCTTCACCAGATCTTTCCTGCGCTCCTCAGTCAGTTCCGGGAACACCAGCCGGATCACATTGCCGTCATTGGTAGGATTGATGCCCAGATCGGAGGTCTGAATGGCCTTCTCAATTTCCCTGAGCAAACTTTTCTCCCAGGGCGCGATCTGGATGATCCTGGCCTCGGGTACCGTCACATTTCCCACCTGCTGGATCGGTGTGGGAGTGCCATAGTAATTTACCCGAATTTTATCCAGCACATGGGGATTGGCGCGTCCTGCCCTGATGGTGCCGTAATCGGACTCCAGGAATTCATACGCCTTCTTCATTTTATCTTCATACTGCTGCAACCTCTCATCCATTATGGTTTCCTCCTTATTAAAACTCTTTAGACAGTGACCTTGGTACCGTTGAATTTCCCCTTTACCGTGTTCACGATGCTGTTCTCTTCGTTCAGGCCGAACACCCACATGGGCATACGGTTATCCCTGGCCAGTATGGAAGCAGTCATATCCACCACCTGCAGATTTCTGGAGATCACCTCGTCTATGGTCACCTGGTCATACTTTCTGGCCGCCGGATTCTTGTTGGGATCGTCGTCATATACCCCGTCTATGGACTTGGCCAGCAGAATCACATCCGCATCCACCTCGATTGCCCGCAGCACCACGCCCGTATCCGTGGAAAAATAGGGATGCCCCGTGCCGCCTGCAAAAAATACCACAATCCCCTTCTCAAAATACTTATTGGCTCTGTCCTTGGAAAAAAGTTTGGTGAATGAACCGCACTCAAAAGGCGTCAGAATCCCGGTCATCATGCCTGCCGAACGAAAGATCTCCGACACATAGATGCAGTTCATCACCGTCGCCAGCATGCCGATCTGGTCCGCCTTGGTCCGGTCAATGTTCTCGCTGGAACGCCCCCGCCAGAAATTGCCTCCACCAATGACGATCCCCACCTGTACCCCTTCTTCCACAAGCTGCTTTACCTGCAGCGCCACGCCGCGCACAGTCTCCTCGTCAAATCCCGTCTTTTTCTCTCCCGCCAGGGCCTCGCCGCTCAATTTCAATAAAATACGCCGCATTTTCGTGATTCCGCCTTTCAATGGACTTCGCTGTTCTATTTGGTTTTAGTCTTTCTCACTTCCGGCTTGTAATCGTCGAAGAAGGAGATCGGGTTCACCTCCGCATAGCACTGAGAGCACATACCCTCGATCACCGCGCCGTTGTTGATCTGTACGGACTTGGACTTGATATTGCCCATGACGATGGCCGAGGTATCCAGGATCACGGGGCCCTTCACGTCGATATCTCCTTTGACCGCCCCCGCTATCACGGCGCTGGTGGCACAGATATTGCCGATCACCACGGAACTGGAGCCGATCTTCACAGCGCCTTCGCTGACGATCTCCCCGTTGACCTTGGCATTATCCGCATAGATCTCCGCAGCCTTGGAATTGCCGTTGACATAGCCGGTGACATTCAACTTGCCCAGGATGTCAATATTGCCGTTGACGCAGCCGATCAGATCCAGGGAGCCCTCACTCACCACATCACCGTTGATTGTCATGCCTGCCGTAATTGAAGATGTCTCATCCGATGCCATCCGCGCGTTAATGATCTCTGCCACTTTAGATTCCCCCTTTGTCTCCTTTTGATTTTCTTTCACTGTCTCTTTTTCCTCTTCATACACCGTTGCGGCGCTCATGTCGTTGGCGGCCAGGGCGCTCTCCAACATCTTTTCCAGGTCAATGTCCGCCTCCGGCGCTTCCGTCCTGGATGGCTCCTCCAGCGCTGCCGCCAGTTCCGTTTCCAGATTCTCCTCCACCGTCAGAGGCTGTCCGGGAACTTCCTCCCCGGTTTCCGCGGATTGCTCTGGAAAACTCCCCACCGATATTTCACCGATGCCGTCCTCTGCCGCACGATCCACAGGCTGCTCCGACGCCTCCGGCTCCACATCGGGAACCACGATGGAGTCCACCCGATCCAGCATTTCATTGATATCCCCAAAACTCTGCTCCCGAGGTTGTTCATCCTGGGCCTGCATGTCCTCCGGCATCAGTTCATTGACTGCCTGGGACAAATCCTCTTTCAAATCCGAGAAAAATCCCATACCTTTCTTCCTCCTAATTTTTCCGCCGACGCACGGGCGGCGTCTGCTTTTCTTCCTTACTTGATATGATGAATCGGCGTAGTGTCCCCGGTGATGGGTAAAATCGCCGTGTCCTCCATAGCCAAAACAGTCTCGATGATCCCGGGCAGGGCCTCTACCGTGGTGGGTCGGGACGCCGCGTCATGCATCAGTATAATGGACGTATCATGTGCCAGGATGCTGGAGGTGGCATTCCGAATCAGGGTGTCCGCATCCAGCAGCACGCTGCCCCCATCCCCGGAAGAGATATTCCAATCGTAAAATTCCACCTCCTGCTCCGCCAGGAAGTCCGCAAACACATGCATGTCGATATCGCTGATGGTATTGGAACTGCCTCCCGGAAAGCGGTAACAGACGCTCTGTATTCCAGTGTTCTCCAGAATATAAGAGTATATCCGATAAAAATCAGCGGAGAAGTCCTCCACTGAGCGGTACACTTCCGCGTATTTGTGAGAGTATGAATGCATCCCGATGGTATGGCCCCGCCTGGCGATTTCCTGGAGCAATTCTATGGAATAGTCGCTCTCCTTGCCCAGCACAAAAAATGTGGCTTTCACATCATAGGTATCCAGGATATCCAAAATCTCCAGGGTATATTTGCTGGGCCCGTCGTCAAAGGTGAGGTATACCTTGTGCGCCGCCTCCGATTCCCCGGCTTCGACGCTGTCTCCTCCGGCTTCGGGAACCGCCACCACCGCCTCTTTCCTGCCGGGCTGCGGCGTCTGCTCTTCCTGCCGGGCCGTCTCCAGCCGGGATACCGCCTCCGCCATCTGCTCCAGAACGCCCCGCGTCTCCCGGGCCTGTCCCTCCAGCGCCCTTATTTTTACAAAAAGTACAATGCACAACCCCACGGGAAGAATCAACCAGGCGACAGCCGACAGCAGGATCATCTTCTTCAGCCGCTGTACCCGCCTGCGCCGGACATCCCCCTGGGGTCCCTGCCCATTTCCCATTATAACATACCAACCCTTCCGTTTAAAGAAAAACTTCAAAATTATATTAACATGACGGGAAGCATTTTTCAAGGGAAAAAGGGACTTGTTTTACAAGCCCCAAATCTGCTCCTCAAATCGGTTGAGAATAAATGTGTTGAAAAAACTGTCCACAGAACTCGCCTGCTTCATCCGATACCAGAGTTCCTCCGGCACTTCCAGGTAACAATACCGCCTGCCGTCCCGGTGAAACCGCACCTCCAACAGCATGTCCTGGGCACGGTATCCCATATAGGCAATATGGACGGCCGCCGCTCTATTCATACGTTCTCCTCCTCGTAATCTTTTCCCACGCAATCGCTTTAGTCATGAACGGTCACATGTCCCCGGGCGGCGGCCGCCCCTCTTCGACGGTGAGTCTTTTGCCCTCTGCCGTGATCCACAATTCTCTATGCATTCCCTATTCCTTCTGTACGTGCCTAATCCACTTCCTGGTCCACCCTGCGGAACACATCATCATCAAAGAAATCCGTCAACGACATATTCAGGCCACAACAAATTTTCGCCACCGTCTCCACCCCGGTATTCCGGGTGAGTCCATACACTATATTTTTCATGGTGGAAGGATTCATACCAGCCAGCGTCGCAAGATGATTCACAGAGATCCGGTGTTTTTTACAAAGCCCGTTGATCCTCTTAACTAACGCTTCCTGAGCCGTCATCCTGTTCTCCACCTGTAACCCTACAATTTGCCCCAATCAGAATTGTACAAAATACTATTCAGGTATGTAGCCCGTATACGGGCTATTATAGGGTCTATGGAAAATATATTACACTTTTTATACTATTTTACAATAGATAAAATTTTGTATAGACTTTTCTCTCTTATGCACCCGTCTGTGTACCCATCCCGGCAGGCTGCCGGCACATCATACGGGTCGCCGATGGGTTTCGGATGTTCCCGTGATGCCGGCCCGGCCGCCGGGGCTTCCCCAGACACATCAGCGCCCTTTTCGGGGAAATGCTTTTCAACGATTTTCAGAGTTCTTCCTCTTCCCGGGACAGATCCAGGCTGCGCACCGCGGCTCGCAGCTTCAGCACCAGCGGCGGAGACACCGAGAGTTCGTCGATGCCCATGCGCAGAAAGGTTTCCGTCAGCCCCGTGTCCGCCGCCAGTTCGCCGCAGATGCCGATCCAGGCCCCGTTCCGGTGAGCATTCTCCGCGCTCATGCGGATCAGGCGCAGGACGGCCTCGTGCCGGGGATCCACAAAGGGCTGCACCTCCGGGTTCTGTCTGTCGCAGGCAAGGGTGAACTGAGTCAGGTCATTGGTCCCCACGCTGAAAAAGTCCACCAGGGGAGCCAGCCTGTCACTGAGAATGGCGGCGGCGGGAGTCTCGATCATAATGCCCATCTCCACATTTTCCGAGAAAGGAATGCCCCGGGCTCTCAACTCCTCCTTCACTTCCCGACAGATTTCCAGCGCTTTCTCCAACTCCGCCACGCCTGTAATCATGGGAAACAGAATGCCCAGACGGCCGTATGCGGAAGCCCGGAAAAGCGCCCGCAGCTGCGTCTTGAAAATTTCCGGCCTGGTGAGGCAGATGCGGATGGCCCGATATCCCATGGCGGGATTCTCCTCTTTTCTGAGCCCGAAATAGTCCGCCTGCTTGTCCCCGCCTATATCCAGCGTCCGAATAACCACCCGCTTCCCCGCCATGTTCTCCAGCGCCTTCCTGTAGGCCCCAAACTGCTCTTCCTCGGTGGGGTAAGTATCCCGGCCCAGATACAGAAATTCGCTGCGGAAAAGCCCGATTCCCCCAGCGTCGTTTTCAAGAACGGCCTCCAGTTCCCCCGCCCCTCCAATGTTGGCGCAGATATTCACGGCGCTGCCGTCAAGGGTTCTGTCCGCCTTGCCCTTCAGCGCCTCCAGAAAGCACTTCTCCTCCTGCCGCTTCCCCATTTTCCTCAGAAGGACTTCCCGGGTCTCCGCATCAGGATCCAGGTACACTTCCCCCGCGCAGCCATCCACCATCACCGGGGTTCCCTCCCTGGCCTCCTCCAAAAAAGCCTCCCCCACTCCCACCACGGCAGGGATCCCCCGGGCCCGGGCCAGAATGGCCGTGTGGGAATAAAGGGAACCCCGGGCCGTCACAATTCCCAGAACTTTTTCCCGGTCCAGGGACGCGGTCTCGCCGGGAGACAGATCCTGGGCGCAGATCACCCCGGGCTCCTCCATCTCCCCCCTTTCACAGGGCCTGCCCTGCAGGCAGGCCACCAGCCGCCGGGAGATGTCCCGTATATCTGCGGCGCGGGCCTTCAGGCAGTGATCCGCCAGGGCGGCAAAACGATCCGCCAATTCCTCCGCCGTCACAGCCACCGCGTATTCCGCGCTCACGCCTTCCCTCTCCATGACGCGGTATACTGCGCCCAGAAATTCCCCGTCATCCAGGAGAATTTTGTGAACTTCAAAGATTTGGGCCTCCCTGGGGCCGACTTCCTCCAGCGTCCTGACCCGGCTTACCTCCAACTGCTCCCGTACCGCCTCCCGGGCCGCCTCCAGCCTGGCCTTTTCCCCTGGGACATCTCTGCGGTAAACCTTCTCCGGGGCATAATCCTCTTTTCCATATATGGCTATCTTTCCTTCCGCGACAGCGCCATACACACCTATGCCAACATACTTTTTCATCCTTACCTCTTCCCTGCCGGTCCGGCGGACCGGATTCCCTTCGGCTAAATAACGGCGAATGATTCACTAAGACAACTGCGCAAGCAACGCCTCTATCTCTTCCCTTCTGGCCAGACCATCGGAAAAAGCAGTGGCTCCTCCCGCCGCCGTTCCCAGCTTCAGGGCGTAAGCGTAATCCCCTGGAGGAGAGCCTGTGAAAAGACCCGCCAGAAAACCCGCCACCATGGAATCCCCGGCGCCCACGGAATTCCTCACCCGGCCCCGACAGGCCCCGCAGCGGTGAACCCGGCCTCCTTCATCCAGGAGCACGGCTCCGTCTCCGGCCATGGACACCAGCACGTTCACCGCCCCCATCTCCTTCAGCTTCCCGGCATAGGTCAGGATCTGGTCTACGCCTGACAGGGACAGGCCAAACAAATCTCCCAGCTCCTGATGATTGGGCTTAATCAGAAAGGGCCTGTGCTTCAGCGTATTCAAAAGCAGCTCCCCGGCGGCATCCACCACCGCCCGGATCTTTTTCCCGGAAAGGCGCTCCAGGATCCTGCCGTAGACATCCTTTTGCAGGCCGCCGGGAATACTGCCTGCCAGCACCAATAGATCGCCGTCCTGCAGGACCTCCAGCTTCTCATGGAGCCGGGCCAGATCCTTCTCCTCCACCTCCGGCCCCCGGCCGTTTAGATCTGTTTCCAGGCCGGACTTGATCTTCACATTGATCCGGGTACATCCCCTCTCCAGATGTACAAAATCTGTCTCGATCCCATTTCCGGCCACCCCCTCCTCCAGGGCCTTTCCCGTAAAGCCGGCCACAAAACCCAGAGCCCTGGAAGGGATTCCAAATTCTCTCAGCACCTGAGACACATTGATTCCCTTCCCGCCGCAGTGGATTTCCTCGGACTGCAACCGGTTCACGTTGCCGGGCCGCATCTCCTCCACATACGCCAGATAATCTATGGCGGGATTGAAAGTCACGGTATAGATCATATCACTCTACGCCTCCCTGCAAGTCTTAAACGGTATTACACATACAAGGTATCTGGTTTATTATAGCATAATGAACCAGGATTTGCCATCTTCTTTTCCGCCGCTGTATATGCCCCTGACGGCAGGTCCTTACACGGCCGCTGCCGCTCTCCGAGCCCCGTGCGCGCCCTGGCCGCCAATGCTGTTTTATATGTAATAAAAAACACTCCGGCGGACGGATTGTCCCCGGGGTGTTTCTCTCGGCCTGCCGCCTGATTATTCTGTTTTCACTCAGCCCCAGAAGCTGTACTTGCTGTCCGTGGCCGCAAGCAGATTGCCCCCCGGTCCGTACTGGCTGGAGAGGCTTTCCGCGCCGGCTCTGGCATTGTCGGAAACCCGCCCTGCCACAAAGGACAATTTGGATGTAAAATCACTGGAAGAGCCCAGCACCTTCTCCAGGGTATCTATGTCAGCCGCCTTAAGTTTTTCAGAATCCACGGTTATTTTCCCATCCTTGGAAACGTTGAAGCCGATGCTTGCCAGAGATTCGCTGTTTCCTCCCGCCGCCTCCTTCAGCATCTGGCAATAATAGCCGTTGAGAGGGCCGGGGGCGGACTGCAGGATCTGCAGAGCGTTATTAAAGTCCTGAGCCAGAGCCTCAGCCTCCTTGCAGAGTTCCTCCGTGCTCTTGCTCTCTCTGGCCCGGGCGAACAGGGAGTCCTCCCCCTTGGCAGCCAGATTGTCAGCCCTCTTCTGCAGTCGACCGGCATTTCTCTCCAGTTTCTCATATTCCCTCTTCTGAGTGGCGTCCACAGTGCTGCCCTTGCCCTTGTTCAGAACTTTCAACAGGCTGTCGTTGGAAGCCGTGCTGTTAAGGTGGTTCAGAAGCGAGCCGCTGTTAATGGGCAGACCTGTCTGTCTCGCCTTTTCGTTTAACATCTGTGTGGTGATCCTCATGTTTTCTCCTTTCCGCACTACGGAAGTCAGGCGTCGCCGGACTTGTGTCATGCCGGGATATTACGCCGCGCGGCGCCTGGACTTATACGATTTTCCCGGCAACTCATGGGTTCTTGCAGATCCCCCCTGACGCTGTGTGGGAAGTGCCCCGCAATCATATATTATATCGGGAAAAACAGGCTGCGGTTGACACAGGCTGCACCAACCGCCCATGAGACTGCACCAAACTCCCATTATCTCATTGTTTCTTCGCCAAAGCAGATCTGATGATCCTTCAGGGACTTAACGGCCCTGTCCGTAACCCTGTCCTCCGGGCTGATCTCCCCGCACAGAAGCGGGGCGTCCCGCCGGCAGCGCCCGGCATTCTCCGCCGCCCTTTCATCACTGGAATTGGCATAGCAGTACTTGCAGCCGTTCAGGCAGGTATCGTAGGCTCCCACATCCACACTCTCAAGACAGCCGCACTCCTTCCGCTGGTTTTTATCCTTCTCGCCCGCCAGGCGACATCCCGTGAGTCTTTCGATCCGTTTTCGGTCAATGCAGCTCCCATGCCGGATCCCCAGCGCTCCAAGGTCCGCCTGCTCTGCGCAGCTCTCAATCCCCAGACGGCGTCCCGCCGCAATCCGGGCCATCTCTCCCGCCAAATGCAGCATATCGTCCTCCGCCGTCTCCCGGATGGAATGCGCCACCGCGTTTTTTCGAATTTTGGCATACAGATCCACAAAGCTGACCACCACCTGCTCCGTATAGCCGGCCAGCCTGTCTGCAATTTCTTCAAAGGCTTTCAAATGATATGGGACCGTATACTTTTCATTTACAAAAATGGGGTCATACCGCCATATGACCCGCTCTTTACCGATCCTTTCTGACAGCTCCTGAAAGACAGGAATCAACTTTTCCCTTTTGTCCGGGAGATTCGGCTCAATATCCCGGCCGTATCCCGTGAGGGTGAACTGAAAATAATAAGTATAGTCCCTCAGTTCCTCCAGACGCGGCAGAAGGCCCGCCGGATTCTTGGTCCAGAACACGATACAGTCCACCGCCTGGGGCGAAAGGTCGATCCGGCTGATCTGGCGGGGATTCATGGGATTGCGCACACAGCAGTAACCTTCCCGGATCCTGCCCATGAACCAGTCCGCATAATAATTTGGTATGTCCGTCCTCCTGCTTGCGCTCAGAATCATGCCCTGTCTCCTTCCTTTTGCTTCTTTTTGCGCCCTTTTTTCTGCAATAGGATATGCAAAATAAAAAACAATCCTTCTATTACACCGTTGGTACACCACTGGCGGATATCCCCCAAGGCCATAGCCTTTGAACGCAGGGGAACCAGCCTGTCAGCCGGTCCCTTTTATCACTTGCGCTTTATAGATTTTCCACTTATGCCCGAGTATCAAAGCTGCCCTGTGCCGCCCCCCTGCCCGGAAGGCGCAGGATTTCTTTCGTAAGGAGGATTACTCTCCCATTTTTAACCCCATAGTCAAACAGCTGCTGCATTGCCTTCAAATCCGGCTGGTTTAACAGCGTCTCCTCCCGTCTGCTCTCCCGGTACAACTTCATATAAGCATCCTTGGCCTGATAAAAGTTATCCTCCCATTCTTCAAACTCTTTTGCCGACATTTGAGGAACATGCCCCTGAAATGCCTGCCCCTGGGCGGCTATTCTCGCACAGGACTTCTGCCATGCCACTTCCTGCTCAAATTGCAGATCCAGCCATTCAATTTCTTCTTCCTTTGTCAGTAATGTCCCGTCTGCCTTATAATACTGCTCCTGCCCATACTCGTGGCGCTGTTCGATCTCGGAATACAGTTTTGCATAACTCAGCCCGCAGGCATTCACCACATCAGAATAACCATACTGCCCTTTTTCTTCCCTGATTTCTTTTAATATTTCAGCCCTCGTATCGCTGAACGAGATAGCCGACTGTACAACCCTATGCTTCATTTTATCCATCAGGCTTTCCCTGTGAAGCGCTTTTCGATCTGCCGAAAAACCATGGATATCTTCCCGGCTGTGATATATTGGGGATGTGCTTTCCCGTGCCTGCAGTGATTTATTGGTGATATACTTTCCCGTGCCTGCTGCATTTCTGCTGCCGGCGCGGGCACACGGGTTCATTCCTACGCCGCCCATAATACTGAAACTCATACGGATCTCCTTCCTTCAGCATTTTATTCCCCTAAAATGCTTTACTTTTTGTATCGGAAGAAAAAGAGGTTTTTTAACTACTATGGCGTGAATAGACTATTGGGAAGCATAGTTTCTGCTTCCATCAGACTGCTTTCAGGCATTCAGGCGCTTCCCCAAAAGCTGGCTGCTCTTTTTCTTCCATACAAATCGGTCTGAACCGATTTATGCAGCCATCCATACAACGTCTGCTACACAGTTATGGCACCTATAAGGCGCACTAAGAACCTGAGTCTGTAAATTTGATGGGAATACCAGGTAGGGAGCGCCTGGCGCAGGGTACTTTGAAAACCCTGCAATATAAGTATAATACACTCAAAAATCCAGCCGCTGCGCTCTTTCGCATTTCGTGCCTGTGATTTTTTTGTTATCAGCCAGGACCGCATTCTTTAAACAGTACCCAGCCTGCACCTGCGCCTCCGCTGGTATCCTGCCATAAAGTAATCTCATCCGGCTTATCTTCCGGGTAACTTGCTTTCATATCTGCGATATAATGTTCTGCCTCCTCTGAATCCGACTGATCCGATGTATAAGTAATATCCAGCAGGAACAATTCCTCTACTGTCCCATTGTTTACAGTGCGTTCTGCCAGAACTGCGGAACAATCCTGATAATCATAAAAAGCACCAAACAGTTCCTCCCACTCTTCTATTGTCTGCTTTATTACAGCCTCGCCTGGCGAAGAATCCTCTTTTGAATTGCTGCCTTCTTCCTTAACATTATTTACATCTTCTGTCTTTGCACCGTCCACCTTTTCATTGTTGATATCCGCTGATACTTCCATGGAAGGCCTGTTTGACTGGCCGGATGGAACGGAAGCATCTGACGCATCCTTTTTTCCGCACCCATAAAGCAGCACAGCAGAAAAAAGACACAGTGCAAAAATACCTTTCTTATAACTTATTGATTGTTGTTTATTGTTCCTCATTTCAAAACCTCCATATTGCCAATATCCTGAACATTTTGGCATCTGCTCAAATTAGTCTAGTGTGCTGACACGATTATATCTGGCGAAACTCCGCAGAATAAATTTTCATCGCCTCCCTCCTCCGCCTTGCAGACTGAAAATTCATCCGGCGTCATTTTACTGAAAGTCAACGATACAGTACACTAGATGTACTTCCGCAAAGTTCAGCACCCGCCAGGCGCTTTGCCCCTGCATCCCCATCATATGTTAATTTTTGTCCGCAAGAACATTATCAGCCACGAACCGAATGTCCTGAATCTCCGATACCATCTGCAAATATTCCGCCTCCTGCTCCGGGTCTTCAGGATTCCACTGCACATCGCTTACTTCATGGAGGATATAAGTCCTGTTACTGGTAGTAAAGAGATAGCGGTACCCTGTGACATCATAACCCTTTTCTACGAACTGTTCCGGCGTCATCGCTTCATTATAACAGACAATATAGAACAAAACTCCGCCGTCAAATAAGTCGATTCCTTCGCTCACCGCCTCCCTGACCTCCGTATTATAAATGACATAATTCTGCTCGCCATATTTCTCCATGGAGTATTTCTCCCTCCAGCTGTCCGGGAAGATCATGGTCAGGTCAATTTCATCCAGAGATAACGTCACCTGCTCCACTGGTACTTCCACCACGATCTCACGGGCAAAAGCAGCTGCCCCCACACTGAAGCTGCCAAACATGAGAACAAAAACTGCCGCGGCTGCAAGTAACCTTCTGATTCCCTTCTGCCGCCTCTGCCGCCCGTGATCCGGTATGTTTTCCGCCTGTTCCACAAGTCTGTCATCTATATTGCCGATGTGTTCTGAAAGCTGCTTTTTATTCATACTTCAATACCCTCACTTTCCAAATATTTTCTAAGTTTCTGCCGCATCTCATAGAGCATGGAGATAATCCTGCTCTGGCTGGAACTGGTACGTTTGCAGATTGCCTCAATCGAATCAAAATACCAGTACCGCCTAATGAAAACATTCCGTTTTTCCTCACCCTGCTGCCAGAGGAAATGATTAATAGCGGCTTCTATATGTTTTCTCTCCATTTCCGATTCCACACTCTCCCTGCCCGATACGCAGTCACCTAATTCTTCAAAAGAAGCTACAGCTGAAGAATTCCGTTTTGCGGCAGAAATGTATTCATATTTTTTCAGAGCAAGATTCCTTACAATTCTGCTTAAAAATACGGAAAATCTGTTCGGGCGGTTCTCAGGGATGGCATTCCAGAGGGCAAGGTAACTGTCATTGACACATTCCTCACTGTCCTCATGGTTAGAAAGAATATTATCCGCAATATAAGCACACAACCTACCGTATTTTGAGGACGTTTCCGAGATCGCTCTCTCATTCCTTTCCCAAAATAATCCTATGATTTTTTCATCTTCCATGGAGCTTTTCCTCCTTTCATCAGTTTCATGAAAGCAGCTTTCACTATATAAGTACGGTTTTTCCTTCATTCATTGTAAACAACAAAAATTTTTTTATGTATCTTTAGGCTTATATGCAGCAACGCATAAACCTATAGACAGCCCGAACAGTACTGCGCCGATAATATGCCTTATACCCCATTTGATAGACACATAGAACGAGTGGTATAATCTATTCAGGAAGTCAGGAGGAAAGATTATGGCACAGACGTACCATATTGAATTCAAAGAAGGGGCATGTAAACGTGTACAGTCGGGAATACCGGCAGCACAGGCGGCAAGAAAACTGGGTATCAATGTAAATCCCTGTACAAGGCGTAAGGGCCATATAATTAGCCCAATCTGAACAGGCAGCTCTATCGGCTGCAAAAATATAAAGCGGCCCTTTTTGAATTGGATGGGCTGATTATCCAAGAATAATCGCTTTCTTTTCAGATAGTAACAGCCGGAGGATTTTCAAACTGAAAATCTTCCGGCCATTTTTATCGTTCGTCCCTGTCCGCTTTTTTCCGGGAACGCTCGCTGTTCATGTCCGCTGTCCTATAAGCATCGTAGCCCTCATAGTGGTAGCTGGCATCCACGCCCTTTATATAAACCTCTCTGTCGTTGATTTTGTCGGTCAAGGCCGCCCTTAAAAGGGTCTTGATCTCCAAGTCTTTGACCGGGCTGCGCTCCATCGCCAGCAGATAGTCCTCCTTGTCCACCCGGCTCCAGTCAATGACCTGCCGGAGTTCCTTTTTCAGTATGGCGTCCAGCCAAAGCCGGGTACTCCTGCCGTTGCCCTCCCGGAACGGGTGCGCCACGTTCATCTCCGCATATTTCTCTATAATCTGGTCAAAGGTGGATTGCGGCATCTGCCCAATATGCTCCAGCGCCGCTTGCAGATAGAGGACGGGGGCAAAACGGAAATTCCCCTTGGCAATATTGACGGTGCGGACTTGTCCCGCAAACCCATATATCTCGCCAAACAGGTATTCATGGATTTGTGCAAGCCCCTGAAAGGTCCCAACCTCAAACACATCCAACAGGCCCTTTTCAAACAGCTCCAGCGCCTTGGCCTTGCTGATCCGTTCTTCCGTCCTGGCAAGCTCCGCCGAGTCGGTGATGCCTAATTTATTCTCCAACGCCATGCCGTATATCCTCCTGAAAAAGTTTCCAGTTATTGCTATTATACAGATATGACCGCGTTTCGTCAATCATCCGGCTATGCAAAGGGCGGCGCTTCTGCTCTCATAATTATTCAGGTATTTTTCAGGAAAAGTTTTACGCATTATGGCACATAGCCGCTCCGTGGTTATATGAGGGTCACAAAGCGGCGCACCGTTCCATATAGATCCGTCAGTTCCTACTCTTCTCTTTCTGCATCCGCTTTCGTAAAATGTACCGTTCCCCTGGGATGATTGGGAGGAGCATAAACAGAGGATACCTTTAGGGCGTTTCTCCCGGTATTGACAACATTATGCCATGTTCCTGCGGGTATAAAAACAGCATCTCCCTTACACATATTATGCTGAAAATCAGGTTTATCTGCACACTTTCCAATTTTTACCGCTGCTGTTCCCTGTTCTACCCTAATTAATTGATCCGTATCCTTATGAACTTCAAGACCAATCTCGCCACAGGGCGGAATACACATGACCGTCATTTGCAAATGACATCCTGTCCAGACAGCAGTACGGAAATTGTGGTTTCGCAGCGCCTCCTGCTCAATATTTGTAACATATGGATCAGGCCCGTGATCCATTTGATCGTTGTAATGGCTGTAGCTCATAAAAGCGCTCCTCTTATAAATTGCTCTACACTATAATATGTATTGCAGGAAATATTGTGTAAAATTGTGTAAATCCCGCTTTTGGGTTATTCTCCATCCTCGGCGGATAGCTTGAACTGACTGTTTTTTCCTCACTTTTCAAGCATTTATTATCCATATTCTTTAAAATTCGCTCTCGTTTTTGTGTCAGTTAAAATTTTTAGAGCCAAAATAGAGCCAACCAAAACTACCGTTTTTCTCCTTTGTCTACCTTATCAACATGGTGCTAGCACCATGTAATTATTTCGCTAACAAGAAAATATATTATCGTTCCTGTTACGCAATAGATCCCTTGTTTTGATGATAATGATATAAAGTACAGCAATCATTATTTTTGTTGTGAAAATCCTTATAAAATAAGCCTTCAAAATCTTCTAAAGCGTAACAATGCTTTCCCTACAAATGGGAAGTTGTCATGCTAAACTCTTAATAAATTCATTAATAACTTCTTCTCTATTGTATGTTGTATCAATAAATGGCAAACTGTGTTCAATACATTGTTTTTTTATCCAATTGCTTATTTCAACAATATCTATACAATCATTCATATTTTCTTCATCAGAATAAAAATATGTATAATCATCAGGGGTGTCATATTGCTTTAATAACTTAAAACGTTCTTCGGGAGTAATGTCTGGTGTAATAAAAAAATAAACTTCGGACTTTTCATTTGTAATATATTTTAAATAGTCATCGGGTGTTAATTGATGTACATCAATTACTACACCATAATCACACTCATCATATTCACCACTATTCATCATTGCCTTTATAAAAGGTGCAATTTTGGAACTGATATATTTATAGTTCTTCATTACATCACCTGAAGCATTAGTATTAATTTTGGTCTCTGGAAAAATTTTTTCTATTCCTGCAATAATAGAATCCATACTAATATGCTGGTATCCTTTTTGTTGTGCAAGCCTCTTTGAAATTGTACTCTTCCCTGCTCGTGGAACTCCAGCAACAATCACATATTTTTTCATAAAATTAATTTCTCCATTTCTATTCAACAAACTCTGGTTTGTCTATATCTTTCACGTTCTAATTATACCACTTTTATCCTTCATTTTCTACCATAAATATAGGGCATAGCAATCGCCACACCCCACATATCTTATCGTTCCAACGATTTTTCAATTTTCCATTTCTGCCCTTTCAAGTCATTCTGTTTCTCATACAAGCTATTTCGCTCTTTGCAAAGTTCTTTCATGCGCTCCAACTGCGCCCTCACTCCCTCCCGGCAATCCGGCTCTGTCTTTTTATATTCCCCGGTCAGATTACGGATTGTATTATTGTTTTCCTTTATCTGCTCTGACAGGCACACCCAGTCTATCAGATTTTGCACTTCCTTATCCGTTTCGTAAAGGTCTGTTTCTGCCACGATTTTAGCACATAACCGTATCATTACTTTCTTTTCCATATCTGTCATATCCTATCGTTTGCCACGGCAAATGGCATACCGCCCAATCCTTCATATACATCGGTTCATGTGCCAATGCCCGTACTTCCGCAATGTCAAGATACGCTGAGACAATTTTATTCAAGAGTTCCGGGAACGGTTATTCGGGAGCATACTCGCCGGCGGAAGAAAAAGCCTGCGCTGGAAGAACAGTATAAAGGCTCTATGGGGCACGAGGGTATCTCCGGGAACCATCAGTTATCTCAATAAAAAAGCCTATGAGCACATCGAAGCATGGAGGACACGGCCATTAGTTGGAACCGATCTCTCCTATGAATTGATTGCTGAAATACCTATAGTGTTTTCTTCCAAGACATCCAAAAGCACCTTTACCGTATCAAGAGATGTAAGCATCGTAATATTGTTTTCCGTGGCACATCGGCGAATGGCAGCACCGTCCTTATAATGCACTCCCGAAAAAATAGCGCGGGTGCAAATGACATAACTTACATATCCGGCTCTGATAGATGCCAGTATCTCCTCGCTGCCTTCGCTGGGCTTACGGCGTACTCTTGTGCGTATTCCGTGAGCCTTCAAAAACTCAGCCGTACCGATAGTCGCTTCGATGTTAAAACCGAGATGATAAAATCTTCTCACAAGCGGTAATGCTTCTTCCTTATCTTCATCTGCAAGCGTTACTACTACTGTTCCATAGTTCTGCAGATGAATTCCGGCGGCAATCATGGCTTTGTACATCGCACGGTGCATCTTTTTGTCATATCCGATTGCTTCTCCTGTAGACTTCATTTCAGGTGACAAACAGGTATCCATACCACTGAGCTTTGAGAAAGAGAAAGCCGGAACCTTGACGTAGAAACGTTCTTTTTCTTTCGGATAACTTTCAGTAAAGCCCTGTTCCTTCAAACTTTTTCCAAGAATCACAAGAGTTGCGATATCCGCAAGACTGTATCCTGTTGCCTTTGAGAGAAATGGAACTGTTCTCGAAGAACGGGGATTTACTTCAATAATAAACACGTTATCTTCGGCATCAACTATGAACTGAATATTGTAAAGTCCCACAATGCCAATACCGATACCCAGCCTTTTCGTATAATCAATAATTTTACCCTTTACCCTGTCGGAAATGCCAAAGGACGGATAAACACTGATGGAATCACCTGAATGAATGCCTGTACGTTCTACAAGTTCCATAATGCCGGGGATGAATACATTTTCACCATCACACACAGCATCTACCTCAACCTCTTTGCCCCGCAAATATTTGTCTACCAAAACAGGCTTGTCCTCATCAATCTCTACTGCCGTCTTTAGATAGTGATAAAGGTATTCAGGCTTTGCAACAATCTGCATGGCCCTGCCGCCAAGAACAAAGCTGGGGCGTACCAGGACCGGATATCCAATTTCCTCTGCCGCCCGAAGTCCGTCCTCAATATTGGTAACCGCCTTGCCCCTTGGCTGAGGAACGGAAAGAGAGACAAGGAGCTTTTCAAATGCATCTCGGTTTTCCGCTTTGTCAATGGCGTTTTTGTCGGTACCAATAATCCGAACCCCACGCTCAGCAAGAGGTTCTGCCAGATTGACAGCCGTTTGACCGCCAAGGGTGGCAATGACACCAACAGGCCGTTCCAACTCGACGATATTCATAACATCCTCCACACACAGCGGTTCAAAATACAGCTTGTCCGAGCAGGTATAATCGGTTGACACCGTTTCTGGATTGTTGTTAATGATAATTGCCTCAAAGCCTGATGCTTTAATGGTCTGAACGGCATGAACCGTTGAATAATCAAACTCTACACCCTGACCGATACGGATCGGTCCCGAACCCAGCACAATGACTTTTTTCTTATGGGATACCACTGATTCATTTTCATCGGCATAGGTAGAATAAAAATACGGAATATAGCTTTCAAATTCTGAGGCGCAGGTATCAATCATTTTATATACAGGAACAATTCCAGCATTTTTTCTTTCCTCAAAAATTGCCAGTTCGTCTGTGTTCCAAAGCATTGCAATTTCTTTATCTGAAAATCCCATTTTCTTGGCTTTCAACAACGCTTTTTTGTTGTGAGGATGTTCTGTAAGGCATATTTCCATATTCACAATATTTTTCATTTTTTCAATAAAGAACATGTCAATCGCAGTACCCTCATTAATTTTTTGGCTGCTGCAGCCTTTCCGTAACAGTTCCGCAATCGCATAAAGCCGATCATCTGTTCCAATTTTGATATATACAAGAAGTTCGTCCGCATTCATATCGTCAAACTTGTGATCATGCAAATGGCAGAATCCGATTTCCAGGGAACGAACGGCTTTGAGTAAGCTCTCCTCAAAGGTTCTGCCAACACTCATAACCTCGCCGGTTGCTTTCATCTGTGTGCTGAGTGAGTTATTGGCATCGGTAAACTTATCAAAAGGAAAACGGGGCATTTTTGTGACCACATAATCCAAAGCCGGCTCAAAAGATGCAGGTGTATTGGAAATACGGATTTCATCCAGGGTCATACCCACGCCAATTTTGGCAGACACTCTTGCAATGGGATAACCGCTTGCTTTTGATGCAAGAGCAGATGAACGGGACACCCTTGGATTGACCTCAATGAGATAATACTGGAAGGATTGGGGATCGAGTGCGAATTGTACATTACAGCCGCCTTCAATTTTCAAAGCACGAATGATTTTGAGGGCACTGTTGCGGAGCATATGATACTCTTTGTTAGTCAGCGTTTGTGAGGGACATACCACAATAGAATCTCCTGTATGAATACCGACAGGATCAAGGTTTTCCATATTGCAGACAGTAATTGCCGTATCATTGGCATCACGGATGACCTCGTACTCAATCTCCTTATATCCTTTGATGCTCTTTTCAATCAACACCTGGTGTACAGGAGAAAGCGCAAGGGCATTTTTTATCAGCCGTAAAAATTCCTCTTCATTATCGGCAAAACCGCCTCCGGTACCGCCAAGAGTAAAGGCAGGACGAAGTACAACGGGGAATCCGATACAATGTGCCACCGTTAAACCCTCCTCTGCGGAAGCAGCAATATCCGAGGGTAAAACCGGTTCTCCCAGCTCCTCGCAAAGCTCTTTGAACAGCTCACGATCCTCAGCACGCTCAATACTGCTACTTTGTGTACCAAGAATCTTTACACGACATTCGGCAAGTACCCCTTTCTTTTCAAGCTGCATAGCAAGATTTAATCCTGTTTGCCCACCGATTCCGGGTAAAATAGCATCAGGGCGCTCATAGCGAACAATCTTTGAAATGTATTCCAAGGTCAGCGGTTCCATATACACCTTGTCCGCAATGCTGGTGTCTGTCATAATGGTGGCAGGATTGGAATTGCAGAGAACAACTTCATATCCTTCCTCCTTGAGTGCAAGGCAGGCCTGGGTACCGGCATAGTCAAACTCTGCAGCCTGACCGATAATAATAGGACCAGATCCAATTACAAGGACTTTTTTAATATCTGTTCTTTTAGGCATTTTCCGTTTCCTCCTGCATCATGTAAATAAACTGGTCAAACAAATAACCGCTGTCCTCAGGACCGGGGGCGCTTTCGGGATGATACTGCACCGAAAAGACCCTATCCTTTTCACAGGCAACGCCCTCTATGGTATGATCCAACAGATTAATGTGTGTCACTGTAAGCGGTGTATTTTTCAGGCTTTCGCTATCCACTGCATAGGAATGATTTTGCGAAGTTATCTCTATTTTTCCCGTCTGCACATTCCTTACCGGATGATTTCCGCCACGGTGTCCGAATTTCAGCTTAAAACATTTTGCACCGTAAGAAAGACAGATAATCTGATGCCCAAGACAGATACCAAAAGTCGGAAATTCACCGTGCAGTTCACGAATCGTCCCGATTACATCGGGTACATCACCTGGGTCTCCGGGACCATTGGAAATAAATATACCGTCTGGCTTCAGTGTTCTAATATATTCAGCGGTAGTATTGTAAGGCACAACAGTAACCGCACAATTTTTCTTATTTAATAAACGAACAATATTCTGCTTCATACCGCAGTCAATGGCAACCACATGGTATTTTGCATCAGCAATATCCGCTTGATAGATTTCTTTGGAAGAAACCTTTGAAACCGCGTCTGCTGGAATAACAGTATTTTCCAGAATTTTTATACCTTCTTCTTTTGTTGTTGTAATATCTGTAAGCAGCACCTTTCGGCTGCCGAAATCTCGGATATACCGGGTAAGCTTTCTTGTATCCACCCCATAAATTCCCGGGATGCAATACTGTTTCATAACTTCTCCAAGCGTTGCCGTGCTTCTGAAATTTGATGGGATGTCGTTATACTCTCCCACTATGAATGCACCAAGAGTAGGATATCCCGTTTCGTAATCTTCCTCCGCCATACCATAATTGCCGATAAGCGGATAGGTCATCACGACCGCCTGATAGGTATAGGAGGGGTCAGACAGTATTTCCTGATATCCAATCATAGAGGTGTTGAAAACAATTTCACAGACTCTATCACAGATATCCCCGAAAGAATACCCGGGATATTCGTTACCATCCTCAAAAATCAGTTTTCGATTGAATTCTTTCAGCATTCTTTATACCTCACATATCTTTATTTTCTTTTTTTAAAGATAGCTTTTGCTCAAAACGGTCTTTGCGTGTATCATTTGGAATAGGTGTTGGGTAGCATCCGTCAAAACAGGCACTGCAATAGTCACCGTTTCCTATCATAGTCTTCAGTTCTTCCGCGGGCAAATATCCCAGTGTATCGGCACCGATAATATCTGCTATTTCAGATACAGAATGTTTACAGGCAATCAAATGCTCCTCAGAATCAATATCCGTGCCATAATAGCAAAGGTGTAAAAATGGAGGTGAGGATATTCTCATATGAATTTCTGTAGCTCCCGCATCACGAAGCAGCTTCACAATTCTTTGACTTGTTGTTCCTCTAACAATAGAGTCATCCACAAGGACCACTCGTTTGCCCCTGACATTTTCCTCAATTGCAGACAGTTTGATTTTTACCTGTTCAAGTCGGCTGGACTGTCCAGGAGAGATAAAGGTTCTGCCAATATATTTGTTTTTGATAAGTCCCAGGGTATAAGGAATTCCCGACACTTTGCTATAGCCGAGAGCAGCATCAAGCCCTGAATCCGGAACGCCAATCACAAGATCCGCTTCTACGGGGTGATACTTCGCCAGTATCTCTCCTGCTCTAACTCTTGCTGTGTGGACTGAAATACCATCAATCACCGAATCCGGTCTTGCGAAGTATATGTATTCAAAAGAGCAAATTTTTTTCTTATTCTTGCCGCAATGCTCATTTCGTGAAGTAACAGTCTTACCATCAAATACCAGAATTTCACCGGGCAGAACATCTCGTATCACATCGGCGCCTACTGCCTTTAATGCTGTACTTTCCGATGCAACTACATACATATCATCCGCTGTTTTCCCGTAGCAAAGAGGCCTGAAACCATAGGGATCTCTTGCACAAATCAGCTTTTGCGGTGACATCAGGACGATAGAGTATGCACCATCTAAAATATTCATAGCTCTGCTGACAGCTTCTTCAATAGAACCACAGGAAAGGCGTTCTTTTGTTACAATATAGGCAATGGTCTCCGTATCGCTTGTTGTGTGAAAAATGGCACCTGACATTTCTAATTTATATCTGAGCTCTGCCGCATTACTTAGATTTCCATTATGAGCAATTGCCATTTTTCCTTTTTGGTGATTGACCTCGATAGGCTGGCAGTTGTTTCGGTTTGTTCCTCCCGTTGTACCGTAGCGCACATGACCCGCTGCCATTCGGCCGTTTGGCAGCGTTGCAAGAATGTTACTCGGAAAAACCTCTCCCACAAGCCCCAAATCCTTATGGGAGGCAAACACCCCATCGTCATTCACAACAATACCGCAGCTTTCCTGTCCTCTATGCTGCAAAGCATATAAGCCATAATATACAATGTTTGCTATATCCAATGTATTGGGAGAAATCACTCCAAATACACCACATTCCTCATGAATACTCATTTACTGCCTCCGTTTCTATTCCGCCGTAACCGTCTTTGCAGGATTTCCTGGTTTATCAATGTCACAACCACGGTTTAATGCAACATAATAAGCAAACAACCGGAGCGGGATAATTCCAAGGTTTTTCTGCAACAGCGGATGTGTTTGGGGAGCGGTAAATGTTCTTTCAGTACAGCTAATCGCCCTTTACTTTTTTGAACCTGAAAAGCACCTTCTGGTGATATAACGGCAATCCCCGCTGAATCATTTTCTGTATATCCAATTATTCCACACATAAAAAATCACCTCGTTTCTGTTGAATGTTTTAATGCTGCCCCAATAAATCCCTTAAACAGCGGATGAGGTTTGTTGGGACGGCTTTTAAACTCGGGATGATATTGAACGCCAACATAAAAATTTCTATCAGACAGTTCAATTGTCTCAATCAATCTGCCATCGGGTGATGTGCCTGCCAGTGTCAGCCCTGCCTCTTCAAATCTATTACGATAATCGTTATTAAATTCATATCTATGGCGATGCCTTTCACTGATTTCAGAGGTACCATAGCATTTTTCAAGAGCAGTACCACTTTTTATTCTGCAAGGATATTCACCAAGGCGAAGTGTACCGCCTTTGTCTACCTCATTGCTCTGCCCGGGCATAAAGTCGATTACCTTATTTGCACAAGCCTCATCAAATTCACCGGAATTTGCATCACGAATGCCTAACACATTTCTTGCATATTCGATTACCGCAATTTGCATTCCAAGACAAATACCCAAAAAAGGAAGCCTGTGCTCTCTTGCATATTTTG
>JAAWKU010000200.1 GCA_022797535.1 Lachnospiraceae bacterium | reverse complement strand
GGCCCGTGTCGAAGGCCTGAGCCAGTTCGTCCAGATCCACCACTTTTGTCCGGCCGTCGGGGTAGACAATCACGTCCGCCAGCAGATCCGTGGCCGTCAGGGTATGGGCCTGTTCATCCAGGGCATACTCTACAATGTCGCAATACCAATACAGCAGGGAGCCGTCCTGTCGATAGAATTTGCTGATCTTGAAACCTTCCTTCAGAAAGTAGCAGGAGCAGCCGTGGCTGAAGGCGATTTTGGGGTTCAGGGTATTCCAGGAGGTGATGACAAGATCCTCCGTCTGCTTTACGATCACGTCATCCTTCAGCGGGATGCATTCATCGGGAATCAGGCGTCTGCGGTACAATCGTAATTCGCTCATGGGGCTTTCTCCTGTTTGGCTGGGGTTCTGCGGTCCGGCACAATTTGACAGATCCGGGCCCTGTGTCTGTTAAAATGATACTACAATGTCTCTGTGCGGAAGTCAACTTTATTTTGTGGAAAATTTTATAGAATTTTCTTGGGATATTGGCTGCTGGCGCTGGACTTTTTCAAAAATTTTATATATAATAATGAAATGAGCAAAAAAGCGCCTTATGACAGAAAAGACAAACAGGATAAAAGCGTGTACCGGGCACTGGCGCTGGTGATGCAGTTTGGCATTAATATGCTGGTTCCCATCGGGGTTATGTCCTGGCTGGGGATCCTGCTGGACCGCAAGTGCGGCACTTCTTTTTTCATGGTCCTTTTCTTTTTCATCGGCGCCGTTGCGGGATTTCAGAATATCTGGCGCATGGCCAGATCGGTTTATGAGGAGAAACCCGGGGCGCGGCGTCAGGATACTCCGACAGGGGAACAGAATCTCCGGGCCGGACAGGAGGATGGGAAAGAGAGGTAGAGAGATTGCTGCGGGTAAGTTGCTGGACATCACCGGAAGGGGTTGAGGAGAGCCGGATGATACACAGAGTGAAAGAGATGAACCGGACGTTGCTGGAACTGGATTTGGGAATCCTTTTCGGCGGTATGGCCTGTCAGGCTGTGGGTATGTGGTTTGCCGGGAGTAAAGGTCTGTATGCGGCTTCCCTGTGGCTGGGCATTCTGCTGGCACTGCTGGGAACCTGGCATATGTACAGGACCCTGGACCGGGCGCTGGACCTGGGAGACGGGGCGGCCAGAGCAGTGGTGACGGGCGGCCTGCTGCGGTACGGAATATTGTGTGTTATCCTGGGAGTTATCATGCTGACCGATGTGCTCAATCCCCTGGTGGTGTTTCTGGGGTATATGATGATGAAAGTAGCGGCGTATCTTCAGCCGTTTACCCATAAATTATGCAATATGTTCTTTCATGAGACGGATCCGGTGCCCGAGCCCATGCCGGAAGAAGAGACAATGGCAGAGCCGGCAGAGTAAAAGGCATCGGGAGCCATGGGAGAGCATAAAGATAAGAGGGAGGTGAGAGTATGCAAATTGGACCTTTGTTATCCTCGGCTGACGGGATCGATTTTATGATCCATGGTCTGTTTAAATATAGTTTTTTCGGCCATGAAGTGTGGATAACAACATCGCATGTGTGCATCCTGATCGTCATGCTGATTATCATTGGCTTTGCCATCGCGGCGAACCGGGCCATGCGGAAAGCCACGGAAGTGCCCACGGGCCTTCAGAACGTGGTGGAACTCATGGTGGAGAAGCTGGACGGTATGGTGGACAGCCCCATGGGAAAGAATGCCCCCAGGTTCTACAATTATATTGGAACAGTGTTTATTTTTATATTGCTGTCCAATATTTCGGGCCTGCTGGGACTGAGGCCGCCGACGGCGGACTATGGAGTGACGCTTCCGCTGGGTATCCTCACTTTTGTACTGATTCATTTCAATCAATTCAAGTATCAAAAGCTGAAGGATATCTGGGTGGATATGTGTTCACCGCTGCCGCCATGGCTGCCCATCTGGTTTCCCATCAACCTGATCAGCGAGATTGCAGTGCCGGTGTCCCTGTCTCTGCGTCTGTTCGCCAACGTGCTTTCCGGCACGGTGATGATGGCGCTGGTATATGGGCTGCTGGGATGGTTTGCCACCATCTGGCCTGCTGCGCTGCATGTGTATTTTGATTTGTTTTCCGGAGCAATCCAGACTTACGTATTTTGCATGCTGACCATGACATATATCAACAATGCCATTGGCAGCGAGAATTAACTGACAAAGAGGGTATCGCACCAGGCTGTGCGATGTATACCAGCTGTCCCGGGCCGGATCCGGTTTTGGAAAATCCTGCGCCCGTGGGGATACGCAAAACTTATTTTTTAGGAGGAAAAGAATATGGATTTCAACACTAACTTTATCTTGGGATGTTCTGCAATCGGAGCAGGTCTGGCAGTAATCGCCGGTATCGGGCCTGGTATTGGACAGGGTATCGCGGCCGGTCATGCCGCCGCAGCCGTGGGACGCAACCCCGGCGCCAAGTCCGCTATTACTTCCACCATGCTGCTGGGGCAGGCTGTGGCAGAGACTACAGGTCTGTACGGTTTGTTGATTGCCATGCTGCTGTTATTCGTAAAGCCGTTAGGTAAGTAAGCCTCCGGGACAAATAAATTCTACGCTGGAAACGGCGTGCTATGGAACGATTATAAAGGAGGCAGAGAATGATACTTTTAACGGCCCAGGAGCCCATGGAGAGACTCTTCGATCTGGACTTTCAACTGCTGGCTGACTCCATACTGATGATTATCGCAATCTTTGTACTGTTCCTGCTGCTGAGTTACTTTCTGTTTAATCCGGCCAGAAAAATGCTGCAGGACCGCCAGAACAAGATCAGGAGTGAGCTGGACGACGCCCAGAGCAATATGGAGCAGGCCGCAAAGCTGAAGGAAGAGTATGAGGCTAAGATAAGGGAGATTGATAAGGAAGCGGAGGATATCCTCAGCGACGCCCGCAAGCGCGCGCTGGAGAATGAATGATGGCGGGCAAGGCTGTGGCGGCTTCTATCAATGCGGAGATCCAGGACAGCCTGGTGAATGAGACTCTGAAGGAAATAGGTGACGATACATGGCTAAGCTAGTGGAACAGACATATGGAGAGGCTCTGTTCCAGACTGCCATGGAGGCGAATCGGGTGGATGCATTTCTGGAGGAGGCGGAACTGATCCAGACGGTGCTGAAGCAGAATCCTGAATGGGACAGACTGATGAAGCACCCTAAGATTTCCAAGCAGGAAAAGGTGGAAATCATGAAAGGGGCGTTTGCAGGCAGGATCAGCAGGGAGATGACAGGCTTCCTGGAACTGATTCTGGTCAAGGAGAGATATGGGCAGTTACAGGCGGTTTTCCAGTACTTTACGGAGAAGGTAAAGGAGGAGAAAAAGATAGGCACGGCCTACGTGACCACCCCCATGGAACTGTCCGAATCCCGCAAGGCGGATATACAGGCCAGACTCCTTGACACCACTCCCTATCTGACCATGGAGATGCACTATGCGGTGGATTCCTCGCTGATCGGCGGGATGGTGATCCGCATTAAGGACAGAGTGGTAGACAGCAGTATCCGCACGAAGCTGGCGGATATGAAGCGGGAATTATTACAAATCCAGTTGGGTTAGACCAACCGGAAGAAAGGTGCGAACCAACCTATGAATTTGAGACCAGAAGAAATAAGTTCCGTGATCAAGGAACAGATTAAGCGGTATGCGTCTGAGCTTAATGTATCTGATGTGGGTACGGTCATTCAGGTGGCGGACGGCATTGCCCGTGTGCATGGTCTGGAGAATGCCATGCAGGGTGAACTGCTGGAATTCCCCGGCGAGATTTACGGCATGGTGATGAACCTGGAAGAGGACAATGTGGGTGCGGTACTTCTCGGCAATCATAGAAACATTAACGAAGGCGATACGGTTAAGACTACAGGCAGGGTAGTGGAAGTTCCGGTGGGGGATGCCATGCTGGGACGCGTTGTGAACGCCCTGGGGCAGCCCATCGACGGCAAAGGCCCGGTACAGAACAACAGATATCGTAAGATTGAGAGAGTGGCCAGCGGTGTTATCACCAGGAAATCCGTGGACACTCCCCTGCAGACAGGAATCAAGGCCATTGATGCCATGGTGCCCATCGGAAGAGGGCAGCGCGAACTCATCATCGGGGACCGCCAGACAGGCAAGACGGCCATCGCTTTGGACACCATCATCAATCAGAAGGGCCAGGATGTGAAGTGCGTGTATGTGGCTATTGGCCAGAAGGCTTCCACCGTGGCCAATATCGTAAAGACACTGGAGGAATACGGGGCCATGCAGTATACCACCGTGGTGGTATCCACTGCCAGCGATCTGGCGCCCCTGCAGTACATTGCTCCCTATGCCGGATGTGCCATCGGCGAGGAATGGATGGAGAACGGAGAGGATGTGTTGGTGGTCTACGATGATCTGAGCAAACATGCCACAGCATATCGTACACTCTCCCTGCTGCTCCGCCGTCCGCCCGGGCGTGAGGCATATCCCGGCGACGTGTTCTACCTGCACTCCAGGCTGCTGGAGCGTGCGGCGCGCATGAGTGAAGAATACGGCGGCGGCTCTCTGACGGCTCTGCCCATCATTGAGACCCAGGCGGGGGATGTATCGGCCTATATCCCTACCAATGTGATTTCCATCACAGATGGTCAGATCTATCTGGAGACGGAGATGTTCAACGCGGGCTTCCGCCCTGCCGTCAACGCTGGTCTGTCCGTGTCCCGTGTGGGCGGCGCGGCGCAGATCAAGGCGATGAAGAAGATCGCGGCTCCTATCCGAGTGGAATTGGCTCAGTATCGTGAATTGGCAGCTTTCTCTCAATTCGGGTCAGAACTGGATGCGGATACCAAGGAGAAGCTGGCCCAGGGCGAGCGCATCAGGGAAGTGCTCAAGCAGCCCCAGTATCAGCCCATGGCCGTGCAGTACCAGGTTATCATCATCTATGCGGCTACCAATAAGTACCTGCTGGATGTGCCTGTGGACAGCATCACCCGCTTTGAGAAGGAACTGTTCGAATTCCTGGACACCAGGCACGCGGAAATTCCCCGGGCTATTGCGGCGGAGAGAGTGATCTCCGGGCAGATCGAGGAGCAGCTGGTTAAGGCAATCAAGGAGTTTAAAGCGCAGTTTCACTAGTGTGCTGTATCGTTGACTTTCAGTAAAATGACGCCGGATGAATTTTCAGTCTGCAAGGCGGAGGAGGGAGGCGATGCGGTGGCATCGTTGACC
>JAAWKU010000042.1 GCA_022797535.1 Lachnospiraceae bacterium | reverse complement strand
ACAACGCGGCAGATGGAAATTCAGGCAAGTCATTTTGCGAAATGTGAACGGTACAGTACACTAGCTATTGTGTCGTTTCTTCAGTTCCGCAGCATTGCTCTCCACTCTCTTTCTGCTCAGCGGATAGATAAAGAACAGCACCGCCGCGCCCAGGAGGTATACCACACCCGGGAAAAAAGTGGATATGTTATAAATGCCTCTGGCCACCTGCTCGGTCTGGGCCACAGCCAGTTCGTCATAACCGATCAACGCCAGCGCCCATCCGCTCATGCCGCCGGCCAGCGCCTGCCCGATTTTGCGGGAGAAGGAATAGATACCATAGATTGTGCCGTCGTCCCGTTTTCCCGTTATGACCTCCTTGTCATCGATGACGTCCGTCACCAGCGCAAAGCACTGCATATTGAAGAAAGTCATGCCGATCATGGCCACAAACACCAGCCCGATATACACCCACACCTGCGTCACATGCAGGAAGCCGATCACCACATACAGGATGCCGGAGACCAGCATGCCCACCACGCCGCACTCCCTTTTGCCGAACTTCACCGCCAGCTTCGTGGAAAAGGCAGCCAGGATCAACATAACCGGCAGCTGGAGCATGGCCGACAGGGACAGGGCTTTGGTATTTTTAAAATAATCCGCATACAGATAATTGTTCAGGCCCTGGCTCATCAGGGAAGCCAGCAACAGCAGCAGCGCGGACAAAATGACGCCCAGCAGGGCCCTGCTGCTCACGATTCCTTTCAGGGTTGTGAGAATGGACGCCTGTTTCTCCGCCACCTGTTTTTTGTCCGACAGCACCACCCGCTCCGTGCAAAGCCAATAGCACAGCAGATAACAGAGGATGGCGCACAGGGAGAATATGCCCGCCAGAATCGTGAAATTGGTGGAATTCACCACCTGATTGCCAGCCGCGTCCTTGTAGTAGATGACCAGGGGCGCAACCACGCTGATCAAAATCCCGGCGAACATGCCTCCCATGGAGCGAAACACCGACAGAGAACTCCGGTCCTTGGGATTCTGGGAAATCACCGAGGCCATGGAACCATAGGGGATATTGATCGAGGTGTAAAATACCGATCCCCACAAAATATAGGTAACAAACATGTACGCCACTTTTGCCCCGTAAGGAATTCCCTGCAGTCCGGACTGATACATCAGGAAGGACGCTATGGCCACCGGCCCGCACATCCGCAGGATCCAGGGGCGGAATTTCCCGTTCTTTCCAGTTTTTGCCCTGTCGGCGATGCGTCCCATTCCGATATCGGTGAAGGCATCGATACATCTGGCCACCAGAAACATGGTGCCTATGAGTCCTGTGCTGATACCCATCACCTTGGAGTAGAATACCATCACGAAAGTGCTGGCAAATATAAAGCTGAAGTCATTGGCCACATCGCCCAACATGTAGCCCATTTTATCCCTTATGCCAAAGGGGGATGCTTCTCTGTTGCTCATACTTTTCTCCTTAATTAATCAAAGTTTCGCGTCTGGCACACCAGTCTCTACTTCTTTTTAATTTTGTTCAGCTTGCGGTTAATCTCCAGTATCTCCTCTGCGGTAAGCGGTTCCAGACCCGCCGTCCCCAGCATGTTCAGCATCCTCTTCACCGTAAAGCCGCTCATCATTTTCACCATGCCCTCGTTCATCTGGAATCCGCCCTCGCCGCCGGATTTCTTTTTCTTTGTAAGCAGACCACCCAGCTCCAGCAGAAACATTTTGCCCCTGACCGTGGCCATGATGTCCCCCATCCTGTCATGAATGGAGAAATAACCTTCCGGCGCGGTGATGTCAAACCAGTTGATCACCTCCCCGGTCTCTTTCATGCGGTAGTTCTCGTTAAAAACGTCCACCTTTCGGATCCTGCTCTCGTCTCTGCATTCTCCGGCAATGGCGGTAATCTCCGATTCACCCTGATTGGGCACGTCAAAATAGAAGAAATGCTCCTGTGAGGTCTTTCTGCCCAGGCTTTCCCCGTTTCGCAGCAGCTCTACTTCCGGCTGATTGGAATACACCGTCACCCGGGTTACGTCCTCCACCCGGTCCACATAGCGCTTGCCGCAGATATGGACAAAGGGCTGATCTGAAAGCCAGGCCTTGTAGGCGTAAAAAGCGTCCTTTTTATATTTCCGGTCAAAAGTCACCAGTCCCTTGTGATTCATGCCGTCCTCGCCTCCCTCTGCTCTGGCATCGGCGGCAAAGTCAAACATGTTCCACACATGGGTCGCCCAGATAAAGGGCCTGGTAAATAACTGCTTAATCAGTTCCTCATGGTAATATGCCTGATATTCCTCGGTGTAGTCCCCCTGCTCCGGGTTGGAGGTATGCCAGTTCAGCGCCTCGCAGCCGTACTCGCTCATGCCGATGGCCCTGTGGGGATACTTTGCGTGGAATCTGTCGAAAAATTCCCCGTTCATGGAGGTATCTCCGCCGTACCATCCGAAATAATGATTGTAGGAAAGCACATCCGGGATGGTCAGGTATTCCTCGTCTATGCCGCACATGGATACAACAGCCATGGTGGTCAGCCTGGTCTGGTCCAGTTCATGGCACAGGTCGTTCAGGACGCGGTGATTCTCCAGCAGATCCGGATTCCCCGCCCCGTTCATGGTGATCTCGTTGGAAAGGCCCCACACCACGATGCTGGGATGATTGTAATTCTGAACCACCAGTTCCTTCATCTGGGAAACAGTGTTGTCCCTGCCCTTTTCCAGATGCTGGGAAATGTAGGGAATCTCCGCCCAGACCACCATGCCCCTCTCGTCACATAGATCGTAAAAATACTGGTCATGCTGGTAATGGGCCAGCCGGATGGTGTTTGCCCCCATCTCGCAGATCAAATCCATATCCTCCCGATGATCCGCCTCGGACAGGGCGTTCCCCTTTTTCGGCCGGTCCTGATGCCGGGACACGCCCCGCAGGGGATAGCTCTCCCCGTTCAGGATAAAGCCTTTCTCCGGGTCGATGGCAAAGCTACGGCAGCCAAAGCGTGTCTCCCTCTCATCCAGCTGCTTCTCTCCGTCCCAGAGCACCGCCTTCAGGGTGTACAGATGAGGATCTCTGCGCCCGTTCCAGAGGCGCGCGTTTTCGATTCTCAGATCCGCAGCGGGAGTCGCTGCGGTGGTCTCCGCCTCCGCCACTTTTTGCTCACCGTCCCAAATAGTGAAGGACAGCTTCTCAGTCCCTTCCGTGCCGCTGACATAGGCATTCACCCGGACCCGGGCGTCCTTTCCCTCTATTATGGGGGTTACCGCCACGCCGGGGCCTCCGAAATAGTCCAGATCAAATCTGGCCTTTCCCACATACAACAGAGACACGTTCCTGTATATTCCGCCATAAAAAGTGAAATCCGCCATCTGGGGATACACATGGTCATTGGGCGCGTTGTCCACCAGCACCCGGACTTCATTCTCTTCCTGCAGCGCCTGGGTGAGATTGCATCTCCAGGTGGAATAGCCGCCGTCATGATGGGCCAGCAGTTCTCCGTTCACATACAGATCCGCAGAGGAATTGACGCCCTCAAACTCCAGATAGACCTCCTGTCCCTGCGCCTGCTCCTTCTTCAATACTTTTCTGTAACAACATGTTCCCCGGTGGTAGTCGTTGCCGCCGTCCTGACCGTCCATGCCGTTCCAGGTATGGGGCAGGTTCACCGATTCCCAATCCCCCTGTCCGGCGGCATCCTTCTCCCCGGCAGGAGAATCCATCCCGGCAGTCTTGCTGAACTGCCATCCCTCGTTCCAACAGATTTTTTTCATCGCCATCCCCTTCTGCGCATTGCGGCGCGCTCCCAGCCAGGCAGCCCTGCTGCCTGATTTCGGCAATATGATGCCGATTGTGGCTGTACCTGTCATTATTGGCACTAGTGTGCTGTACCATTCACATTTCGCAAAATAACTTGCCTGAATTTTCATTCTGCATTATTTTTCTGAAAGTGAACGGTACAGCACACTGCCGCGGGTTGTATACGCGTTTTTATTCATCCCGCATTTCGATTATAGCAGTAAGTTTGTTTTGGCGCTTGCACAATTCCTCTTGAATCAGGACAATTTTTGTGGTAATTTTAAAATAGAGTAAAAATTTTTATAACAGTTGGTTTTAAAATCAGCCATGAAAAATCAGATAGAAACAAAATCAGATAAAAAACAAAAAAGCAGTTTCGTAATTGCCTGGATTTTTTTTGTAGCGAGGAGATGAGCGGATGAATTATGTGGAATTGTTTAATGACCTGCACCCGGGGTTCTTCTGTCAGGAAAGCATTCTTACCATGCCTGAGGATTGGATATTTACAGAGTTGGTCATGAATTTGCGCAGAGATTTGCCGAAAGTGACGCCATTACAATCCCTAAACGGAATCACATTTGGTGAGTATCGCGGGGAGCTTGCGGCGCTTCGGGATGCGGTTCGCCGTGTGGACCAGGACTGGGTGCAATATTTTAAGGAAGAAGGCCGGTTCTATTGTGCCTTTGATAGAGAAACGATTGTCGCTTTTTGCGGTCTCACGGACATGGGATGGTTTCAGGGGCTTCATATCGGCGCACCGGGCTGTGTTGGAACGATCCCTGAGTTTCGCAGGCAGGGCATCGGCCTGGAAATGGTACGGCTGGCCACCGAGGTGCTTCGGCAGGACGGTTTTGATTTATCCTGGATTCATTATACATATCTGCCACAATGGTACATGAAACTTGGTTATCAGCCGGTTCTTCGGTGGAACAGCAGCGGAATTCTGGATGACAGGGAAAGAAGGTATTTATGAATCAGCCGGAAAACATCAGAGACGCGTTTCCGTTTATTAAAAAAATACTTGCTTCCGCTTTTCGGACGGATGTTCTTTATTTCGCCCCTCCTTACCAGGATATCCGCAGGATTGACTGGGGGTTCCGGGACATGGTGTGGGAAGATGTGGATTTTACCCCATCCTTTGTCGGTTCCATTACTTCCTCAGATAAACTGCGGATGTTGGTGGTGAAAAGCAATCTGGATTTTTACAACATCATCGCCTTTGTCTCTCTGGGGGAAAACCCTGACTTTATCTCCGTGGGCCCGGTTCGGAACAAGGAACTTTTTTCCCCTGATATTCGTCAGGTACAAAAAGATCATGTGATGCGGGATGTGCAGCAGGAGGCGCTGCGGCATTTCTACCAGATGCTGCCCCTGGTCAACATCTCCGATCTGATCTCCACCTTCCACTGTCTTCTGGAACAATATCTGCCGGAATATCAGGACGTCCGCCCGGAGTATATCTGTTTCTCTCAGGAAGAACATGCCTTTGTCCCGGACAGCGGCAAAATTCTGGACTTCAGCTATGAGATTTCAGAGCGCCTGCAGGATCTGCTGGGCACTTTTATGGAGGCCCTGTCCTCCGGCAATACCTCCCTGGTATACCAGCACAAGAAGGCCCTGCTGGATTACTTCAGGCCCCTGGTGGAGGACAGTGTCACCACCGCCAGGAGTTACCTGACTTTTCTGAATTCCCTGTGCTGCGGCAGGCTTTTGGAGACCCAGGTACACCCTTATCACACGTTGCAGCTGTTCACCAGCTTTTTTGCCAGGATCGCGGATCTGCACAACCCGGAACAGGCCTGGGTCATGCCCTATGAAATTGCCCGAAAATACTGTCTGCTGGTGAGAAACCACAATCTATCCGAATACTCCTGCCTGACGCGGAACATTATCAACTATGTGTCGCTGCACATGGAAGAAGAATTGTCTCTGGCCGTTATCGCCGGCTACCTGGGCAAAAACCCTTCCTATGTGTCGGGGCATTTTCAAAAGGAGACCGGGGAAAGCCTGACCGCGTATATCCACCGGGAGCGGATACATGCCTCTCTCCGCCTGTTCAACACCACGGACTGTTCCGTGTCTGAGGCGGCCAACAGCGTGGGCATACAGGATCTGGGGTACTTTACCAGACTGTTCAAACGACAGGTGGGCTGTACCCCCAGTCAGTATAAGAAGATGCTGAAATAGCTTCCCTTTCAGGATATTTTTTCAAAAACCACACCACCCAGCGAGGGATCGTCCTGGTCCAGGATGGACAAATCCTCCCGGAAAATCATTTCCCACCGTCCGTTCTGCTGCTGAAGATACCATACTTTGTCTGAATCCCCAAACTCCAGCACCAGCATATCTTCGCTCCAGTGGAAGAGATTCCCATCTTCTTCAGGCTCCCGGTAGCTGCTGCACATATTGTAGAAATTGAAAGTCCCATCCCGGTTCAGGGTTAAACTGTAGAGCATTCTGTCCGCCGCAGCCGTATAGGCGCCATATATAAACGACTCTTCCAGCGTCAGGCTGACCGGCAGTTCATATTCCCCTGCCATGCGCCAACTGCCGTCCTCCTGCTGTTCCATGGTGTAGACAAGTTCTGATACCGGGAGCGTGCCGCCGGGCATTATGCTCCAGTTCAGCCGGCAGACCATGTAGACACAGGCGATATGACCTTTTCCGTTTTGCCCGGACATCTCCGGAGTCCGGCTCTCTTCCCCGGAAGCATCCTTAAAATACACGGCATATTGACGCTCCACGTCCCTGCAGTGATATTGGCCCACGCCCCCTGAAAGGCAATAGAGCGCCCCGTCCTTCTCCACAAAGGGGGCTCTGCCCTTGTCGTTCAGAATGGGCCTGCGTCCGGCAAACAGCGCTTCCGTGATCTCTGAGGTAAAATAGCGGTTTACATATTCCCGCAGATCCTGCAGGGTATTGACCCCGGGTAAATCCACCTGGGCATACATCATACTGTCTATTTCCAGGCTTCTGGATTCTCCGGCGCTGCCGGCCGATGTTTTCAAGGGAGCCTCTCCCATGGAAGTGAACCAGCTATAAACTGTCTCCGCCTCCTCAAAGTCCTGCCTCCAGCGGGGAATATTCCCGGAATATCCCTCCAGCTTCTCATAAGGGAAGTTTTTGGCGGCAAAGCTGTACTGGCATTCTGCCAGTTGCTCCAAACAGGCCATATAGGTCCCCGGCTTCTGGGGATCAAACTGCACATCGGTAGGTTCCGTCCAAAAATAGGCCCCGGTACCTGCCTGGTTGGCCTGGATCAGCCGGCCGTTCATGCCAGCATACATATCATAGTCCGCCGCCAGTATATATTCCATTTCACGGATATCCCAAGTGCCGCTTCTATAAGCGATCTCTTCCAGGTCCGGCTCCAGATCCGGCAGCCCGGTCCAGAGGCAACCTCCCAGACAGCCCCCTTCCACAAGCGCACACCAACTCTGCCAGGGTTCCCCCTGCCCAATCCGGGAGACGGAAGGCAGATGGAACAGGGTCAGATTTTGCAGGTAACTTTCACCATCCTGGTTCTTACCCAGTTCCACACCGTAAGCCACCTGCCCCACAAAGGACTTCGGCACTTCCATGGTAAAATAGGGATCATCAACCAGCGTATCTTTTATCACACTGTAGTAGGCATTGTCCGAGAGCACATGGTCGCTCCAGGGATCTAAGGCTTCCGGATCTGTCTCCCCGCCGTCCGTGATTTCCGCCTGTTCGCTTCCTCCACCGTCCACATTTTCTCCCTGAGCGCTCTCCCTGCCGTTCATACTTTCCTCCTGACCGCTCTCCCCGCCGTCGAATGTGTCGTCCTGTCCGGCGGTGGGATTTAATGCCGCATTGTCTTCCACAGGGGATGAATACTGCCGGCTGTCGGAGACACCGGGGCCGCCCCCCTCACGGCTTCCCGTACAAGCCACACAAAAGATGCCCAACATCAAAACCGCTGCCGACACCCCTGTCACCGCCATCGTCCTGGGTCTGCGGGCAATCATTTGCACTCGCTCCTTCAGGCTTTTTCCTTCCGCCATCATGGTGGTGGCGCAGCACAGAAAATCCACCCTGCTACCCTGGACCGCAGTGAGATCCAGCAGTACCCGGCCGTAGGCTCCCCTGTTTCCCTCCCCCAACCGCCTGATGGTATTCTCGTCACAGGCCAATTCACTGTCCCGGCGGCTCATATGGACCGCCAGCCACACCAGGGGATTGTACCAGTGCAGCACCAGACACAGGCTGCGCAGCAGGGACCACAGGGCATCTCCCATCCTATAGTGGCTTATCTCGTGGGCCAGCACATAGGGGAGCTGCTCCCCTGTGATTCCCTCCGGCATATAAACAGCGGGACGGAACAGGCCGAACAAACAGGGACTGGGCAGGCCCGGTGTCTCGTAAACCGGCAGACGCTTGTCTCGGGCCGGAAAATCTTTATCTCCTATATCCAAAGCCCTCCTGGCCCGGCGCAGCCGGCTGGCAAAATGCAGATTTACTCCTGCGACCGCCGCTCCTGCCAATGCCATGCCGGCTATCCACAGCCCTGACAAAGCCTGTCCCCAGGGGTGGCGCTCCGTTTTATTATCCTCTGGACCCGGAAGAAGGGGCTCCTGCCGGGACTGTGTCGGTCCCTCGTCCTGATGCCCGACAAGTTGTATTCGCCCATTGCTCATGACCGGCATACCCTGACTCTGTAGAAAAGTCCCGGGGCGATGGTTCGTCTTACCCTCCGGAACGGCAATCGGCGCTAAAGCCTCGCTGCTTTCCTGAATGCGGGGAAAGAGATTTAAAATGCTTATATCCGTGTCTATCATGTTTATGGGGATCAACAGCCGGACCAGAACCGGCAGCCACAGGGCATATTGCAGCCGCAGACTGATTTTTCCTCTGAAAATACGGCGAACCAACAATACCAGGATTACCGAAACACCCGATGTAACCATCCATGCCAGCATATCATTTCCTCCTATTCATAGATTTTCAGTTCCGCATTTCCCTGTCAACTGCGTTTCTCCGCTTCCTCCAGAATGGCGTATAGTTCTTTGATCTCCTCTCTGGACAGATTCTGCCTTTTGGTCAGCGTACTCATCAGCAGGCCCACGCTGCCTCTGTATACACGGCTGAGAAAATCTTCCGTCTCCTGAAGCAACGCCTTTTCCCGCGCCACCAGCGGGCTGTAACACCTGACTTCTCCGCCCTCGTCGCAGCTCACCAATCCCTTCTCCGCCATGCGCCGCAGCATGGTGAGAGTGGTGCTTTTGCTCCAGCCCATCTCCGCTTTCAGATAATCCACCACCTCCCGGCCCGTGCGGGGGGCCTGCTCCCAAAGGCATTCCATCAGATGCCATTCTGCCGGAGTCAGGCTAACCCCCGGCTTCCTGTATGCCGCCTCTGTTTTTCCATTTGATACTTTTGCTCTCTCTTCTGATACCTCTGATCTCTCCATACTGCCAGTGCCTCCCTTGTACCATCCGTTTTCGGTTTACCATGTAAACCAAGTTTACCTCTTGTGGTTTACTTTGTCAACCGCTTTAGATGAAACTTTTTATTAATTTATAGCAAAAATCCCCGATGTTTCATTGTGTGAAAACACCGGGGCTTAAAATATGTATTTGTCAGAAAAGCGCTGGCAATGCCGCATTCGCCGTGTAATACGCTGAAAGTTATCCCTGCAGGGCTTCGATCAGCTTCAGAAGATCTGCCAGACTGTCGATCACCTGCTGATCCACCATGGAAATCTCGCCGCTCCCGGCGTCATATGCATCCCACGCCAGTTCCAGCGACCAATCCGCAAGCTGTTTAACCTGAGGTATTTTACCCGTAATAAGCATTCGAGCCTGGGGCTGGTCAAGATAGATCACCACGTCCAGTTCCAATCCCTCCGGCCACTGCCAGAAGTCTGTCTGCCCGGCATGACCTGTTTTCTCCGCTATTTTCCGCACCATTTCCAGGCGCGGGTCCGAGGCAGTGATGTGATAAACCAGCTTCCCGGCGTCCCGGTCCCACTGGTCTGCCTCCAATATAACCCCGCACAGCATGGGCAGGGACAATTTGGACTGCAGCCGCTCCACCCCGCCCTGAAAGTCGGGAAATGTTCCCACCTGCAGCCCAAAGGCCCGCTCTAACTGTTGCAGCGCCACATATTCCCCCAGATTCCACTGAGGCAGCACATGGGACAACAATCCCACTTTTTCCGTCAGATTGGCATAGGCCCTGTCATAAATGGCGCGAATGTCCACGGCCTGGCAATCCTGTGTCAGGTACAGCCGCGTAAGCAGGGCATCCTCCCCGCCATATACAGCCAGGCGTACCTCGCCCGCCTCATATCCGCCCTGCAGGTTCAGTCTGTCCCACTCCGTCTCATCCAATCCGGCAAGCAGGCTGAGGCTGCGCAAAAATCTCCGCTGGTCGGCTGTCAGCGCCTGCCGGTCCAGAGTCACCTGGGCGGTGATTCCGCAGGTCCGGGCATTAAACGCCGTCTGCAGGCGGCGGGCCGTGGGCAGAAGCCGGATGGCCTGGATCAGAAGGAACAGAATGGCCAACAGCAGCAAGATACCCAGTATCCTCAGCCCCCAGTGCTTCTTTTTCTTACTGGAAGAATGTCCCATATTTCAGAGCTCCTTTTCAAGTTATATCATATACAGAAGTAACTCACTCCTGTACCTTTCCTCTATTATAGACTGCCAGAATAGACCTGACAACAGAAATCTATAGAATTCCCAAAGCGCTCCGTGATCTGAAAATTTACAGGAATACTATAGAATTTTAATTTTTTTCTCCCCGCCCACGCGGTATAATAGGGAGAGTAACAAGGCTGTTACAGAACATGGATTACAGGAGGAATTTCCGTATGGAACAAAATACCGTCACTATGGAGACAGATTTTAACCAGTTAATAAAGGATCTGATCACATCCGATTCCATTGCCACCATGGAAAGCATATTTGCGGCCTGGCAGGAGCTGATGAGCCGTTACCGCTGCGCCATCATGGAGGTAGAGACCAAATTCAAGGTCCTGAACGATCAGTTCTCCCTGCAGCATGAGCGCAATCCCATCGAAAATATCAAGACCAGAATCAAATCCCCTGACAGCATCCGCAGAAAAATGGCCAGAAAGGGATTGACCCCCATTACTCTGTCATCCATAGAGGAAAATCTGGACGATATAGCAGGCATCCGGGTGATCTGCTCCTTTATCGACGATATCTATATGCTGGCGGATTGCCTGACCAGCCAGGACGACATTACACTGATTGAGTGTAAGGACTATATCAAATCTCCCAAGGAAAACGGCTACCGTAGTCTGCACCTGATCGTAGAAGTGCCCATTTTCCTGCAAAATGAAAAGCGCAATATGAAAGTAGAGGTCCAACTGCGTACCATAGCCATGGAGTTCTGGGCCAATCTGGAGCACCGGCTGCGCTATAAAAAGGACCTGCCCGAGTCCCTGCAGCAGGCCACCGCGGGAGAATTGTTCCAGTGCGCGGAACTCAGCGCCCAACTGGACCAACGCATGCAGCAGGTACGGTATACAGTGGAAAAATAATCCTCCAATTTCCGCCTGGGAAATTGCGCAGCTGACGGATATGTGCTATTATATAGACGAATAAACCTGTCACGCATTCCATGAGACCGCGCGCCAGGCATCCGCATGTATGAGGGCCCGGACGAGGCAGGTATTTATGCCTGCGCTGTTTGACAAAATACACAGCAGGCATATTTATTTTTGATCGGGGATACAGCATATTCAGGGATGAAATACGCACAAAACTTTATTGGGGAGGAATTTATATGTATCAGGATAATAAGATCTGGCTGGGTATGGCGGGCGATGAAAAGGTATACATATACCCCGGCATGGCCAACCGTCACGGCATGATCGCAGGCGCCACCGGCACCGGTAAAACCATTACACTGAAGGTGCTGGCAGAATCTTTCAGCGACTGCGGTGTGCCTGTATTTCTGGCGGATGTGAAGGGAGACCTGGCCGGCATGTGCAGGCCAGGCGTAATCTCCCGGAGCCTGCAGGAGCGGATTGACGCCATGGGATTGGAAGGGGAGGGGTTCGCCTTTGACTCTTTTCCCACTACCTACTGGGATGTATACGGAGAGAAGGGATTGCCCCTGCGCACCACCATCTCCGAGATGGGGCCGCTGCTGTTGTCCCGGATTCTGGAGTTAAATGATACCCAAAGCGATATATTGACAATTATTTTCAAGATCGCTGATGATGAGGGACTTCTTCTGATCGACACCAAGGATCTGCGGGCCATGATCCAGTATGTGGGGGAGAACGCTAAAGAATTGACCCTGAAATACGGCAATATCACCAAGCCCAGCCTGGGGGCCATCACCAGGGCCATCATTGCGCTGGAAAGCGAAGGCGGAGAGTTGTTCTTCAGCGAGCCTGCCCTGAATATCGCCGACTGGTTCTGCCGCAACCGGGAAGGCAAGGGCGTAATCCAGATTCTGGACTGTCAGACTCTGGTCAACAGGCCCACCATGTATGCCACTTTTCTGTTGTGGATGCTGTCTGAACTGTTTGAGATCCTGCCCGAAGCCGGTGACATGGACGCCCCCAAGATGGTATTCTTCTTTGACGAGGCACATCTGCTCTTCGATAGCGCCCCCAAATCCCTGCTGACCAAAATTGAGCAGGTGGTAAAGCTGATCCGCTCCAAGGGCGTGGGGATCTATTTTATCACCCAGAGCCCCAGGGATATTCCCGACGGCGTGCTGGCTCAGCTGGGCAACAAAGTGCAGCACGCCCTGCATGCCTACACACCCTCAGAGCAGAGGGGAGCCAAAGCTGCCGCCCAGTCTTTCCGGGTCAATCCCGACTTTGACACCTATGAAACTCTGATCAACCTGGGCATAGGGGAAGCCCTGGTATCCGTGCTGGACCAGTCCGGTGTGCCCACCGTGGTGAAGAAATGTGACATTCTGCCGCCTCAAAGCCAGATGGGGGCCCTGGATGATGACATCCGGGAACAGCAGATTCGCAAAAATATTCTGTACACCAAGTACAATGACTATTTTGACCGGGATTCCGCTTACGAGTTTCTGGAACGCCTGAATCTGGCCAACGCGGAGGCAGCGGAGGAAGCCCGTCTGGCTGCCGCAGAGGAAAAACAACGTTTGAAAGAGGAAGCCGCCGCGGAAAAGGCCCGGCAGAAGGAAATTGCCGCCGCCCAGCGGGCAGAGGAACGCAGACAGGCCGCAGGGCAGCGGGCCGTGAAATCCGCCGCCAGGAGTGTGGCCAACAGTGCCGCAGGCACCGTGGGACGGGAACTGGGCAACACCATCGGCAAAACCGTGGGGGGCTCCTTTGGCAAGAAGCTGGGAGGCAATGTGGGTGCCGCTCTGGGCCGTGGAATCATCGGCACACTGTTCGGCAGATAAGGAATCAGGCCCTCTCCTCCTGCCCCCGGATCAAACCAATCGCCTCCAGATATGCCTCCCGGCGGCCGCATTGCAGATACGCCGTCAATTCTGATTCCATGGTGAGCCAGATCCGCACCAGTTCCGGGTGAAACAGACTCCCCGCCCCCTGGCGGATCCGCACCATCACTTCCGAAGCTGTGTAGATGGGCATGGTATCATGGGTAGTATGTTCCGTCATCCTGCTGGCATATGCGGCGATAGAGATCATATCCGTCACAATCTGTACCGGATTAGCCGTTCGCTCATAACCAGCAGGATAGCCGCCGCTGCAATCGTAAAACACATGATGTCCTCTCGCGATGGGAGCAAAGGGCCGGGTGGACTCACACCGCTCCAGCATTCTGACCCCTGCCTCCACATGGCATTTGAACATGGCGGATTCCTCTTCCATCCAGCTGCGGGCAGACATCAACAGCATCCTGCACAGCCCCAGGGCCCCCACATCATGCAGCATCCCGCCGTCATAAACAAACTGCAGCAACTCTTCCCTGCGATATTCCACATCCTGTACAGTGGCGCAGGAAAGAGTTCCCACCAACAATTCCGGGCATTTCTCTATCACTTTCCCCATCAGCATCTGCGCCATATGGGCCGTCAGCCTGCTGAACACATAAGCATCCAGATTCCGGCAGGCAATCAGTCTGATCACGATATCCTTCTGCTGCATCTCTCCGGGATACTCCACAAACCCCTGCAAAAATCTCAGTAAATACCGCATAAGTTTATCATTGAGCTGGTTGTTGGGCACCCTGTGCACATAGTCCACCACATTATGGTTCATATGACATATGATGTCTCTTTTCCCGTCCTTGTACTCGGCGTGGTGTTGCAGATAATTGCCATAGACAGCCGGCAGAAAAAGATTCCCATACAGGCCCTCCTCAGAAAAATCCTCCCTGCCACAGTCCATATACATCTTTTCCAGCTGCGTAAGCAGATAGGAGAGGGGCTGCACACCGCAGTAATACTGACTTTCCTGATATGTGACCCTCCAGCGCAGATTCGGGGCCGTGCCCCTCTTCCGGCTGTTTTCCAATTGCCGTTCCCACACATACTCTGCGGATTCCATGACCTCCCGGACCAGACATCCGTCCGTATCCCCCCGGCGGAGCAGTCCCATGGCCGTGGAGCGCTCCTGATGGCTTTTATAGAGATAGGTGTCCCAGGGAAGAGATGGGGTCTTTTCCCGATACACGGGATCCTGCAGAATCTCTATGGAACGCCTCAAGGCCCGCAGCTTCTTGTCTCCCTCGGTAAAGATATTGTAGGACAGGGCCAGGTTTCCCATCGAACGGTGGATATACCCCCTGGTTTCCACATCTTCTATCCCGTCATATACCTTGATAAAGGAAGCCGCCTCCCCGAACAGCATTCCCATTTTCCAGCTATAAGTACGGTCTCCTGTGATATCCATATTTTCCTGCATATAGAAAAGGGCCAGCGCCGTTTGGTATAATTCCCGGATCAGCATGTCCCTCTTTTTCCAATGCCTGGCATACGTAATCAGGGCATTATGAATCTTATAGTGCAGGTACAGATCCAGACTCCTGTCCCCCGTGGCCAGATGAGCGGCAAAATCCTCCAGATGGCCGATCTCCTCCTCCCGGGCAGAGGCAATATTGTCCAGCACGGGAAAGAGTTCCCGTCTGAGAAGTTCCGTGTTCTCCCGGATAATCTCACGGATTGCGGCCGCGTTCTCATCATGGATCATCATAAAAATGTCCACATCCTCCGGGATCTCCCCGGAAGTATCGGACAGCGCCATAACCTTTTCCACATTTTTTAGATACTGCTCTTGATAGGGTCTCATATATGCCCCCTCTCCAGAAACATACCCATGGTGGAAAATACCTGTTCAATGTCGAAGGGCTTGGGCAGGTGGGCATTCATCCCGGCATCCAGCGAATTTTTCACGTCTTCCACAAAGGCATTGGCAGTCATGGCCACGATGGGTACAGTCTGAGCGTCCTCTCTGTCCATGCCGCGGATGGCCCTGGACGCTTCCAGCCCGTTCATCACCGGCATCTGTATATCCATCAAGATGATATCATAGTAAAAGAGAGGAGACTCTCTGAATCTGTCCACAGCCTGCTGCCCATCCTGGGCTATGGTAATCTGAATCCCGCATAAATTCAGGATCTCCTGCTCAATCTCCCTGTTGATCTCGTTGTCCTCCACTAAAAGCAGACGCTTGCTGCCGAAGTTCCACTGGCCTCCTGCGTCATCCTGGTCTTTCTCCCGCCTTCCTTCCTCTGTGAATGCATAGAGGGAGGCGGACAGCCTGCTCAGAAACAGGGGCAGCGGAATAAAATCGTCCACGCCGCAGCGGGTGTACAGATATTCCACCTGGCTCCAGTCACTCTCCGAAAGCAGCAGAATGGGGAAATGCGCCCCCATGCGCCTGCGCACATCCGGCAGAAACTGCATGATATCCAGCCCCGGCACCCTGTCCACCGTCAGGAAGGCATAGTATTCCCCGTCCTCCAGCAGTGCCTCGTTCAGACAGGAGACCACCCCCATGGCGTCCGTGACCAGATCCCCCTCCATTCCTGCCTTTTCCAGCATGGCTTTGATCTGCTGCCCCAGAGCCACATCCGGAATCAGCGCCAACACCCGCCTGCCCTCCAGTGCTTCCCGATAAGCATCCTGGGGATTTCCCGCCACATCGAAAGGGATCTCCAGGGTAAAGCAGGTACCCTCACGGGGAGCGCTCTTCACCCGTATGGTTCCGCCCATCAATTCCACCAGATTCTTTGTGATGGCCATACCCAGACCCGTGCCCTGGATCTTGTTGACGGTGGATTTCTCCTCTCTTTCAAAGGGAGTGAACAGCTTCTTCATAAATTTCGGACTCATGCCCATGCCGGTATCCCGCACCCGCAGCGTCATCAGCACCCGGTTCTCCTGCTCCATGTCTGTCATACCCAGATAGAATTCCACATGTCCCCCCGCAGGCGTAAACTTGATGGCATTGGAGAGAAGGTTGATACAGATCTGCTTCCAGCGCACCCCATCCACCAGAATCCGCTCCTGATCCATAGGGCCTATCTCCAGTCGAAAATGCAAACTTCCCGCATCCGCCTGGGGCTTAGCCACAATCAGGATTTCGTGAAGCAGATCCGCAATGTCCGCAGGCTCCGGCTGCAGTAAAATCTTACCGCTCTCAATCCGGGACATATCCAGCACTTCGTTAAGCAGGGACATCATATGACCAGACGCAGTCTTAATTTTATCCAGGCACTCCCTGACCTTGCCGGGCATCTCCTTCTGCATCAGGGCGATGTCCGTCATGCCGATGATGGCCCCCATGGGGGTGCGGATGTCGTGGGACATTTCCGACAGGAAGCTGGTCTTGGCCCGGCTGGCCATCACGGCTTCATCCACCATCCTTCTGTTCTCCTGATACTGCATGGTCACATCGTGCAGCATGCAGACCCTGAATCTGTCCCAGGAGAAAATCACCAGGGAACAAACACGTTCTCCTATATGGCAAAAAAGCGCTGCATTCTCCTCGGGAGGAGCACACATAGCCTCTTTGATTGACTGTAACCGGGAAGTGCCGTCAGGGCAGGCCTGCAGCGCCGCTTCGTTGCGATACACCATGCGGCAGTTCTCATTCTCCTGGTCAAAAACAAAAACGGGCTTATCACATTTTCCCCAAATGCACTGAAGCTGTTCCTGGTCCATCATACGCCCCCACTCCCATCCTGCCGGGCAACGGCATGGATCCGGCCTTTCCCGCCGGATCTCTTCCTCTTATGGTATCAACTTTTGAAGCATTTGTCCAGTACCAGGCGGGTCAAAGTATGATGCGTGTCAGGATTCACACCGCCTCAGCAGAGCCTCCCACTGCCTGTCCACTTCTGCCTGAAACCGGGCCAGCAGCTCCTCCCTGCCAGGTTGGAAAAGATGCTTAAACCGCTTCTGAGGACGCAGAAATTCCTTAATGGGAAGTTTCTTCCTTGGCACATAGTTCAGCATCCACTTACCTTCTATCACCTCGTAGAGGGGCCAATAACAGGTGTCCACCGCCAGCCTGCAAATGGTCATCAGTTCGGAAGAATCATAACCCCAGCCCCGGGGGCAGGGGGACATCACATTCAGAAACGCCGCCCCGGGTGTGTAAATAGCTCTCTCCGCCTTGGTGTGAAGGTCCTTGAAATTGTCCGTGAAAGTAGTCTGGGCTGCATAGGGAATATGGTGTTCCGCCATGATGGCAGTCAGATCCTTGCGCACCTGCACCTTGCCGTCACTGACCCGGCCAGAGGGAGTGGTGGTGGTATCCGCATACTGGGGAGTAGCTGACGAGCGCTGGGTTCCCGTATTCATGTAAGCACCGTTGTCATAGCATACATACACCATATCATGTCCCCGCTCCATGGCGCCGGACAGAGATTGAAAACCAATGTCATAGGTGCCGCCATCGCCGCCAAAGGTGATGAACTTAAATGTATCGTCTATCCTGCCTTTCTTTTTCAGCACCCGATAGGCCGTCTCCACCCCTGACAGAGTCGCTCCCGCATTCTCAAAAGCGTTATGGATATAGCTGTCCTCATAAGCAGTGAAGGGATACATGAAGCTGGATACTTCCAGGCAGCCGGTGGCATTTCCCACCACCGCCCTGTCCCCGGGGCGCAGCGCCCGAAGCACCGCCCGCACCGTCACAGTGCCACCGCACCCGGCACACATTCTGTGGCCGGGGGCCAAACGCTCCTCCCTGCTCATAACTTCTTTAAAATTATATGTATTTTCCATTGTCTCCTCCTAAATTAAGAGTTCAGCGTACGGTTTATTTCGCGCGAAGCCCAATATATTCATACATATCCGGGATCTCATGGGTCCGGGCGATCTCTTCCAGCCGGCCATAAACCTTTTCAAAGTCCTCCACCGTAATATCTCTGCCGCCCAGGCCATAAAAATAGTTTACCGCCTCCGCCTGTGACTTTACGCCGAACAGCGCCGCCTGCACTTCCGCGCCCAGAGGGCCGCAGGTGGCGGAAAACATTTCGCTGCGGTCCAGGATGGCGATGGCCTTACGGTCCTTCAGCGTCAGGGCCAGTTCCTTCTCGGGGAAGGGTCGGAACACACGGATTTTACACAGTCCCACCTTTTTTCCCGTGGCCTGGCGGATCTTGTCAACAGCCGCCTTGCAGGTCCCCGCCGCGGAACCGATGAGGACAATCACATACTCCGCATCATCCATGGCATACTCCTCAAAGAATCCATAGCGCCTGCCGGTCATCTCCTCAAATTTCGACGCCAGCTCCAGAATCACTTCCCTGGCATTGCTCATGGCTTCCCGCTGGCCCCGTTTCGTTTCCATATAGTAGTTAGACACTGCGTAAGGCCCCACCGCCATGGGCTCCTTACTGTTCAGAAGAAAATGCTCCGGATGATACTCCCCCACCAATTCCCTGACTTTCTCATCCTCCACCAACAGAATATTCTCCACGCCATGGCTGGTGATAAAGCCGTCCTGACAGATCATCACAGGCAAATGCACCCTTGGATCCTCAGCAATGGGGAACGCCTGCAGGAAGTTGTCATAGACTTCCTGGTTGGACTCCGCATAGATCTGGATCCAGCCGCTGTCCCTGGCCCCCATACTGTCGGAATGGTCCGCATTGATGTTGATGGGCCCTGTGAGAGCGCGATTCACCAGCGCAAGAACGATGGGCAGCCTGTCGGAGGCCGCCACATATAGTTCCTCCCACATCAGCGCCATGCCGCAGGAGGAGGTGACCGTCAAGGCTCTGGCCCCTGCCGCGCTGGCTCCCAGAGTGGCGCTCATGGCGCTGTGCTCGCTTTCCACATGAATGAACTCTGTGTCAATTTCACCGTTGGCAATATAATTGGCCACATACTGAGGGATCTCTGTGGAGGGGGTGATGGGGAACGCGGGCATCACGTCGGGATTGATCTGCCTGATGGCATAGGCCACCGCCTCATTGCCGGATAAACGTTCTCTGATCGCCATTTATTTGCCCTCCTTCATGGTGATCGCCCCGAAAGGACACACTTGGGCACAGATGCCACAGCCCTTGCAGTGATCATAGTCAAAATCTTCTCTTTTCCCATCCTTCACCGGGATGGAAGAATCCGGACACACAGGAAAACACAACAGACACTGCTTACACTTCTCCTCGTGAAATACCGGTGTGGAAGTGCGCCATTCCCCGGTGTGGAAATGCCGGGACGTGGCCGGCTCAAATATTTTGTTGCCCTCTGTGATATCCTGCCAGGGACTTTTCTCATGAATTTCCGTACTTTTCATTTATATCCTCCGATTTAGAGTTGCGCATCCGCTCTGTCAGACCGCATTCCTGTGATCAAGATCCGGCCGCTTTTGCATTCGTATTTTGATCCGTGCTCTGACAGGGATGATGCTGTTAAGAGTTCCGCATCTCCTCTCACCGGGCGATGCCGTTCCATGCTCCTTATATACTACTTCAGCGCCTCAAAAGTCAGTTCCAGCGCCTTCATATTACCCTCAATTACTTCCGGTTTCTTGGCAAATTTGTGCTGGTACGAAGTCCGCATCTCTTGTAGAAATACCTGGGGGTCCATGACGCCGGACACCGCTACCACGGCCGCCAGCATGGGAGAATTGGGAAAATATTTGCCCAGAGCCTGCACGGAAATTTCCCTGGCGTCAATCACATACACCCTGCCCTGGAATCCTCCAAGATGGGAAACAATCTCCTCCTTCGACCGCTGGCTGTTGACAATGACAGCTCCCTCCGGCCCAAGGCCATGAGTCACGTCAATGGTCTCCAGCAGGCTGTCGTCCACCACCGCCACCAGATCCGGTTCATAGATGTTGGAATGGATGGTTATGGGTTTATCGCTGAGCCTGTTATAGGCGGTGATGGGAGCGCCCATCCGCTCCGGACCATACTCTGGAAAACCCTGTACATATTTGCCTGTCTTAAACGCCACGTCTGCCAGCAGCAACGCCGCTGTCTTGGCACCCTGGCCGCCCCGGCCGTGCCATCTGATCTCGATTGTGTCTCTCATCCTTACCTCTTTCCTGCATAACGGAAGTTTGGCCCCTGCCAAACCCCCGGTCTGCCTGGCTTATCGCCATAATCCATAGCACTGTTGTGTAGAAAAAGCGGTTTTCCATTAACTTTCCATAAACAACGATATCAAGGCTCTGCGAGAAATCTATTGTCATGAATAAAGCCGGACACCCGCTGCGTTTTGCTGGTATCCGGCCGGTTTCTCATATTATAAACAGCCTCCACCGTAAACGGCAGAAGCTGAATCCATCCCATCCATTTACGACATACCAACATATGCGTCCTCTGTCACGGGAGAAACCCGTCGGCATCTACTCATGCCGCCCGGGGCATTTTGGTGCCGCAACTCAGGAGGGATGTTCCACATACCTTACTCGCGCCGCTTCTCAGCTTACGCGGCTCTCTGTGACCTTTGGGGCATATGTACTGTCTCCGTCATCGTCTTTCTCAGTTGAATTTATTATAGTGGCGCGGTAAAGCGTTGTCAAGAGATTTCTAAAAGTTCTCTCTATGTTACGTCAGCCTGTAAAAAACCTGTTAAAAAGACCTGCTAAAAAGAATTAAGTATACCTTGCGGTATCTAACAAAACTAATGTATAATGTACAAAAGCCATATACTGGTTCATTAAATATTTTACCTGTACCGCCTCCCGGGCTATGCCTGTGGTACGATAGAAAGGAAAAACATGGATAAAACAAAAATTATAGCCTTCTCGGGCAAGGGAGGCGTGGGTAAGACTTCCCTGGCGGCAGTGACCGTCAAGGTTCTGGCCGAACAACACCCGGATAAAAAACTTCTGGCCATAGACGCGGATCCCGCGGTGGGACTGGCCACGGCCCTGGGGGTGGAAGTGAAAACCACCATCGACGATATCCGCAGAGAGGTTATGGCCTCTGTGAAAGACGGAGATACCAGGTCTGCTCTGGAACTGCTGGGGGAAGCAAAATACCATATTTTTGACGCCATGGTGGAAACGGACACCTTCAGTTTTATCGCAGTGGGACGCCCGGAGAGCGCAGGCTGCTACTGCAAGATCAACTCCTACCTGAAGGAAGTCATCGCCCTGGTGGCGGACAATTTTGATTATATTGTCATCGACGGAGAGGCAGGCATTGAGCAGATCAACCGCAGGGTCATGGAGAAGGTGACCCATCTGATTCTGGTGACGGATGCCAGCAAAAAGGGAACCCAGGTAATTCAGACCATCAAAACCGTAGCCGACAGCCTTGTCATGTATGAGAAGCTGGGAGTGATTGTCAACCGACTCCCGGACGAATCAATAAAGCAGTATCTGGAACTGGGGAATCTGCCGGTGCTGGCCTACATCGGTCAGGACAGCGATCTGTCCACTTTTGACATCACTGGTAAAAATGTGTTTTTCATGCCGGAAACTTCCGTGATGGCGCAGGGAATACGGCAGGCTCTCACTGGACTGGGGATGTGATTCCGTGTGCCGTTTTATCCATCTGGCGTTTTATTTGTGTAACGGCGTTTGTAAATTTTGAATTCGCCTGAGAGGAAACATTATATTATGGATCGGCTGTTAGATGCCGGCGATTATGGAATATACCTTTTTTCACTGGTGATATTACAGAAGTTCTTAATGCAGAAAGAATCAGGCCAAAATATTTTTGCGGCCTTGCAGAAGGACAGGGCGATAACGCACCGCACTATAATACCAGGACTCGTTCATGTACACCGGCGCCGGGTATCCCCTTTATGAAGAGACCTGGAAAAGGGGAAAATCGTCACTGAAGGCAATAGGAAAAATCAGCATTTTATAAGAAATGCGTGAAAAGGGCATAACCTATGAAAGATTTAAAACATATCTACGACCTGGAGACTTTACTCCAGGAGACATACAACAGCCTGGCACGCCAGGCCAGGGACAGGGGGGAGATTGCCATAGGCAGCACCTGCTCTCTGATTCCGGAACCGCTGTTGAACCTGCCGGGCTGTTTTTCCGTGAGGCTGCGGGCCCCCAGGACCGGCTCCATAGAGATGGGAACTTACTATATGACCAGCATCATGTGCGAAGCCTGTCGGGCCATCCTGGAACGGGCCATTGAGGGAGGCTACCAGTTTCTGGACTGTATGCTGACACCTGATTCCTGCGCCCAGATGAACCGCTGTGTGGAAAATATAGAACATTTGAACCTAAACGGCAGGAAAGGCTTTTTCGTCACCTATGCGGACGTACCTATGAAATCCGATGAGACGGCCCTGAAACACTATGTCCGCCAGATGCGCCAATATGTGCTGGAACCCTTGGAAAAGCGTTTCTCCATTGATACCTCCGAACAGGCGCTTCGAAGGGCAGTGGCCCTGCACAACCGCATAAGCGGACTGCTCATGGAGATCGGCGATTTTCGCCGGGAGAAGAATCCCCGGATCACCGGCTATGAATTTGCCGTGCTATGCCTGGCCACTTATTGCTGTCCCAAGGAGCCGCTGATTCCCATTCTGGAAGAAACCCTGGCCGAACTTCAAAACCGCCAGCCGGATCAGCGCCCCGGATATCGGGCCAAAGTGGTATTGGCAGGCTCGGAAATAGATGATCCCCAGTTGATTCGGATGATCGAAGAGGCCGGGGCCCTGGTGGTGGCAGACCGTTTTTGCCTGGGTTCTTTCCCGGGGCGGGAGGAGATATGCCTTCGAGAGGAGGAGGATGCCCTCACCGGCATCTGCCGCCACTATATGGAGGGAGGACAATGCCCCCGCTTTATGAACACGGAAAAAATCAGGGAACGCCATGCCTATATGAACCGGCTGGCCCAGCGCTTTCATGCGGACGGCATCATCTACCAGCAGATCAAGTTCTGTGACTACTGGGGCTATGAGCGGGCCTATGCCAGCCAGGTGATGCGGGAGGAGTACGGCTACCCTGTACTTAGCATCGACCGCCCCTACGCCGTGGGCAACGCCGGGCAGCTTCGCACCAGAGTGCAGGCTTTTGTGGAGAGCATGGAGATCAAGAAGTTAAAAAAGCAGTAAAGGAGACTATCTATGGGAAAAGCCATGGGAAGCGAGCCGCTGGGACAATTTTACAGTGGCAAAAAGGCAAAAAGACGCAGGGAATGGAGGGGAATCAGAGACACCTGGTACGATTATATACACTGGCTGGGCATCTGGAAAACCCTGATCGGCTTTATGCTTCATCTAAATAACCTGAAGGCCTTCTTCCGCTACCGCTGGATGGTCAACTACCTGGCTGTGCCGGACTTTTTTGACAGGCATACGGAGGGACTGCGTGGTACGCAGCTTCGCATTACCCGCACAGCACTGGAGCTGGTGGTCACGGACATGTGTAAGAGCATGGGCGTAATGTTTCGGGCGGATCCTGCGCTGGGCAACGATAAAGCCCTGAACCAGCGGCTGGTGGTCTTTGACGAAAATATGATGAGTGAAATCATGAACGGCTTCCCCAATCTGAAGTGGGTGTCTGTGGAGGTTCCGGCGGTGTACACCTGTGCCATGATGGCCCAGGACAGCCTGTTCTACTACCTGGACAAAGCCCAGGAGTACGGCATCCCCAATGATGTCTGCCCCATGCCTGCCGCAGAATTCGGCGTGTCTGTGGAAGACGACTATCCCCGGATCGGCAAATGCGCCATCCAATGCAATACCACCTGCGACGGAAGCCTGATGGGCAACGGGCTTATGGCTGCCCGGATGGGCATTCCTACTTTTCAGTTGGCCGTGCCTATCCGCCACGACGAAGACAGCGTACAGGAATATGCGGCGGCGGAGATTCGTAACGCCATCGCCTTTATAGAGAAACAGACCGGGGAAACCTTTAACTGGGATGCCTTTTTTTCCTCCATGCAAAATTTCAACCAGGAAACGGCTCATCTGCTGGAGTGGTATGAAGTGTCCCGTTCCCCCTATCCTCAGTTCACGGACAATAGCCTGTCCCTGTACCGATATGCCGTATACATGGCGGCGGGAGGCAGAGAAAAGGAGTTCCTGCGCCGGGACCAAAAACTAACCCGATTGGTGATGAAAGGCTATGAGCGCAAAGAGCCCTGTGCCGTATCCCTTCGCCACCGGGCCATCACCTGGGGGGTACAGGCAGCCTACTACACGGCCTTTGCCGGGTGGCTCACCAACTGCTGGGGCATTGTGCCCCTGGTGGATATGCTCACCCTCTGTTCCACCAGAGAAGTGAATACGGAAGATCCTGAGAAAGCTATCTACGACCTGGCTTACCTCTATGGAAAAATGATTATGCGAAGCCGCTCCAACGGCGGTTATGAGGTAGGAGTGGCGGATCTGTGGCGCTATTGTGAGTTTTTCCATGCGGATATGGTTATCATGTACGCTCATATGGGCTGTAAGTCCATGTCAGGCTACCACGGACTTTTCGAAGAGGAGGCCCGTAAGCACGGCATCCATCTGGTGTGGGCAACCCATGGTCTGATGGACGCCCGGGGTGTGGGCCGCAGAGACATGCGCACCGAAGTGAACCGCTATATGCGCACCGTGCTGCGGGAGGAACCCCTGGATCCCAGTCTGGAAGATTTTGATGACGAGCGGACATGGTAGAGAGATCCCCCTCTATGCTTCCCGCAGCAGGATTCCAGCCCGGATCACGGCGATAATGAAATGAACTTCGAGATCCTGTGACTGTGCCCGCTGAACGGCTTCTCCATATATCACATATCTCTGCGAAATTCATCAAAGCTGTGGATGCCTGGTGCTGCCAGATACCATTTTTTCAGGGTCTCCGCATCCTGCTCCGCCTCAATTCGCAGACAGATATCCCCGGGTACCTTTCCCAATCGCCCCAGAAAATCATAGATGACCTGTCTACTCTGCTCAAGGCTGCCTTCGGCAAGGCCTTGGGCATGACCTTCTGCATGACCTTCTGCATGACCTTCCGCGAGGCCCTCCGCACGACCCTCTGCATGGCCCTCCGCACGACCCTCTGCATGGCCTTCCGCACGACCCTCTGCATGGCCTTCCGCACGACCCTCTGCATGGCCTTCCGCACGACCCTCTGCATGGCCTTCC
>JAAWKU010000199.1 GCA_022797535.1 Lachnospiraceae bacterium | reverse complement strand
GAGGATTTGTCTTGTGCATCTGAAAAACATGCATGACACGGAGGACGTGTTTCAGAACGTGTTCCTGAAATATATGCTTTATAAGGACTCCTTTGAGAACGAAGAGCATGAGAAAGCCTGGCTGGTGCGGGTGACGGTCAACGCCTGCACGGACTGGCTGCGCAGCCTGTCCCGCAGAAGATGGATTCCGCTGGAATCTCTGCTGGAGGAAGGCAATGCACCGGACAATGCTTCCCGGGAGGTAATGGAGGCCGTGCTGCAACTGCCGGAAAAATATCGGAGGGTAATCTATCTGTTCTATTACGAAGGGTATTCCGCTGTGGAGATCGCCGGGATCCTGGGCAAAAAGGAGAACACGATCTACACCTGGCTTTCCAGGGCCAGGGGAATATTGCGGGAGAAGCTGGGAGGTGAGTGGGCATGAATGGGATACGCAGGAGCATGGAAGGGATCACAGCCTCCCGGGAATTGAAGGAGGGAACCCTTCGGTATCTGGAGAGGCAGCGGGGCAGACGGAGCCGTCCGGCATGGAGGCGCGTCCCCGTTTATGGGCTGGCTGCGGCTTTTTGCCTGTTTCTTCTCCTGGGGGCCGGCTGGCGTTTTCTGTATGCCATTCCCACTTCCTATATCAGTATGGATGTAAACCCTTCCATAGAACTGGGGGTCAACCGCTATGGGCGGGTGGTGGCGGCGGAGGCATACAACCAGGACGGCGAGGATATACTGGGACGTTTTTCCCTGAAAAACAAGCCCTATGTGCAGGCGGTGAGCAATCTGCTGGAGGACGAGGCGTACAGGGGATATCTGACAGAAAACGCCACTTTGGTGTTCACCGTGATCTCCGACAGCCCGGAAGCCATAATGGAGGCGTTGGGTTCCATCGGCAAGACAGAGCCTTACAGTGTGCTGACTTACACCAGCGACAGCCATTGTATGGAGGAGGCCCATCGGTACCAGATGTCTTTCGGTAAATACAGGGCATATCTGGAACTGGCGGCGTATGACGGAAGCGTCACCGTGGAGGATTGCCATGGAATGTCCATGGGAGAGATCCAGGACCGGATCGCCGGATGCCGGCAGCATGAGGGGGAGACCTGGGGAGGGCATCACCACCGGGAGGGATACTCGGGACAGGAGGAAAACGGAACGGGCTGGGAGAATGAATCCCGGAACCCGGGCAACGGAACAAATCAGGACAGCGGAACGGGCCGGGAGGACAGCGCAGGCCAGGGCGGCGGGACGGGTCGGGATGACGGCGTGGTCCAGGGCGGCGGAACGGGCCGGGAGAACGGCGCGGACCAGGGCGGCGGAACGGGCCGGGAGAACGGAGTAGGCCAGAGCGGCGGAACCCGCTGGGAGGACGGCGCGGACCAGGGCGGCGGAACCGACTGGGACAGCGGAGGAAGCGGAGACCGAGGTCACAGCGGGCATCACGGAGGACATCACGGCAGATAGAACAGGGGAACAGGAATTCGGAAAGGGATCCGGATTCCTGTTTTTTTGTTGAAATTTGTTGGTTTTTGTGTTAAAGTTTTTAAGTAATTGGAAAAAAATGGAAATTATTTTCCCCAATTTATGCTATTTTGTGTAATGAGGCATAAGTCGGTCTTGTCTGCCATATGCATGGCATGGGGCGGCCGGGCCCAGGATAGGAGTGATGAGAGGCATGCTAAGGGAATACGAGGAATGCGATGTATATGAAAGGCTTCAGACCCGTCTGAAGCTGATCTTTGAAGAGTTTGAGAACATCTACATCTCTTTCTCCGGGGGAAAGGACAGCGGGCTGCTGCTGAATCTGGTGCTGGACTATCGAAAAAAGTATTATCCCCACAGAAGGATCGGCGTGTTCCACCAGGACTTTGAGGCCCAGTACACGGTGACCACGGAATACATAGAGCGTACCTTTGAACGGATCAGGGAGGAGGCTGACCTCTATTGGGTATGTCTGCCCATGGCCACTCGCACCGCCCTCAGCAGTTATGAGATGTACTGGTATCCCTGGGATGACAACAAGAAGGAGAGTTGGGTTCGGCCCATGCCGGACAAGGAGTACGTGATCAATCTGGACAACAATCCCATTACCACTTACCGTTATCGGATGCATCAGGAAGATCTGGCAAAGCAGTTCGGCAGATGGTACAGGGAGATCCACGGGGAGGGTAAGACCGTATGCCTTCTGGGCATGCGGGCCGAGGAATCCCTGCAAAGGTACAGCGGCTTTTTAAATAAGAGATACGGCTATAACGGGGAATGCTGGATCAGCAGACAGTTCAAGGACGTGTGGTGCGCTTCGCCACTGTATGACTGGTCTCAGAGCGATGTGTGGCATGCCAACTATCTCTTCGGCTATGATTATAACCGCCTATACGATCTGTATTACATGGCGGGGCTGAAGGTGTCCCAGATGCGTGTGGCCTCCCCTTTTAACGATTATTCCAAGGATTCCCTGAACCTGTACCGGGTCATAGATCCGGAAATCTGGGTGAAGCTGGTGGGCCGGGTAAAGGGGGCGAATTTTGCCTGCATCTACGGGAAAACAAAGGCTATGGGATATCGCAATGTCACGCTGCCCGAGGGGCATACCTGGGAGTCCTACACCCGTTTTTTGCTGGACACCCTGCCAAAGAGGCTGCGAAATAATTATGTGAAGAAATTCAACAGTTCCATAATCTTCTGGCACAAGACAGGAGGCGGGCTGGATGAGGATACCATACAGGAACTGTTGGAGCGGGGCTATGACATCCGCCGGAACGGGGTATCCAATTACACCCTCAGCAAGAAATCCCGGATTATCTTCGTGGGCAGGATCCCGGACCATACCGATGATATCAAGTCCACCAAGGACATTCCAAGCTGGAAACGCATGTGTTTCTGTATCCTGAAAAATGATCACAACTGCCGCTTCATGGGCTTCGGCCTGACCAGGGAGCAGCAGAGGCATATAGATGCCATCCGGCGCAAATACCAGAGCATCGAGGAGATTGTATGACGGCGCTCTGACGCATATATACGCGCCAGAGCGTGTGTATGCGCATCACCGTGGAGTGCGCCGGCAGGGGATACGCGGAACGAAAGACAGCGTATGTCCGGCAGGCGCGCTGATTCATATAGGAACGCCGAAGGAGGGCATATATGAATCACGGGAGTGTGCGCCGGCAGGAA
>JAAWKU010000198.1 GCA_022797535.1 Lachnospiraceae bacterium | reverse complement strand
CTTAAACGCCGCCATCTTCTGGGCAAGCTGGATATCCCTGTCCGCACAGGCCTGGACTTTCTGTCCGTAGCTGTTGGCCACCGCTCGTCCCTGGCCGGCGTAATGTCTGTTTTTACCTGCGAACAAATGCATTTTCAACAGATTCATGCTGGCCATGGCCGGAAAATGAATCATGCTGTAGTAGGCATCTCTCTCCCGCCGGCAAAGCCGCTCCATCACCTGGGTGGACAGCGCCTCCAGAGCCTCCGCCCGTCGGATCATCCGATCCGCCTCCCCGTAATGGCAGGGATGATAGATCGTTTCATTCAGGGCTTCCGGCCTGCGCAGGGCATTGATGTCTATATATTCTGTCAATACCTGGCCGATCTGCTTCTGAAGCTGGTCCGGGGCCTGGGGGAAGGTTTTCCGGGTCCACTGCCCGGTATACTCCCGGTAGCTGTCCTTGTTGCCATACCCCCATTTATCATAATCGTAGGCCAGCGCCAGAAAATAACTCAGGGGAACCTCGTGAAATTTCAGGTCTCCCACGTTTACAATCCAGGCGTCCCGGATGCCATACTCGTAGGCCATGCACATCTGCTCCCAGGTCTTGGCCATGGGCGTGGAATCCACCCACTCATAGGAGATGGGGCCTCCATGATAGTCAAAATGGTAGTACATGCCCCAGCCGCCCCTGCGGTCCCGCACCTCCGGGGCAGGCAGAGTGCGCATCTGGCCGAAGTTGTCCTCACAGAGCATACAGATCACGCCCTCCAGTTCGTCCCAGTCTTTCAGGCCCTCCACCTGCTCATCCCCGTAAAAATATGCCTCCACCTCTTTGTACAGGGCCAGAAGCTGGGGCACTTCCTCCCGGTGCACATTTTTTGCGATCAGCTCCCGCTGCTTACGGATAATATCCTTCAGCAGGTTCACATTCTCCTCCACGGTGGATTGCTCGCCCAGCATGGAGGTATCCCGCTCTCCCCGCATCCCGATGGTAATCAGGTTCTCATATTTGCCGCTGCGCCGCAGGGCCTCTTCCCAATAGTTCAGCAGTCCCTGCTCGTTGGTATAGAAATTCCATTCATTGCCGTACTTTGTCTCCGGCCCCCTGACTTTATCCCACTCTTCGCTGGCACGCAGGCAGGGTTCGTGATGAGAATATCCCATCACCACCCCGTAGAGATCCGCCAGTTCCTCATTGGCGCTGCCCGGACCGTCTATGGGAAAGGAAGCGCTCCACATGGCGGGCCACAGATAGTTGCCCTTCAGGCGCAGCAAAAGTTCAAACACATGCTCATAGGCCTCCGCATTGAAACCGCCGAAATGATCGCTGGTCCAGTTGCCGAAGCAGGGCCACTCGTCATTGATAAAAAATCCCCGGTAACGGACGCTGGGTTCTTTGGACAGGGTCTGGATATCGTCGCCGATCTCCGCCTCCGGATTGGGGGCGGGCTCCACGTCCCCCCAGAAGCACAGGGGAGATACGCCGATATATTCTGACAGAGCAAACATACCGTAGATCGTTCCCCGCTTGTCGCTGCCGCAGATCAGCAGCAGTTCTTCCAGCTGCTGCAACCCTTCCAGATGCTGCCGCTCCCGCTCCTCCAGCCCTGCCTGCCGCAGTTCACCGGCATCTATCTTTTGAATCAGGTAGACTTCCCTCCTGCCCCTGACCTGGGACAGATCCAGCAGGCCAGCCCTCTCCAGGGCCTCTGCCAGTACGCTTTTTCCCACAGTGGCGCACAGAATCGCCCGAGTCTGCCCTGCGCCAGGCCGGACTTCCGCCAACATCTGGGGCCTATGGCCTGTCACCTTGCGGATGTCCTCAGCCACCTTGCTCCCGATTCTCCTGACTCCCTCAAAAGCGCCGGACTCCACCAGCAGGGGAACCGCCTGTTCTCCATATACCAACCGCATCTTCCTATCCTCCTGTTTATGCCGTTTCCTATACCACGCCGAAGCCCAGTATCGTAAAGTCTTTATCCTCCATGCCCGGCGCCAGGCGCACTTCCACATGGCGGCGCTTCCGTTCCCAACCCTTAAAGCAGATCAGGGCGTTGCAGTGGGTCCATCCATTGACATGGGGATCCGCATACAGCGCCTTCTCCCCGTCCACCCACACTTCGGCGCAGCCCACCTGGTTGGAGGCGCTGTCCTTGTATACCAGCAACAGGCTCTCGCAGGTGATATCCATGGTAAAGGGCCTGCCGCCCTCCGCTCCCCGGTACATCCAGTTATCCGCGAATTCCGGGGTGACGCCCAAGTCCAGATTCCTCTCCACCGCCTGCAGCTCCGTATCCACATGGCAGAAGCCGCCGCAGTCTATTTCCACGTTCCACTGCTCCCAGACTGCGCTTCCGTCTCCTGACGGCAGCCCGTTGCCCGGTTCCTCTCCCTGGGGATGCCTGCGGTCCAGCAGCCGCACATTCTCAAACGCTCCGCCGATGGGAGGCGCAATCTTCTCCAGTTCCAGCGTGTCCGTATCCGCCTCCTGGCCGTCCACCACCCGCAGCAGATGAAGAATGCCGTCCGCCATCACGGTGTGCCCCACGCTGGTGGGATGGTAGGAATCATAGAAAAACTGGTTCTTGCTCACCACTTTACCGCTGCCCGGCTTTAAATAGAATTGTTCCACCACCGTATCCCGCGTGCTGACCATGGGCAGGTCATAAGCCCTTCCCACAGGGGACAGACGCTCCTGCAGGTTCCAATCGTTGGCAAATACAGCAAACAGCAGAATCACCGCCGGACGGTTCTCCGCGGCCAAAATTTTCCGTACCAGGGAGTCGTAACACTCCCCTTTGGTCTCGTCTCCCTCGTCGTTGACGGCAAACTCCACCACCACCAGATCCGGGGTCACAATGCCGTCCGCCAGCACATCCGTCTCATACCGGATCATTCCCAGTTCGGAGGGTGTGCCCCCCACTCCGGCTTTCACATAGTGTACATTCTCCTCCAGGCCCCTGCCTGTCAATTCACAGAAGCCCTTAAAGGTCTTGTAGGCATAACACTCCGTATGGATGGGGATGGCTCCCGCGCCCTGGGTGATGGAACCGCCGATAAAGGCCACCGTCACGTCCTCTCCCCTGCGGGCCTTGTCAATCACCCTCTTCAGCCGGGCATTGTTGCCGGTCTGCATCAGGGATTTTTCCAACATTCCCTGGTAATAGGGGGATGTGAAG
>JAAWKU010000197.1 GCA_022797535.1 Lachnospiraceae bacterium | reverse complement strand
GATTTTCTAGCCGTAGCCACCACTACGCCGTCGAAAATCCGCCTTGCAGATGAACAAATATCCTGCGTGATTTACCTACATATAAACGTGTCAGCACACCAGTGTATTATCTGCCTGCCAAAAATTCTTGACACCCTGTCCGTTCTATGGTATGCTCCAAATATGAGTTATCTGAGAATCTTGTATTCTTTACAGTTCAGGCAGTTTCTGCCAGTGACTCAAATGTTACCATAGGGATTGGCAGGGGCTGGAACAGAATTATGTTGCGGAGAGGGTAGGCATGAGCATATTAAACGGTATCTGCCTGTGGTTGATCATAGGGATTGTGGCGGCAGCGGGAGCGCACTTCCTGGCCGGCAGATATCCGGCGCTGTGGCGGATTTTCGGCAGGCATTTTTTGCCTTACAGGGAAAAGACAGTTTTGGAAGAAGACTGTGCCGATAACGTGAGAAACGGCCGTCGGGAGGACTATGGGGACCGGGCTTCGGTAAAGCGGAAGGATGGTCTGACGGTTCTGCTGATCCTGTATGGACTGATTGCTATCCGCAGTATTGGCTTTGGCAGCATACCCGGTGGTTTCAATCAGGATGGGGCCATGGGGGCCGTGGATGCGCTGGCCCTGGCCAATTATGGCACGGACCGCTTTGGCAACTGGCTTCCGGCCCATTTTCAGGCATGGGGATATGGGCAGATGAGCGTGCTTCTGTCCTATCTGACCGTCCCGTTTATCTGGCTGTGGGGGCTCAACAGTGTCACGGCCCGGCTGCCCATGCTGCTGGCCAGCATAGCCGGGGCCTGGGCGCTGCACGGGCTGATCCGGGATATTTTTGGCCGCAGGGCCGGGACTTTGGCGCTTCTGTGCGTGGCCATAGCCCCCTGGCATTTTATGCAGAGCCGATGGGCGCTGGACTGCAATCTGTTTCCCCATATGTTCCTACTGGGCTTGTTTTTCCTCAACAAGGGTTTGCAAAAGAGTCGGTATCTGTACGGCTCCATGGTTTTCTTTGCCCTGTGTATGTACTCCTATGGGGTATCCTTTTATATGGTGCCGGTATTTTTATCGGCGGCCTGCATTGCGCTGTTGCTGGGGCGGAAAGTAAGCTGGAGACAGGTGCTGCTGTCCATGGCGGTTTATTTTGGGATTTCCTGGCCGATCTATGGAACCATGTTGATTAATTTTATGGGCTGGGAGACGGTGACGCTTCCCTTCACCACCATGGCCTATTTTCCGGAAAGTATGCGCTCCGGCGACATTGTATTCTTTTCAGAGCAGCCCCTGGTGCAGCTTTGGTCCAATGCCCGCGCGCTGTGGCGGCAGGTTTTTCTGCAGAAATCGGACCTTCTCTGGAATTCCATAGATGACTTCGGCACTCTGTATCAGTGCTCCATGCCCCTGGTGCTGGCGGGAGCCGGGATCACGGTACGACGCGCCGTCAGGGGAGAGGGGGAGCAGCAGATCTCCTGCGTCCTGCTTTTGATTTACTGGGGAGCTGCGTTGCTGACAGGCCTGTTTATAAACAATGTGAATGTGAATCGGATCAATATTATTTTTTACTGCCATATAGCTTTTGCAGGTATTGCGGCGTATACCATTATAAAGGAGTGGAAACGCCTGGCGGTAGTACCAGCAGCAGTCTACGGCCTGTTGCTGGTGCTGTTTCTCAATCAATATTTTACGGACTGGGCTGAAAGGATGGAAACAGCCTTCTTTGCGGATTTTATAGAGGCGGTGGAATATGCCGGGGATCTGGAGGCGGATTATTACTATATCACGCCGGATTCCCAGTCTGACGGTTCCTGGTGGGTAAGCCAGATCCTTACCATGTATGCGGTAAAGATGGATGCGGCGTATTTTCAAGGTAAGACAGATGTATTTCGGGGAGCGGAAATATCTTATGAGAATCGGTATCATTTTTACCATGCCAGTGGGGAACTGATTCAGGATAACGCCAACATTGTCTATGTGGTCAGAGAAGACCGGATCGGGGATTTCCAGCCTGACCGTTTTGCCAGGAAGCAGTTCGGCAATTATTATGTGGTAATTCCATGGCAGTATGCCAGATAATGCATTAAAGGAATACAGGTACTATAGTTTCTCTGTTGCTGGCGGGCGGCGATGCTTTCCGCCAGTTTTTTGCCCCGGATCAGTGGCTTTTTATATTTTGACATATGGAATTTACTTCTCAAACTGCTTTTGATATATTATTATGGATACATTTCATGAATTGTAATCCCAGAATCATCTCTGGTTTTTTGTCCCAAGATTTTCTTATAAACCCATTATAACCGATATACTCATTATAACGATAAACCCATTATAATATGAAGAGATACAAATGAAAATCAGCGAAGTTCGCTTACGAAATGGGATTGTCGTGTTACAATTTACAAATCTGCGCATTATACATATACTATATGCATCAAATGAAAGTCAATATATTTTTATCGAATATCAATAAAAATATATTGACATTCGAAAGAATAGATGGTATTTTATGGATATGAACCAAGACATAAAGCAGAGGGAAAATTGATCGCCTGCAAACAAAGCGCTATAGCGCTATAGCGCCAAAGCGTCAAAGCATTGTTGCAGTGCTGTATGGGAAATAACAGAAGGGGGCACAAAAGGATGAAAAGGGTTACAATCATTAAGATTACTAAATATCTGGTGGACTTTATGTTTGGAGCGGGTGTTCTGGTGACGCTGACGCTGCCCTGGAGCATTAAATGGGCGGGGCAGTATGTGGAGTGGCTGGCCATGAATTACGGGGAGATCGTTACGATCTATTTTGTACTGGGGATCCTGGCTTTGGCTATTATCTGGGAATTGCGGAAGATGTTTAAAACCGTGCTGTCCAGGAACTGTTTTGTACGGGGGAATGTGGTCAGCCTGAAACATATGAGTTATTATAGTGGTCTGATTGTGCTGATGTCTGTGGTGCGCAGCATTGTTTATACCACTGTAGCCATGTTGGTGGTGATCCTGGTATTTGTCATAGCCGGACTGTTCTGTCAGGTCTTGGCCCAGATATTCGATGAAGCGATAAATTTTAAGGAAGAAAATGATTTGACGATCTAGTGTCCTGACCGGATTATATTCAGACAAACCTCCTTGCCTAAATTCTCATCGGACTGCGTTGTCGTCGGTCAACGATGCCACCGCATCGCCTCCCTCCTTCGCC
>JAAWKU010000041.1 GCA_022797535.1 Lachnospiraceae bacterium | reverse complement strand
TCGGTCAACGATGCCACCGCATCGCCTCCCTCCTTCGCCTTGCCGATGAAAATTTATTCTGCGGAGTTTTGCCAGATATAATCCGGTCAGCACACTAGTCAGGTAATCCGGGTAGGTTCGGATGTAAGCGCAATAATTTTAGAGAGCATGGCCTATAAGGCGCACAGGGAAATTAAATATTTGTCCATAATAAGGTCTGCTTTGAAATGTAATAAAACAGCGGTTACATCTCAAAAAAGAAACGTGGCGGATAAAAACAGGATCTGTAGTTGTTGAGCTTAAAAAACATGATAAATTAAGCATTGCAGTTCTTAAAGTTATGAGATTGTTTGGTGTGGCTGCTTAACAATACATCATAAATTTAAATACTGCTATTTTTTATGGCAGAGTACTGAAACAGATTGTATTGGGACCGGCTGTTGCGCCGGCGCCTTGATGCAATAAACAGTCTTTTGCAGCAGATGGAAGGAGTAGTTACATATGAGACGATTTAGATGTGCAGGGAAGAGAGGTATCTTGATTCCCCTGACAGCAGTTCTGACTCTTGGCCTGGCGGGGTGCGGGAGCAAAACCCCCCTGGACCCCAAAAATCCGGTGTCCCTTACGGTGTGGCATTACTACAATGGCTCTCAGCAAGTTGCTTTTGATGCACTGGTGGAGACGTTTAATGACACCGTGGGTCGGGAAAAGGGGATTTATGTAGAGAGTTATTCCCAGGGTTCAGTCGCTGATCTGGAGGCGGCGGTGCGGGATGCCATCAGCGGCAAGGTGGGAGCCGACATCATGCCGGATGTGTTTTCCTCCTACGCCGATACCGCCTATGAGGTGGAGCAGGCGGGGGCTCTTGCCAATCTGTCGGACTATCTCAGCCAGGAGGAGCTGGACCGGTATGTGGACTCTTACATTGAGGAAGGCAGCATTGCCGCCGATGGGACCCTGCGGATCTTCCCCGTGGCGAAGTCCACAGAGGTTATGATGATTAATAAGACAGACTGGGATGTCTTTGCTGCGGCTACTGAAGTTTCACTGGAGGATCTGGAGACCATTGAGGGAGTGGTGGCCACCGCTCAAGTCTATTATGAGTGGACCGACAGCCTTACCCCCGATGTCCCCGGGGATGGCAAGGCCTTCTACGGCAGAGACGCCATGGCAAACTACTTTATTATCGGAATGCAGCAGCTGGGAGTGGAGATCTTTCATGTGGAAAACGGGGAAGTGACCCTTAACATTCCCCAGGAAGAACTGTTTCGGCTTTGGGAGAACTACTATGTCCCTTTGGTAAAGGGTTACTTCGGAGCCTACGGCTCTTTCCGCTCTGATGATGTAAAGACGGGAGATCTTTTGGCATATACCGGTTCCACCACCTCCGCCATGTACTTCCCTGGTCAAGTGGAATTGGACAGCGGAAGCCACGCCATCGACTACATTGTAAAAATGCCCCCCGTCTTTCAGGGAGGACAGAACTATGCTGTGCAGCAGGGAGCCGGTATGGTGGTCAGCAAGTCGGACCAGCAGCACGAGTATGCCGCCGTGGAGTTTCTGAAGTGGTTCACCCAGGCGGAAAACAACCTCCAGTTTGGCTGTGTGTCCGGCTATCTGCCAGTGCTGAAGGAGGCAAACAGCGTCCAGAAACTGGATCAGGTGATTGCGGACCGGGGGCTGGAGGTGTCTCCCAAGACCTATGAATGTCTGACCATTATGCTGGACAGTATTGCGGACTTAACCCTGTACACCAACAAGAGCTTTAAAAATGGCATTGAGGCGCGGAAGGTGTTAGAGTACAACCTGGCGGACTTGGCGGCGGAGAACCGCGCTGTCGTGGAGGCTGCCGTGAAGCAGGGAGTGGAGCTGGAGGAAGCTGCCGCCCCCTATGTGAGCCAAGAGGCTTTCACAGCGTGGTACACCGATTTTGTCCAGGCGATGAATACTGCGGTAAACAAGTAGGAACAGTATGAGAGGTAAGAGTCATATGAAGAAAAAATTCACCATTTTTCGCATGTTTCTGATTCCCCTGATTACGATTATGCTGATACAGAGTGTGATTATCATCGGCACTTTGGTGGCCATGGGGACTGCCCGGACATTGGAAGAGTATGCCAGCGGCATGATGAGACGGTTGGTGGAAAACCGCCAGGTGGTGCTGCAAAATGAAATGAATCAGCGTTGGGGCTCCATCAAGGAACAGGAAGAGGTGATCACGGGTCTGTTGGAAGAGTTTCTTGCGCAGGAGGGGATTGGGGTAGAAGAGCTTATGATGTCCCACGAGAAAAGAAACCGGTTGTTGGAGCAGCTATTCCCTGAGTGTTTGGATATTCTGCAGGGAAATTCCACTACAGGACTTTTTCTGGTTCTCACAGATGGGAGGAACATACATACGGCGGGGGAGTATGACGGATTTTTCCTTCGGGATTCTGACCCCTACAAAAGCCCTGTGAACTACTCCGATTTTCTGCTGGAGAGGGGAAACAAGCAGTTGTCCCAAGAGTGGAACATTCCTTTGGATTCGAATTGGACGACTTACTTCCACATGGACGGTCAGGGGCAAAACGATGCCGACAATTTTTTCTATGAGCCCTGGCGGGCAGGGCAGGAGTACCCGGAGGCGGATACAGAGGATTTGGGCTATTGGTCCCTGCCTTTTTCGCTTGGGAAGGACAGGGTGGATCCCCATGAGATGATTACCTACTCTCTGCCTCTGCGGTACATGGGGCAGACCTATGGGGTGCTGGGAGTGGAAATCTCCTGCAGAAGTCTGTATGATTACTTTCCGGTGGCGGAGCTGAACAAAAACCAGCAGGCGGGGTACATGCTGGCCATTCAGGAGGAACGCTGCGTCCCTTTGACGGGTAAGGGTATCCTCTATGACTTGGTGCGTTCCTCCGGTGACAGTTTCGAATTGGAGGAGATGGCATACGACAACCTCTCTCTTGTACGGGATGTCAGGCTGAACGGACAGAAAGTCTACGCTGTGGCGTGTCCACTGAAGCTGTACAGCAACAATGTCCCCTATGAAAATACCCATTGGGTACTCTTGGGGCTGAACACGGAAGAAGAATTGTTCGGATTGAGCCGACAGCTCTATGGGTGGATGATGGTCGCCGTTTCGGCAGGTTTGATCTTTGGAGTATTCGGCATCTATCTGATCGTGCGCCATCTGATCCGCCCGGTTCAGCGGCTGATGCAGTGCATCCGGGAGGGCGAGACGGGCCTGCAAAACTTTAAACACTCCAACATCATGGAAATTGATGCACTCTACGATGTAGTGGTCAATTTGACAAAGCAGCAGAAGAAAGCGGAAAATATTCTTTTGGCAGAGAAGGAGCGTTACAAGGTGGCGCTGGAGTCCACGGAGGATATCTTCTTTACCTACGACCTGCAAAGCCAGATGCTGGACGTGGTGAATCACCCGACCATGAGCGGTCAGTGGGAGTGTCCCAGAACCGAGAATGGCTTTGCCTATTCTGACTTCATCCATGAGGACGATCGGGCAGAGACGATCAGGGTGCTGCGGCAGACGCCGGACAGTCCCTATGCGGAATTTCGGCTGCGTTGGCCCCAGGAGGCGGAGTTTACCTGGGTGGCCTTGAGCGGCAAGGCGGTTCGGGATACGGACGGTGAGCGGTGGAAGATCGTTGGAAGCATCCGAAACATTCAGGAGCAGAAGGAGAAGGAAGCCGAGGAGCGCAGGAAAAATACCATGGATGGAACCACCGGTCTCTATAACTTCAGCGCGGGCGTCGAGCAGCTGGAGAAGTGCCGGAGAGAGCAGCCGGAGGGTATGATGGTCAATCTGTTATTGGACCGCCTGCGGCAGGCCAATGAAAAGAACGGTACTGTTTTCGGCGACATGATCCTGGAGGAGGCAGGGGTGTTGATACGTAAACGCTGTGAGGATCTCGGCCGGGAGACCGGGGGCCGCACGGTGGCTCTGCGCCTGAACGAGGAAGAGTTTGCTCTGTGGCTGGAGGGAGTGTCCCAGGAGCGCGCGGCAAGGTTTGTGGGAGAATTGCTGGAACGGGCGGCTGTCCTTTTCCCGGATAAGGACTTTTACGTTCGGATGTGCGCCGGACTGGCATCAGGAACGCTTGTCCGGGACAGCAGGGAACTGATCCGTATGGCTAAGCTGGCACGGGGCCTTGTCCGTTCTGACGATGAACATCCATATCTTTTCTATGAGGAGACAATGAGTAATACTCCTCTGCCCCCTATGCGGGAGCGTGAGATCAATGGCATGAACTATTGCGAGAACGTCAGCCTGGTATCCATGGCGCTGGATCTCTTTGGCAAGGGTCCTGATTTTCATGCGCAGATGATGTTGCTGCTTCGGAAGATGGATCGGTTCTACCAGGCCGGAGGTGTGCTGCTTTCTTTGCTGCGAGCCGATTTTAACTCCAACTATCTGGAATATCAGTGGTGCCGCAATGGGCGCATTGCCGATGAAAATGTGAGGAATTATCAGGAGGAGGAAAAGACGTCCTTTTTCCAGTGGCTGGATCAGAAGGAGGCGCGCTGTTTTTCCCCGGAGGACAGCCAAGACAGTGTGATCCAGCGCTTTTTGAGTGTTATGCCGGGGCAACAGGGGATAACCCTTCCCCTGTATGACAGCGGCAATTACATTGGTAATATCTGCATTTTGGATGTTCCGCCGCAGTTGCTGGAGAATCCGGAGGAAGAGCAAAACCTGATCGAGCTTGGACAGGTCATCCAGGGCCAACTGAGTCAGCAGCAGCACGACATCGCCAGCAAGGCGAAATCGGAATTCCTTTCCCGCATGAGCCATGAGATCCGCACACCCATGAACGGTATCATCGGCATGACAGCTATTGCCCTTCAGCAGGATCAGGAACCGGAGCGGGTGATGGAATGCCTTCAAAAGATCCGCTCCTCCTCCAACTATCTGCTGGGACTCATCAATGACATTTTGGATATGTCTAAGATTGAGAGCGGCAAGATGAAGCTGGAACCCATCAATTTTAATATGAACGAGATGCTGGATACCATTCAGGATCTCATCTCGCCTCAGATGGCAGCGAAGGAGGTGCGGTATGTCCAGCACATTGAGCTGCGCAACACATGGTTTCAGGCGGATCGGGTGCGGATCAGTCAGGTGCTCATCAACCTGCTGGGCAACGCGGTGAAGTTTACCCCCGCTAAGGGGCAGGTGACCCTCACTGTGCAGGAGTCTGCCGCCGGCGGAGAGAATTCCGTAGTTTATTTTGCGGTAAGCGACACTGGAGTGGGCATTGCCAAGGAGGATCAGAGCCGGGTGTTCCGTTCCTTTGAGCAGGTTGCCGGGGCAAATTCCTTTAAGCAGCAGGGGACGGGGCTGGGGCTGTCCATCAGCAACCGTCTGATTCAAATGATGGGCAGCAATATTCAGCTAAACAGTGAACCCGGTGAAGGCAGCACCTTCAGCTTTTCCATTCCCATGACTTTGGGCCATCAGGAAGGGGAAGTAAAGCAAGAGGAGATCCTCTCCTTTGATGGTTTCCGCATCTTGGTGGTGGAGGACAATGAGCTCAATGCGGAGATCGCTCAGTGTCTGCTGGAGGAGCGCAATTTTGAGGTGGAGTGGGTCTGCGACGGCGCCAAGGCAGTGGAGCGTATCCGCTCTACTCCGCCAGGTACCTATGACGTGATCCTGATGGATATCATGATGCCGGTGATGGACGGTCTGGAGGCTACCAAAGCCATACGGGGCATGGATCGGGAGGACTGCCGCACCATCCCTGTCATCGCCATGTCGGCCAACGCCTTTGATGATGACCTGAAAAAGTCGGTGGAGTGCGGCATGAACGGTCATTTGTCAAAGCCGGTGGATGTGGATAAGCTGTATCAAACCCTGAATCAGGTGATCCGGGGCAGAAAGAAGCAGCACCATTAGCAGACTGAACGAAAGGGAACGCCGGCGTCTTTAGGCGCCGGCCGGTAATAAAGGTTCATAGCCGCTGCGCAAATCTCCAGACAAAACAGATAACACCTAGCAATGATTATATGTTCAGTGCGAGGTATTACTATGTATACAAAACTTCTCTGTTCATGAAAAATAAAAAACCCCAAAGGAATAGAATAGATTTATTGCAATCCTAATATGGCAGATATTTTGGAAAATTTTCCCTTGTATTTTATAAATACACATCTTATAATGCCATTATGGTAAGGAATATCACAAAATCGGATAGAAAGAACAGAAATTGTGCGTTGCATTATAAGTTGGGGGATGGATAGTGATACGTATAGGGATATGTGAAGACATACCGGAAGAATTAGAGTGGCAAAAACAAATGATGCATGAAGTTATGGCGGGGCTATCCAAAAACGCGCGGATCTATTGCTTTTTAAGCGGTGAAGATTTGTTATGCGAAATAGACATTACGGGAAATATGGATATTATTTTTCTGGATGTAGAAATGATGGGAATGAACGGTATAGAAATAGCAAGATTTATCAGGAAGAAAGATACAAGAGTTGTAATTGTGTTTGTCACCGGCTATGATCAGTATTTTCAGAAAATGCTGGAAGTTCAATCCTATACGGTGATAAAAAAGCCACTACAAAAGACAGCGTTGCAGGAGCTGATGGCCTGTATCTTAAACACAAGGTTTAATTTTCACGATTGTTATTCTTTTTCGTATTGTAAAAGATATTATCGGATTCCACTTCTCAAAATTCGTTTTTTTCAAAGTGACAGGAGAGTAATTCACATTAGTACTACTATAGAAGATATGCTGTCAAATGAGCATGTATTCTATGGAAAAATGGAAGAGGTGCAGGAGGCGGTCAATAAAGCGGATATAAAGTTTTTGCGGGTCGGAAAATCCTTTCTGGTTAATCCTCTGTTTATCATGGAGTATTCAGCAAACAGGATCACTTTAGACAACGGAATGATTCTGGAAATAAGCAAAAAATATAAGAAAGATGTGAAAAAGTATTATTTGCTGAGTCTGAAGGAGAAAATAGGGGGATGATTCTCACACTTTTTATGCTGGAGATTTTTGCCACTGTCTCTCAGCGCATATTTTGCGACAATTTTTTAGACAAAAGGGATGGGGGATGGCGTCAGGATCTGTTTGCATGGGGCGGGTATTTCGTTATTTTTAACAATTTTACATATGCCAATGCGGCGTATATGGGAATCCCCTGGCTAAATATGCCGGTGTTTATTATTTCATTTTTCTGTGCGGTCAGATTTCGGTATAAGGATCCTGCCCGCACACTTATCATCGTGACAGTGTTTATGTATTTAAGCGGAATGTGCGCTGAATTGCTGACATTTTACGGGAAGGAACTTTTGCCCTGGAAGTATGAAGGCGGAGCCGACATACTATGGGTGGTGATATCTAAAATAATATGGTTTCTGCTGATAAAGATTGCTTTCCAGATTGTAAAAATCCGCAGGAAAACGGAATTATGTATTCAGGATTGGCTGGAGGTGTTCGTGGTGCCTGCAGGCAGCATCTGGATCTTATTCACCTTGTTTTTCGCAGGTGCGCAGGAGGATTCGGCTTTTGATTTTCTTTCTGTGGCAATCATTCTGCTGATTAATTTTTTTACATTCTATCTATATGACAAGGCAAAAGGGAGCATGGAGAAACGCATAAGGGAAGAAATATTAAAGCAGCAGCGCGCTTATTGTGTTTGGCAGGATATGGAAAATAAGGAGTGGTGGGAACAGATCAACCGCTTTCGGCATGACATGAAGCAGCGTTATATTATAGAAAAGGCTTTTTTGCAAAAGAGAGATTATGCCGCGCTGGAAAAGTACTGCGATGACAATCTGGAATTTCTCTGCAGCAAAAGAAATGTGTCTGATACAGGTAATATTTATATTGACAGCATCATAAATTACAAGGCCCATATGGCGCAAAGGGAAAACATTGATTTTGTGGCGCAGATCAATGTGCCGGTGGATGTAGGACTACATGCGGAGGATTTCTGCATCTGTCTGGGTAATCTGCTGGACAATGCCCTGGAAGCAGTGACGGAGCTTCCGGACAATCGGATCATATATGTGCAGCTTAATGCGGATAACAGGAATTTAATCATGCATGTTAGAAACAGATTCGCAGGAAAAAGGAAAAAAGAAGGCGCAAGATATCTGACCGGTAAGCGCGAAGGGAAAGACCATGGCATGGGACTGCTGATTATACGGCAGATTGTGAAAAAATATGACGGAGAAATGGTAATTCAGGATAAAGACGGGATGTTTGATGTAACGATCCTGCTGTATGACTTCTTGAAGAAGGCAATCTGAAATCATTTAATCAAAGCACTGATTATAGAAAGGATTGGACTGGGTCTTTTGAAGATTCAGCCCAGTCCTTTTTTGCGTTCTGATTCCGGGGCGCTGAGAGTGCATAAGAAGTGGCAAAATATTACATATAACAATGCTATTTATTACATCTTTTGTCGATGAATGTCAATCTATGATAAGATTTACAAAATAAAGGAGGAATATCGCATGAAAAAGATTTAATCGTTTATCAAAAAGCATTCCTGCAATGTGTGGAATGGCTGATGGGCGCCATACTGCTGTACATAAACACGAAAGCCTATACCATTTGGTTTGCAGTCATCTGGTGCGCAGTGGAATATGCAGGGTGGTTTATAGAGCGGAAAATGGCGGCCGTAAACAGGAAACCCCAAGTTAAATAATGAAATAAGAATCCGGCGAAAGGGAAAAGGAGGGCAGTGAATGAAAGGGATAGGAGTATTTCTTTGCTGCATTGTCCTGAGTCTTTTCTTCCCACAGGCAGTTCAGGCAGAGGAAATTGTTTCCGGGAAAGAACCATTGGAGATTATTTTTGTCATTGACTCCAGCGGTTCCATGAAAACAAACGATCCCTCAAAAATGGGGCTGGATATGGTGCAGGCATTTATAGACACCATTCAGGCTGAAAATATTCGCATAGGGTATGTGGCTTATAATGACAGTATTTTGTGTTTTTCCGAGCCGCAGCCCATTGAGATGAATGAAAAAAGGGAGTCGTTGAAACAGGAAATCGGCGCTGTTCCTTATGCGGGGGATACGGATATCGGACTGGGAATCTCCCATGCCTATGGACTGTTTTCCGCAGAGAATAACAGCCGGCGGATCATGGTGCTGATCTCGGACGGGGAGACGGATCTGCCCAAAGACAGTGAGCGCACGGTGGAGCAGTCCAACAGGGAACTGGAGCAGTGCGTCAATCGGTGTAAGGAAGAGGATATTCAGATCTATGCGGTAGCCTTTGGCCAATATGATGGCAGCAGGGCGGTTTTAGAAGAAATCGCCGCCAAAACAGAGGCGGAATATTACTCGGCCCAGGGGCCGGAGAATCTCATAAACGTGCTGTACGGAATCTTTCAGGACAATCTGATTTACAAGATTCAGCAGTTTTCCAGCGGCATGTACGCAGGGGGCAGACAGGAAATAAAATGCGTGCTGGACGCCCCGTATCTGGATGAAATCAATGTACTGCTGCTGTCATCGGAACCTGTGGGCGAAACCACAGTCCGATATGGGGAAGAAGAAATTCTGCTGACGGGCCTGTCCCATTACGCAGTAGGTAAGATAGAAAACAGGGAGGCGGAAACCGCAGGAAAAGAGTTGGTGATCCGCTGGGAAACCACCGAGAAACAGGATCTGCAGGTGTATATTATCAGCTATCGGAAGCTGACGCCGGTGCTGCGGATTGAGGCAAGGGCAGGCAGAAATCAGGAATTGGAGTATCAGGTTTTTTTTAAGGATCGAAGCGGCCATGGAATCAGCGATCCGGCGTTTTACCAGACATTTACCTGGGAACTTGCCTGTGAGGACAGAGATTTTTCCCAGGAGGATGTGGGAGTATCGGAGGGCATACTGAAAGGAAAAGTCAGTTTTTCCCATTCCGGCGCCTATGGGTTGACCGGCACATTGGGGGATGAGTTTGGATGTTTTACCTTTCCCGTTCAGATAGAGGTGGTGAATGCCATGCCCACGGGCAGCATTCCAGAGGACAGCCGCACCCTTCGGGAGGGCGCGTGGACGCTGCGCCTGGACGATTATTTTACGGATCCGGATGGAGATATACTGACCTATTCCATCACAGACAGGCCGGAAGGGGCGGATGTGGAGCTGGAAGGAAACCTTCTGAGCATTTCCCCCCGGAGCGTGGGAACGCACTGCGTGGGGATTCAGGTCAGCGACGGTGAAACTGCGGTGCAGTATGTGTACCGAATGAAGATTATACCACTGTGGAAGATATACTGGTGGGTTCCGGCGCCGTTTTTGATACTGGCTGCAATACTGCTGTGGAGGATCTTTCACAGACCCAAACCGGAACTGGAGCGCCTGACGGAGGAAAAGAAGCAAAATCATTTCAGCGGAAGACTGGATGCCTATTTTATACTCCAGCCGGAGGAAGAGGAGGAGATACCGCCGCTCTCTTTCCAGATGAATAAGGTGAAGGACAGCAGGGTTTCTCTGGGAGATCTCTTTGGAGCCTACCCGAAACAGGCGGCCGCCCTGGGGCTGGATGACATCTTCCTGATTGCGGACGAAAATCACAACATGGTTTTATTCCACAGGTCAAAGGCCGGAGTCATGGTGGGGAACGCGATTGCCTGTATGCAGATACAGTACAGGGTCAGCTTCGGCGACATTATATACATCACATCGCCGGCAGGTGATTATGACCTGGAGATACACTATGTTGCCCTGTTTCAATAAGTCAATATACAAGAAGTCAATATAATAAGGAAAAAGGAGGAAGTGATAGCCATGGAGACAATCACGCAGACAAACAGAACCATCCTGTTTGCCGAGGTCAATCCGGAGCGTCTCAACCTGCTGACCCTGATTGGGGATGTGCGGGGAAAGAGCAGCCTGGATGACGACAAGATGAAAGAGATTAACGAAGAACTGCTGGTCTCGAGTTTTGAGGAGTTTCTGGAAAAGTTTACTCCAGTGGTGTATTCCTGGTGCGATGCCGCCACGGGGAGTATTCAGTACAGCCTGGTAAAACCGGAAAATATTCCGCAGTACTGTGTGACGGAAATTCCCCTGAATGAATCCAATGATCTGTTAAACATGCTGATCACGCTCATGGGCGCCAGAGACGCGCAGGGTTTGGCAAATGCGGATTTTCAGTTCAGCAACATTCTGGAGATGATCTCTCCCAAGAAAATCATGGACGATATCCGTCAGGTACGCAGGGAGATCCAGTACACATACGGAAAATATGTGGAACTGGAAGAAGGAGATCCCAAACGGCTGGATATGGGAGATAAGCTGAACTACCAGTTTGAACAGGCCAGCCAGAACTATAACAATGTTCTCGCCATGCTTCCTCTGGCCATCGAGGACATTAAGACCCGGCTGCTTCTGGGGGACCATGAGGCTGGACAGGGACAGGCGGAGTTCAAGGCGGGTCTGCTGAGTATGGGGGATGACGGCGAACTGAAGATTCTGGAGATGAAGCAGGAGGAGAGCACCCAGCTTGCGGTGGTGGACGATCAGGTCAACACAAGCCTGATGGAAACTTTTCGGGAGGATTACGACGCGCTGAATGAGAATCAGTCCGATTATGTGCGGGATCTGGTGGTACGGACCTTCTGCCCCCTGAGCTCCACCATGGAGAGCAGTGTGGACCGGGAACTGGAGGTGCGCAATTATAACAGTTACCTGGAGTTCTATAAAAAGAGCAAGGACGATTTTGTGAAGGTGGTAAAGCCTCTGATGGAAAAAATGCTGGGCGTAAAGACCTTTTTCGACCAGTACCAGGTCAGGGAGAAGGGAATGCAGCCCAGGCTCCTGGTCACGAATCTGCCCTTGGAGATGATGGTAAAGGCCAGCAATCTGCCCCGGCTGATCACCTATCTGAACACCACCAATGACAAGAATGAATTTGACAATACCATCTGGTTCGGCATTGTGCCTGACGTAGAACTGAACCAGACAGAAGGGGGCAGGCTTCAGAGGATCCGCTTTGAGGGAAATCGTCAGGAAGAAAAGCGGGGAAACAATACCATGGAGAATGTGGCGACATTGATGAACGCCATAGAGCCCTATCGGATTACCACTTTCTTCAGTTTTTGTTCCGGCGAGGAGTCCACCTTTAACTATGTGGCCACCGAGGGAATCAACATTTACAAGGAAAAATGCGCCCCCCTGATGAAGAAAGCCTACAGCGAATTCGTGGTGCCCTGTATTCCCAACGCCACCATTATTCCCAAGGATAAGTCCGGCCTGGTGCTGGATAAGCGGATGGTAATGGATGAGGAGGGGAATGTGGCTCTCTCCGCAGAGAAAGACGATGTCATGAAAATGTGGCTGGAAGGCATCTATGTGGGAGCGGCCTATGAGGCGGCGGGAATCGTGGCGGCATGGCAGTGCCCGGAATACTTAAAGCAGCGCTTCCGGAATACCAGCATGGAATATCCCGGCGTGCGGTTTGACGTGGAGGCCAATGACAACGCGCTTTTGGCCACCACCAGCATGACCAAGGAGATCTCCGGATTTACCAACGCCATCAAGAATTCCATCAACCGCACCGGCTTCGGCTTCGTATTCTCGTCAGATAACGCCCAGTACAAGGGTCAGAATATCAAAAACATTACCGTGTACAAGGCCCGCAATCTGCTGAGCAACGGGAGCGAGTTCGAACCCATCTACAAGACTCTCGTGGTTACATATATCGAGCGTATGCTGCGCTTTTACAGCGGGGACTTCAAGCAGGACAAGATACTGACGTTCTTCAGCAACAATCCCAGCAGCCAGAAGAGCAGATGGGACGCGGACAGGCAGTTCGTCAATTCCATCCTTCAGGACGGGGACGAACTGGATTACAGCATTGATGATAAAAATGGGGTTTGTGATGTACTGGTGACATTCGCCAACACTACCAAAAACCTGAAAGTGCAGCTTACAAGAAAAGCCGGAACGGAATAAAGCTGCACTTTGAAACCGTTAAAATCCGTCATTTTCCCGGAGGGCGCACCGATTCCCGGCGGGACGGCAGAGCGGCCCGAAGCGGATCATGGAATCTGCGCGTCGGAAGGGAGAATGCGGAACAAAAATAAAGGAGGAAACAAAAATGGGAGTACGATTGAACATTGAAGGAAGCGAGTCTATCAAGCTGATGGAGACCAGCATCACAGGCATTAAGTTTGGGGCCGACATCCCCCATGACTCCAATGCCAGGTCAACGGATCTGGGATCCACGGTATTGATCGAGGGCAAGATTCTGGCAGCCGTGAACGGAGAGGCGGCGGATGACACCAGCAAGATTGCCAAGTGGTCCCTGATTCCGGCGGAAAAGTCCGACTGCTATCGAAAAGTAAGGATTGATGTGGTGAGCGCGTCTCAGATCGTGCGTCAGATCACCATTCCCAACGCTTTCGTGGTGGGATATGAGGAGGACTTTACCGATGAGACCGGCGCAGGCGTCTTCCGCCTGCTGATCAAGCAGAAGAAGGACAAGATGGCCGGCCTGAAGTTTGAAGGCGGATTCAGCGGAGAGTAACCGGCAGCCGGAAACCAATGGGTTGATAGCCAGGCAATCCCGAAACGCAGTTACTATGCAAGTGTCATTGCGCAAATTGTATCTTCCAACGCAGGCACGCTTTCGCTCCGTTCTCATCGCAGCGGTACATAAGATGCCAAAATACGGCATCTAAGTACCGGCAATGAGAGAGGGCCTGCTCATGGAATATACAATCTGCACAATTCGGCACCAGAAAAAGGTAGTTATGCAATTGCCTAATGGGCTGATAGCAGATGAAAGGAGAATAATAATGGGATTTACATTGAAAGTAGAAGGAAACACCACGATTGAACTGGGAACAACAAGCATTACAGGCGTAAAAGTCAGCACGGACATTCCGCAGGACAGCAATGCCAGATCCACAGATCTGGGCAGCACCGTGACGGTCACGGGCAAGATCCTGACGGCTGTGGACGGGGATCCCTTTGACGGAACAAAGCAGCTTGGCTTATGGGCGCTGGTTCCGGCGGAGAATTCCGACTGCTACCGCAAGGTCACTGTGGAAGTCATCGCCGCTTCCCAGGTGGTCCGTAAGTATACTTATCCCAACGCGTTTGTTGTGGATTATAAGGAGAACTATGGAGACGTGGAAGGCATCGGCACTTTCACACTGATCCTGAAGCAGAAGAAGGATAAGATGGCGCAGGTGTCCGTCGAGGGCGGCTACAGCATAGATTAGGGATAAAAAGGGGCTGCCTGCTTGCGGGCGGTCCCTGTTGGCAAATTCACGGACAGGCGGCAGCATATGAAAGATTATTATAAAATACTGGGCGTGGACAGACAGGCGGGGCCGGAAGAGATTAAGAAAGCATACCGTAAGCTGGCAAAGCAGTATCATCCGGATGTGGTACAGGGCGACAGGGCCAAAGAGAGCCGTATGTATGAGATTCAGGAAGCCTACGCATGTCTGGAAAATGAAGAACGCCGCAGGAAATATGACGCGGAGTGCCTGAAGGAATCCCGAAGGCCTGCGGACGCCGGAAAGCAGGCGGCAGGCGGCAGGGAATCTTTCGGGGAAAGAAAGCCGGATATGGGGCAGTTTGAGCGGTTTTTTGGGTTCCAGCCAGGCAGGGGAATGGAAACCTATCAGGACAGAAAAGCAAAGAAGCCGGAAGGGCCTGTTAAGCCGGATGAATTGTTCGCAGCCTTTTTCGGAACAGGAAACATGAGGGAGGCGGAAAAGAAAAATGCGACAGGCAGTAAGAGGCAGAAAGCCTGAGAAGATCCTGGATCTTCTGATCCTTCTATGTGGAACAGGGTTAATTTACTGTATTTTGAAAGAAATGAGGACATGGCCCATGACGCCGGCGCTTTTGCTGGCGGTGGCTGTCAGTATGATTTGGACGCTGTACGATCTCCTGTGCTTTAAAGGCGGAAAAGAGGCGGAACTTTACCCAACGGAGCCGGAGGTATTCCACGCCCATGGGATACAGAGGCTGATCCTGTTGGACCAGGAGGGAAAGCCCATTAAATCCTGGGATTTGCAGGGAAAAGTGTCCCAGATTATCGGCAAAGCGGGACAGGACCAGGAGTTGGACATTGATTTATCAGACTGCGAGTACAGCAGTTTTATAGATTTTCAGCATGCCGCCCTGAATTTCTGCCTGGATCAATGGTATGTGGAAGATCTGGGCTCCCAGAACGGTGTAAAAGTAAGAAAAGTGGAGGACGGGGAATGTTACAGAGTGATCCACCGTCCCTGCAGGGTTGTGGCGGGAGATATTCTATACATCGCGAATACAAAACTGCTTTTGACGTGATGCACGGTGTGAATACATAGGTAACTGTTTTTTATGTCAGGATTTGTGTCTGCGCGCCGCGGATTCATATGGGGGAGACGCAGGTTCCATGCGGGCCCCGGGCGCGGGAATCAGGAGGAATAATGGGTTTGGCAAAATGCCCGAATGGGCACATTTATAATCCCAGGCGTTATGGGAAGATATGTCCGTACTGCAACATGAAGACCCAGGATGAGGCTTTTGCGGAAAAGCCGCTGGGCTTTGAGCCTCCCGTGGAGATATTGGAAGAGACGGTGCGTCCCGTATGCGGCTGGATCATTTGCATCGAAGGGGCAAAAGTGGGCATGGATTACAAACTTCATGAGGGAAAGAACTTTGTGGGCCGGGGAGACGATATGGACGTCCAGATTTTGGGGGACAACGAAATCAACCGTAAAAACCATACCATCATCGTATACGACCCCAAAAACCTGAATACCATGATTCTTCCGGGGGATTCCGCAGGGATTGCCTATCTGAATGATAAGCCTGTCTATGTGCCCATGGAATTGAATCCCTATGACGTCATCAGTCTGGGACAGAGCCGGTTTCTGTTCGTACCCCTGTGCGGGAAGAATTTCTCCTGGGGAGACCTGAAATGACAGGCGGTGTGCTGATGCTGCTGGTACTGGGCGCCGCGTTCCTTTTATTGTTTTTCTGCCGCTGCCTGCTGGGATGGAGGGGGAAGCCCCCCGCCATGGAGCCGGGGGCCGGGATCGGCATGGCTCAGACTACCGGCAGCCGCCAGGTGCAGGCGGACGTGACCCAGGCCTGGCAGAACCGGGCGGGGACCATGGCGGTATTGGCGGACGGGATCGGCAGCGCCAATACCGGCGCGGTCTGCGCCCGGATCGCGGCAGACGCCATTCTAGACCGATTCGAGCCCTACCATGTGTTAAATGATCCGGTGTATTTTTATAAATCGGCATTTCTGGAGGCAAGCCGCCGGATCCAGAGGACGGTGGGGGAACGCAGAGGCGGGGCAAGCGTGGGATCTGTGTTCCTGAGCCGCAGCCATCTGTATTATGCGGTGGTGGGAGATGTGCGCATCGCGATTCTGCGGGGCCAGGAGATCATTCCCCTGAGTCAGGGACAGACAATAGACGTATTGGCGGCCCAGGCCTATGCGGAGGGAAAGATCTCCCGACAGGACGCCCTCTGGAGTATGGAAGAGAAAAGGGTCTGGAATTATCTGGGACAGAACGGGTTTCACGAGATTGAAGTCTGCGGGCAGCCGGTGCTGCTGAAGCAGGGAGATAAAGTACTGCTTGCCAGCAAGGGGATTTATGAGGAACTTTCCTGGAGTGAGATGGAAGATCTTTTGATTGATAACGCTTCGTCTCAGGAGCTGGCGGAGCGGATGGTTGGCGCGGCGAATCAGAAAAACAATCCTCAGGCGGAAAATGGGAGCGTTATACTGATTCAAAAGCAAAGGCTGGAGGCTTAAATGAGGAAAATCAATTCCGAATTCCGGACATTCCATATGTCAGAGGAAGGGCAGAAGCTATCCAACAGGGACTATTTCGGATATGTGGAGATGGATGACTTTGCCTGCTATGTGCTGGCGGACAGTCTGGATGACGAACCGTCCACTAACAGCGCCCGGCTGGTGGTTGACAGCATCATCCGCGACTTTACGGAGGCTCCCACCATGAGCCGGGGGGCGCTTCGGCGATACCTGAGAAGGGCCCATGGAGAGCTTCTGCGTCAAAGGGGCGGAATGCACCTGAAGGTGGCGGTGGTGGTGGCTGTGACCGACTATCGGAAACTTCGTTACTGCCATGTGGGTAACTGCCGCCTGTACCTGATCAGAAATGCCCGGATTCTGGAGCGGACCACAGACCAGTCACTGACTCAGAACCTGGTGGAGCGGGACAGGGTGATTTTGGATCAGGCGGCCCGTCATGAGGAACGCAATAATCTCTATTCCTTTCTGGGTGAGCGGGGAAAACCGGACATACAGATCTCCCGCAGGAAGAAGCTGGAGGCCGGGGACCTTTTCATCCAGCTTACCAGAGGGGTATGGGAGCAGTGCGAAGAATCAGAATTCCTCCAGATTGTCAATGACGCCAAAGAGATCAGAGATATTTTAGACCAGACGGAGGACCTGATCCTGAAGGAGCAGAACGCCAGGGACATAGACAATTATTCCATGGCGGTGACCTCCGTGGATAAGGTGTATCAATGCCCCAAAAAGCCGGTATCGGTGAAAAAAATCCTGCTGCTGGCACTGCCGGTACTGCTGGTGATTATAACGCTCAGTGTGACTCTGTTTCTGAGACAACGCAGCATCCGGAACAAGACAGAGTCCCTGCTTCAGTCCATGGAAAACGGGGAGGAGTACCTGGCCCATAATAATTATCAAAAGGCCAAGGAGGAATATGGGGAGGCCAGAAAACTGGCTGACAGCCTGCGCCGGGACCAGGCGTATGAAGAGGCGGATCAATATATGAAGCTGGCCGAGCAGGTAATCCTGGCGGACGAGGCGCTGTCCGGGGAGGAATATCAGAAAGCCCAGGAACTGTTTCTGGCGGCTCGGCAGATGTCCATGGAAGCCGGAAATGTGGGTCTTTCTTATATTGAAGGGCAGCTGGGACGCACGGAAGGGTACATCCAGGTGTTCGATCTGATTGCCCAGGGAGAAAGAAAAGAGGAATACGGCAACCTGAAGGGGGCCATTGCATTATATAAGGAAGCGAAGGAAAAGGCGGCGGCGCTTTATTTTATGGAGGGGAAGAAAGAAGCCCTGGAACTGCAGATGGCCGCGGAGGAAAAACTGGAAAAAGAGCAGCTGGAGGCGGAGCAGCGTCTCCGTGAACAAATTGAAGCGGAGGCGGCGGACAGGGCTCTGGACAATGAACAGCGGGCCAATGACCAGCAGAATGCCATTGAACTGGAAAACCAGGGCAATGAGCTGCTGGCGGAGGGCAGCTACGAAAGCGCCATCACATTCTACCAGGCGGCCCAGGTCATCTACAATCGTCTGGAACTGTCCGAACTGGCAGAGGGGATCCTTCCTAAAATAGCGGCCGCCCAGGCGGGAATTGCGGCAAGGGAGATCAGGGCGGCGGAACTGGCGCAGCAGCAGGCAGGCCAGGAAGCGGCGGAGCAGTAGGCAGGCCAGGAGGCGGCGGGCAGGCCAGGAAGCGGTGGGCAGGCCAGGAAGCGGCGGAGCAGTAGGCAGGCCAGGAGGCGGCGGGCAGGCCAGGAAGCGGTGGGCAGGCCAGGAGGCGGCGCGGCAGCGGAGGCAGGCCAGGAAGCGGTGGGCAGGCCAGGAGGCGGCGCGGCAGCGGAGGCAGGCCAGGAGGCGGTGGGCAGGCCAGGAGGCGGCGCGGCAACGGCGGGCAGGCCAGGAAGCGGCGGGCAGGTCAGGAAACCCGGGAGAGCGGCAGGGGGGATGAACCGCGGCACACACAGATGGGAGCAGGAGGCATGAGCCAATATACTTATACCCTTAATCCCGGCGGGGAAGAGGAGGTAAAACAGACCTACAGACAGAGCGAACTGGAAAAAATGACGACTTTTCACCTGCGGGAAATCTGCAGGAAAGAGCGTCTGGTGGTCTCTTCTGCCAAAAATGAAGATAAGGATGGATTGATCCGCCTGATCATGCGTTTCAGGGGGCAGAAAGAATACCGGCATATCAGGGAATTCCGCGAAGGCGGACAGGAGCGTCTGCAGGCATTTCTGGATCATCAGAAGATGCGGTTTTTAGATAAACCGGAGATAGACATCCCGGGAACCATCACCATTTTCCGGGATACAGAGATGAATGAGCTGGACGGTTATCAGGTAAAGTCGGAAGAAGCGCTGTGCTGCGGAAACCTGCTGTTGGTGGATGAAGCCTTCCGGATCTATACCTGCTTCTACATTGAGCGGGCCGGGGAGGCGGCATACCTCTTTAAGGGGAAAGAAATGCCCGTGTCTCCGCTGGAAAAGCATCAGTACTCCATCCTGTATTTTCCGGGCGGAGCAGTCTCCGAATTTCTGTATGACTGCTATTATGACAACCATGTTTCCGTGCCCGGCTATGCGGAAGCTGTACGCATCCCTCTTCTGGATATTGTGGAGAAACAGATTCCCCAGGCGGATATGCCCCTGGTGATTGACTTTGGGAGTTCCAATACCACTATGGGCATCTGTCTGCCCGACGGCAGCGTGCGGATTGCCACGGCCGGGGGGAAAAGCATTATTCCCAGCGTCATCGGCGTGCGGGAGAAGGCAGGGGGAGAGACGGAATTCCTGTTCGGCTACGAAGCCCGGGAGATGCACCGGCAGAGTTACCGGGATGAGGACACTGCCATATTTTATGATATCAAGCGCTGGGTCAGTGATGCGGACCGGGTGGAGAGTGTCATATTGAAAAGCGGGTATAAATATCAGTTTCCCAGAAAAGAGATGCTCAGGGCCTATCTGGATCGCCTTCTGGAGATGGCGCGCCAGCAGTTTAAGTGCAGCTTTACCAATATCCAGCTTTTGGCGCCCATCCGGCAGAAAGAAAAATTCCGCAGGCTGTTTAAGGAGCTGCTGCCGGAATACACGGTCAACTGTGAACTGGATGAGGGGATGGCCGTTTTATTCCACAGCATTCACAGCTTGATCCGAGTCAGGGAATACGAGGAACGCCGGTGGTATCATGCGCTGGTCATAGACTGCGGCGGGGGGACCACGGATCTGACTTCGGGGCGGTTCCGCATTGAGAACAACAGGGTGTCATATGTGATTGACCTGGAGACCAGGTATGAAAACGGCGACACCAATCTGGGGGGCAACAATCTGACTTATCGGATTCTGCAGCTGCTGAAACTGCGCCTGGCGGAGGAGCTGGTACTGCAGGCCAAAAGCCCCCTGTCCATAGGCAGCGCCCAGGAGGGGAAAACGGCCTACGAGGAGTTGGACAGGCGTTATCTGCAGACGGAAAAATGGCTGCCTACTCAGTTTAAAGAGTATGAGGGGAGAAACAGAGAACAGTACTTTTATGTAAAAAACAACTATTTTTATCTGTTTGAACTGGCGGAGCAGATCAAAAAAAGGTTTTTCCAGGCTGGATTCTGCTATGAACTGAAGATATCCACCCAGCGGGAGGCCGACATTTTTCTCGATAAATGGAAGCTGTCTCTGTGTGAAGGGGACGCTCATGGGGGCGCAGCCCCGCCATTTGATACCCTGTCCCGGCCTGTGGAGGTCTGCCTGTATCTCCATGAGATCGAGGAACTTTTAAGGCCGGAGATCTATGGACTGATGGAGCGCTTTCTGGATTCCAAGTTTGAGAAGGGGCTGCTGGCGGAATATGAGATGATTAAACTCACAGGGCAGTCCTGTAAGTCCAGGCTGTTTGTGGAGGCGCTGAAACAGTATGTGCCTGGGAAACGGATTCAGGGGATCCGGCGGGACGAGGCCGGAACGGAACTGAAGATGTGCTGCCTGGAAGGCGCCCTGGCCTATTTCATGAACTGCCGGCTGGGCTATATGAAGGTCAATGAACAGTACCGGGTGGGCAGCCTGCCCTATGAGATCATGGCGTATACCCACGAAAACAGAGAGAAAATCCTGATTAAGAGCCTGGATGAAGAGAACCATATCGGGTATATATCCCGTTTCCATGTGGGGAATCAGCTGGATCTGTATCTGCATGACGAACAGGGGAAACGGCTCAGAACCTACTATTTTGCCTATGATACTTCCCGGTTTGAGAAAACCACCCAGAAGGAGATTGATGAGACCTATGCGGGAACCGTGATCCAGGAGGAAACGGATATCATCGTGGAAGGGGAGATGAAATTCTTCGTCTGGGTATCCAGGGAACGATGGGGATTTGTGGTACTGCCGGTTCTCCGGGACGGGGAGATTTTGTATAAAGGGGAAGAAACCTTCTTTGACTTTGAAGATGACACTTGGGAATTGAATTTCTTTGACGGAAGAAAGTAGGTGACGCGTCATGGGGCGATGGCAGCAGGAAAGCGGCATGGAAACCATGAAGGAGATGATCCAGAAAGAAATACAGTCGATTGCCGGCCTGGAGGAGCGGGTGGTTTTCAAGGAATTGATGGAAGGGGTATTTCTATCTCTGTATGAGACCAATCTGAACATGTATGGGGAATTGGAGCGCCGGGTCAGGGAAGAGCTGGATTACGATAAGAACCGTTACCGGATTAAGACAGGCATCATCGAAAGAGAATTTTTCGACGCGTCCCACCATCTGCTGTTTCCCATGGAGGAAGAGGATCTGACGGGAAACCTCTATGACATGAAAGAAATATTGCGGGCCGTGACGGAGGAAGGGGCTTTCCCGTTGATGAAAGTCATGCTTCGCTGTGACTTTCTGGAGATGCAGAGGCTCCTGGGAGCCCAGCCTGTGTTTGAGGGCGTGATCGAGACGGAGGAACCGGAGGGGGAATGGAAGGTGGAAGTCCGCCTGCGGGAAAACCGAAGGTATCTGGAGAAGATCGGGTATCTGTACCTTCTGTTTACTCGAAACGGAATCCCCTGGGAGACCGTGAACGCTTCCTATCTGTATAAAATGGCGGACATGACGGTGACAGGGCTTCCGGAGGGGCTCACAGGCCGGGAGAAAATAAAGCGGGTGGTGATACAGTTCGGCGAGTACAGCAAACTCATCCAGAAGGATGTGATTCCCGTGTGGAACATCCGGAAACTGGAACTGGAAAGCGTAGGTTTTCCCACGCCCTGTGAAGATCACAGAAACTTTGAGCATAATATCTCCCTGCGCCAGCATGGCATGAATCATGCGTATCTGGTGGAGGATGACAGGAACATCCACAGCATCAGCCAGAGCGGTGACAAGCTGCGGATCGTATGCGGGATGGGGGAGGCAAGGAAATGGAGCGTCTATCAGATCCGCTCCTCCGAAGAGCAGAAGATTGACCGCTATACCTATCCGATTATGGGAAACGGCCGCGCCGACAGCTTCGCGGAAAAATACCAGCGGAAATGGAATCAGCATATACGGACCAAGACGGAACTGCAGCATTACATAAGAGGGTACGGGCTGGAGGAGTACATCGGCTATCAGGACTGCCGAATCGAGGACTGCTTTCCCGGACAGCGGGAGACCTATTCCATGAATCCCTTTGTACAGGATGAAATCCGGGACAGGGCGGCGCAGAAAAAGCTGGTGTTGTACTTCCGGCGGGGACAGAGGCTGGAATGGCTTCAAAGGGATGTCTTGAGCTTTCTGGTGTCGGAGGTGCAGAGGATCTATCCGGAGTATGACTGCGGAGGGGTGTTGGTATGAGGGGGATACCCAGGGCATTGCTGCTGCATTGATTTGGAGGGAACCTAATGAGATATCTGTGGGAAGCGCTGCTGGCGGCGCAGGAAGAGCAGATCCCGGAAGAAAAACTCCGCTTTGTCCATACGCCGCTTGGGAGCGGCTATATGGAACTGTCGCTGCCCTGTCTCAACCAGACCTGGCTGGAGACTGACGGGCAGCGGGGGGACGTGAGCATAGGGGTAAACACCTATTACCGCTTTTATGACATTTTTCAGGGGATGTTTCCCCCGGATCCCGCAGACTTCCCGGATCTGCGGGAAAGCCTGACAAATTTGAGCCTGCATATGCTGGCCCAAAATGATATCCGGAGGGGCATGACGAGGGAGGATTACCATAAAAGGCTTCTGGCAAAAGAGATTCTGGAGGGAGGCTTTGGAGAGGCGGCCCGGAGCGTGTTTCTGGATCTGGACAAAAAAGAGCGGGAATTGCTGCTGGGCGGGTGGCTGAGTATCTTCCGGGCAGGAAGCGCGCTGCCGGTTTTTCTGGATATGGTGCACGGCCTGGTGGCGGACAGCATCGTCTATCACAACAACGAATGCCCGGATCAGGTGCTGATCTATACGGGATTAAAGAAGGACAGGAAGCTGGAGCAGAGGATTGGCTTTCTGATTGATACATTTCTGGACATCCGGTATCATGTGGAGCTTTATTATGAATACCATTTTGGCATCATCGGAGTGGAGGAGACCATGCAGGTGGGTGAGATCGCCATTTGCTGAAGGCCGGAAGGGGTATGGAAACAATATGGAAACAATATGGGAACAGGGCGCTGGAAAATCCGCGGCGCTGCAGGGGGTAGAAGATGTTTCAGAATATTTATCCGATTTTTGAGGCGAAAAGGCTCCTGAAAAAAGAAATGCTGGAGAACCTTCGTGATTTCCCCAGAAGCCTGTTTTACCTGCAGTATCAAAGGTACAGCGATGGGATTCTGGCGGGATGCGATATCAGGGGGAGCGAGACGGGGCTGACCATATATCCCGGGATTCTGTGTTATAAAGGGGTGCCCTATTTTCTGGACAAGCCCTGTCCCGTTCCCTGTAAGGCGGAGGGAAGGCAGGTATACCTGAAGGTGCATTTCTGGGACAAGGCCGTGGGAAACGGCGGGGAAGAATATTTCTCCCGGATTCTGGTGGAGGAGGAGCCGCCGGATGGGGAGCAGCAGCTGGAACTGGGACGTTTCAAGCTGCAGTCGGGGGCAAGGCTTCGGTCAGAGTATGTGGACTTTTACGACTATGAGACGGAATTTGATACGGTAAACCGTATCCATGTCCCCTATGCGGCGCCGGAACATCCGAGTATCTGGCCGCAGATATGCAGCTGCTTTGCAAAGGAATTATTGAAGCGGCGCGTGACCGATCCCTGGGACAGCGCTTTCTGCCTCCATTGTCTGCAGCTTCGGGAGGCCATGCCCTATGAGGCGGTGCGCGCCTATCTGAATACCCGGCTGGGACAGGAGCAGGAATATACCAACGTCCAGGTATACGGCGGGTTTAAAAGGATTCTGCGGGAGGCGGCGGGAAGAGGAGAAGAACCGGAACGGTCCCGGAAAAAAGAGGGAACATTGCTTATGCTGTAAAAATCAGGTGAAACGGAGGCGGTGGGCATGGAACAAATAGTGAAACAGGAAATGGATCTATCCATAGCGCGTTTTATAAAGGAATATTGGGAGCGGCAGGAAGAAGAGGAAAGAGAACGCCTGCGGAAGCAGTATGATCCCAAGGAGCGGATCAGCTATACGCTGGAGGAATTGATCGAAGGGGTGCGAAGGGGGAGCCTGTATCTATATACGCTGCCTTTGGAATTTGAGCCAAGGGCATTGCTGGAGGGGAAATTGCTTATTCCCTATCTGAAAAATTTTTATGAGGTGGAAAACGACGAGCCGGGAGCCGTGCTTTTTGCCAGCAATAAACGAAAAGTCACGCTCTCTCTGTCATATACGCCCTGCAAAAAGGTAATGCAGTCCATGGATCAGTGGATCAATGAGACAAAAGAGAGATTCAGGGAAATGCACTGGATCATGAAGCCGGAACGCAGGAAAAGCATGGGAGATATGGAATACTTCTGCTCCTCAATGCCTACTTCGGAGGGAAGGCTGTATAATGTGATGTTTCGCTTTCATAAGGAGGAACGGCTTTATGCGGGGGTTTTGAATTGCCCGGAGGAAGAACGCAGGGGCATGGGACTTCTTTTGGAAGCCATGGTTTATGTCATACAGGAGATGAACAGCCGGAAGGGAGATTGATCTATGGATGCGATTACATATGGGCAGCTGGTATTGGTGATGGGGGATACATCCATGCCGGTATATCAGCTTGTGATCAGAGAAGAGCAGGGATGTCATGGAAGAATGTCTGTAACGGCAGCGGCAGAAGAGGAGGCAAAGGATTACCTTCTGTACGAGGAAAACACAGGCGTGGCAATGTATGTCCTGGGGGATAAGACGCTGAAGCCTCTGTTCTCCGGCCTCCTCCTCAGTATGAATATCAAAACCAGCGGAAAACAGTGCATCGTATGTCTGGAGGCTGTGACGGCAAGCTGCCAGATGGACTTTTGGGGCAGATTATGGTTCAGTACCAGGAGACAGACTGGGCGTTTTTGAATCGCATTTTGTCCAGATATGGCGCTGCTGCTTATATTGACAGCGCAAAGCCCGGTATCCTTCTGCGGGCAGGACTTATGGATACGCAGGAGGATGCGGATTGGGACCGTCTTCCCTACAGGGTGATACGCAATGCCGCTCCGGTAGATACAGAAAAGACTTTAAAGGGACAAATATGCCATGAGGTGGAGGCGTACGAGATTTTCCCTCTGGGAGAAAAGGTGCGGTTCCACGCGCAGGACCTCTATATTGGCAAAATAGAAAGAAGTATCCGGCAGGGGGTTCTTGTCAATTCCTACAGCCTTTATTACCAGGAGGGCCTTACGGTTCCCTCGTATAGGAATCCGCTTCTCAGCGGCGTATCCATAAATGGAACGGTGACAGGCATAAAGCGAAACAGGATACAGGTGAAGCTGGAAACGGATGCTTTGAAAGAATACAAAAAACAGTATTATTATCCGTTTTCCACAGTTGCGGCTTCTCCGGACGGGAGCGGATGGTATTGCATGCCGAAGAAAGAGGACCGGGTGCGGATCTTTTTCCCTACGGATGAGGAAAGCGAAGGATATGCCATAGCCAATATTCTGGGAGAGTCCTCACCGGCGCAGGGCAGCGCCATGGAAAATCCTGACGCGAAGGACATCACGGCGCCGGACGGCAAGACTGTTCGGTTTGTTCCGGGAGGAATTCAGCTTGCGGTGGGCGAAGATAAGGGAACCGTTACCTTGACAAATGACGGGAAGGCTGAAATCCGGACGGATGAAGATATTGTAATCAGCGGGGCGGAAGCCGTGTGCTTTGCCACGGAAGGCGTAATGGAGGTGACGGCCGGAACACAGATCCAGATTATCAGCGACGCGGGAGGCAGTATGCGCATGACCAGCGATACGGTGGAATTTCACGCGTCTGTCATTGAGAACAATTAACGGAGGTGCGCAATGTACAGCTTACATGATATCAGTGTAACAGGGATTCCCATCAAGGAAATTCTGGATTGTGAAATAGAATCCCGAATTGGGGAACACAGCACGCTCATGCTTCTGGCCTATGCGGAGGGGGACGAACTGCTCTATGAATTACCGGATTGTCAGGCAGTAACCGTGTATTTGAGGGATGGCAGTGAAAAGAGAATCCTGTTTTCCGGTATTGTGACGGATCTGCAGTTATGGGAACAGGGACAAATGAAAACGGTTCAAATCATAGGAAAAAGCAGGAGCTGGCTTATGGATCGAACAAAATGCTCCCGTTCCTTCCAGGATACAAAGATGACGTATCAGGCGCTGGTGAAGGAAGTGGCGGCCGATTACGAAAAGGAAGGTTCCGGGGAAAAACAGTGCGGCGTAATGTGCGTGGGAGCGGATCAGGCAATAGAAAATCTGTATGTCCAATATGAGGAAACAGACTGGGCATTTTTGAAAAGGGTGCTTTCCGCGGCGGGTCTTACGCTTACGCCTGAGAGCCGGCAGGAAGGGATGAAGCTGTATGCCGGCATACCGGAGTCTGCCGATGCAGGATTATCCTATCAGGTGCTGGGAATAGACAAGGATATGGACTCCTATTACTTTCTGAAGGCAAACGGAAGGGAAGTCAACGCCGTGGATTTTACCCGCTATCAAATCGCCTCAGAGCAGATGCTGGGTATGTTCGAGCCGGTGGTCATAAAGGGGAAAAAACTGGTGGCGTACTCCTGCCGGTATGTTTTCAACAATCAGGAACTATTGGGAATATATGGTCTGCAAAGCGCCCGGGGACTGAAACTGGCCGCTTCCTATCCGATGCATCTGATTGGCGTGGCCCTGACGGGAAAGGTGGTTGGCGTATCGGGTACAAAAATACAGGCGTCGCTTGCCATTGACAAAGGCCATGAGGACAGGGCAGTGTATTGGTTTCCTTTTTCGACGCTTTCCGCTTCTCCGGATGGCAGCGGATGGTACTGTATGCCGGAAGAGGGAGATGATGTGCGGATATACTTTCCTTCCAAGCAGGAAAAAGAGGCTGTGGCCCTTAGCGCTGTCAGCAATTATGAACCTGGGCAGACAGGCGAAGAGGACCGAATGGGCAACCCCGACAGCCGGTATCTGAGGACAAAAGCCGGGCAGGAACTGGCATTGGCGCCGGATCATATAAAACTTTCCTGTGGAAAACAGGCATCCTCGGTGGTGATTGATTCGGACGGAAAAGTTACGGTGCAGGCGCAGACCATGGTGCAGGCAGAGGCGGAGACAAGCATGACGCTCTATGCGGAAGAGTCGGTTACTATTCATGTGCAGGAAAAATTTATAGCGCAGAGCCTGGACGGCGGACAGATCATCATGGACAGCGGCAATGTCTATATCAGGGGGACGCAGGTTAATTTCGATTAGTGCGCTGTGGGGGGCTCTTTGCCCGATGACAACGCGGTCCGGCGAAAGTCAGGGCAGGGGGCCTGCCAGAATAGAGCGTGGTCAGTGCACCAGGGATGACGGAGGAGAAAAGAGATGGAGAGAGAGGCGGCTTTACAGAGTTATCGGGAAAGGGTATCCGAAAAAATAGCGGAATTCCGCAGCAATATGGAAAAGCATCTCATGGAGCATGCCGGGTATTTGGAAGATCTGGTGAAAGCGGGGATGGACCGCCTGGGAGAGCAGATGGAGAAGCAGGGGAAAGAGTATGTATGCTTCCTGTACATCTGTATATTAAAGACGGATTTAATTCACAGAAAATACCGTATTTTCCTCCATGGACTGGATATGCGCTGGTATCTGGATGAAGAACCGGTGGAAACCTATGTGGATGCGGAAGAATTATTTGAACCCTTTGACCGTCTGCGGAGCGCGCTGGAAGAAGCAGACAGCGGCTACGGAGGGGCCGTCAGCAGATATGACATACAGGATCTCCTGTTTGACGAACTTCCCCTTATGGACAGCATGATCTGCCAGATCCTCCGCTATCGGCTGCGGGACTGGGAAGAAAAGGGGATCTTTGACAAGGTAGCCCGCTCGCCGTACTGGCTTTTAAGGTGGGGAGAATATCGCGACAGATCAGAGTTCCTGGTACAGACGGACCGGGTGGAAAAGCCTGCCTCGGCCTGGAGGGAAGAGCTGAAAAAGGCGGCCCATAATCCGGAAAACATGGTATTTGGCTATTGGTACAGGGGGAAATGCCAGGGGAAAGATCCCAAAGATCTGGATCTGCGTTTTATAACCTTCGAGGAATCTGCCATACAGGATATAAAGTTTGAAAACTGCAATATGGAGGGGAGCAGATTTCCGAAAAGCAGGATCAGCGGATGCAGTTTTGAAGGCTGTAACTTAAGCGGCGCGGATTTCAGGGACTGCAGCTTTGAAAACACCTCCCTTGCGGGAGCAAAGCTGCTGTCCGCCATTATCCCTGCAGAAAGCATTCCCTAGTATCGGGATTTTGACATAAACGGCGGCCGGCACATATTTTCCAGGCAGGACGCGAAGAAATTAAATGACGGCGTTGTCCTGTACTTAAAAGGAAGCGGCAGGGAAGTCAGATGGGATTTCCTGCAATGTCCCGTGACCATGTTTGACGAACGTTTCAGGGATATTCTGGAGGCATATGAGCCGGGGCTTTTTTTTCAGGACGTAGTTCTGATTCATAAGGAAAATGCTCTGCAGTTTCAATATGTACATACGCTTATGGAGCAGGTGGACGCCGCTTCGGACAAAACGGAATATTATCCCAACGGAACGGTAAAAAGGCTGGTTCTGGACCATGAAAAGATCGGCCGTCACCATCTGTTTCTGCTAAATGGAAATCATCGAAAGGATCCGGTGGTGAGTCTGGCGCTGGCGGAGAGCCTGCTGCGGCGTCGCCCCGCAGGGATCTGCTTTGAAGAAGTGGAGGTGGAATAAATGAGCAATGTTGTGGTGGTTCAGAATGCGGTGGAAGATATCGCAACGTCTGTAGCGGAAGGAATGTCTAAGGCTACGGTCTCGAACATGTCGGATGTAAGCCTGTCCGATGTTGAAAACGTGGCAAATGATGCTTACAAGGCATACAGCGAGGCGGGAAGCGCCCTGACTTCAGCGCAGGAAAAGACATCTGCCGCAGAGAAGGCCTATAAGGACGCAATGAACCAATACATGTTTCAGGACGGCAGTCCGGAAAGCTATAAGAAAATGAAGGAGGCCCAGCAGGCCCTGGATGCAGCCAAGGAAGAGCAAAAAGCGGCTGAAAAAAGCATGGAAGCCGCAGCGGAAGAAGCACAGGCAGCCGCAGAGGCAGTGGAACAGAAAAAAGACGAACTGCGCAGGACCAGACACAGGGATACCACCTATGTGGTGCATTGCGCCCGGGTCGAGTGTACCCATGGCATGAGGGAGAGTTATCTTGCGCTGGGGGAGACCCATGGGGTTAAGACCCGCCAGATCCCCCAGATGATTATAAAGGACACGGTGCTTGATACAAATATTATCAATTTTGGCGGCTGCAAGAGTAAGGAGAATCCCAGTCTGAAGGCTGCGGCAGAAGAGGCGGCGCGCAAGGCCAATGAGGAAATCGAGAAGAAAAAAGGATTTCTCGACAGTGTCATAGATTTTTTCTGCGGCAACAGAAAGATAGAAGTAACGGACAGTCTGCTGGAGCAATGTATGGGAGAATGCAAGGCATGCTTTCCGGTAGACGCGGAATGGAGAAGGGGACATAGAAAAGTATTTATTAACGGGGAACCGGTGCTTCTGCGCAGATGTAGTGTGAGATGCATTTATGGAGGACTGGTTACGATACTGCTGTCAGGGCAGCCGGAATAGGAGGATACGATGGAGCTTACTTATCAGGGACTCAAAATTAGGCTCCCTCTGGAGGGAGTCATCGGTGTAGAAGCATTTACATTAGATGCGTCCTTTAATCATCATGTATCTGTGGAACTCACTTTGATTGCGGAGGAAGAGAAAATTGAATCCGCGATACATGGAACGGCAGATTGTGACGGTATAGAAGTTTATGAGGAGGGCCGGGAGAAACTTTTGTTTGCCGGTAAAATCGTAGACGTCAAAATGGTGAAAGACAGAGGGCTGTGCGGCCTGAAGGTAAAAGCGCTTTCCTATACCATGGATTGGGGGCTTGTGCCGGTAAGTCAGAGCTTCTTAAACTTGGACGCGACCTACAGGCAGGTCATGGATAAGGTGCTGGAAAACCAGCCGGATGCCGAGATTAAGGATTGTGTGACAAAGGGAGCGGTCATTCCGGATTTTCTACTTCAATATGAAGAGAGCGACTGGGACTTTCTGGTGCGTCTTGCCAGCAGCTTTGGAACGTTTCTGGTCCCTGACTGCCGCTCTGACCATGGACGCGCCTATTTCGGAATACCGGATCTGGGGGATGAATATGTCCTGGACGTGGAGGATTACCAGGAGACCAAGGATATGGATGGATACTACCGTATCGGCTGTATGCTGGGGATCCTGTCCCAGGAACATATGGGCTGGGAAGTAACTGCGGAAAAAGATCTCAGTCTGGGTCAGAAGGTGCGGTTCAAGGGAATCAGTACGGTTGTCACGCATATATACTACCACACTGTGGACGGGGAACTGGTTCGCTCATATAGACTGAACCGGAGAAAGGGGGTAGTGTGCCCGCCCCAAAAGAACCCCCATATTTTTGGAATGAGTATTCCGGCGACCGTGAAGGAACGCTCCGGCAACTGTGTACGGGTACATTTTCATATAGATCCCGAATATGACACATCCCCCCATGTGAAATATTTTACATATGCCATAGAGAGCAGCTTCATTTACTGTATGCCGGAAGTGGGGAGTCAGGTACATATCTATTTTCCCAGTGACGATGAAAGGGATGCCATGGCAGTCCATGCAGTCCGTGTTGACGGAGCGCAGGCCTCCGGCTCTTCCGGGAGTTACGCGCAGAAGCCGGATTTCAAGTCCTTCTCCAATGTAAACGGGGCGGAACTTCTGCTGGCTCCTTCTTATGCCTCTATGTCTGCGGATCAGCAGAAAGAGACCAGCGTGTCTTTGGATGTAAACGGATGTGTGGAGATCAAGGGTAAAAATATTGAACTTCACACGGAGAAGAACCTTTCTGTGGGAGAAGCCGCGGAAGAAGCAGGAAGCCCCTCCAGGCAGGTGGCCTTGCAGGCCGGCGCTCTGTCTTTCCAGATCGGCGAAGCAGGAACAAAAGTCGAACTGACAGAGGAAGCGAAGATCATCGCCGCCTTTGTCAAAATGGAGGCTACAGATACAACGCCTGCGGATAATCCCACTTTGGAAGATCTGAAAAAAAATGTAACCGCAAATGACAAAGAAGCGCGGGACAATGTTAATCAGAATGCCACAAACCTGCTTGTGCAGAAGCATGAAGAGGGCCGGAAACAGATATTAAGGGGCCTGGGAAAGATCGCCGCCGTTGTTGCCACCATTGCGGTGGCCGTTGTATTGACCGTTGCCACCGCCGGTACTGCCACCGCCGCCGTCGCCGCGCTCTGCGGCCCTACGATGATTGCCACATTTGGCCTTGGAGCCGCGTCTATCGGCATTGCAGTCTCGGACATTGGGGAAGGCGTGGATAACATCAATAAATCCCAGACCGGCAACCTGGACCGGGGACACAATTTCCTGCGTGATGATTTGTGCGGCGGAAACGAACTTCTTTACAATGTGATCAAAACAGGCGTGGATATTGCCTTTGGCATTGTGTCGGGAAAAGCCATAGGAAGCATCTCCGGCACGGCGAAGCTGGGACGTCTGGCCTGCGGCAGCCAGGAACTGAAAAAATTAAAATCAGTGATTCAAATGGGCGGCAATGTGATCAGCGCGGCCTACAGCCAGTATGTGGAGACAGGCAAAATAGATCCCATGAGCCTGGTGTTCAACATGGGGGTCGGCGCTTTGCAGGGATATCTGGGCAGCGGCATCACCGACGGTATCATGGGAAAGATTCATCTGAACAATCCCACCATGCAGAAACTGGCGAAGGTTGTGGTGGGTACATTCGTGGACACAGGGATGGACGGCCTGATGAGCGGCCTGTTCGGGCAGCCCTTCGACTGGAAAGACAGCCTGACCAGGAATGCCTTTGCCAACTCGCTTTCCGCCTTTATCGCCGATCCGGTGGATGCCGTCACAGGCACCTATCTGATCCATACCACAGACTTCCTTCTGGCAAGTCTGCCCCTGTCATGGAAGCTGGAGAGATCCTATTATTCCACCGGCGGGAAAGATTCGGTGTTTGGCAGGGGGTGGAGCTTCCCTTATGCCAGCAGAATCTGCCGGGATACGCAGGATGCAGAGAAGATCCGGGTTCATATGGAGACTGTCACAGGACATTCCGTATGCTTTGAAAAGCAGGGAGATACCTGGGTAAACCAGAGCAGAGGAACCTCCCGCTTTATTCTAACTCTGAGGGAGGACGCCGGAAGTGAGGAGCAGGGAACCTTCCTGCTGGCAGATGTGATGGATCATACCCTGTGTGTCTATGACCGGCAGGGGCGGCTTTCCTGCGTGGAATATCCGAATCACCTGAATCTGCTGCTTTCCTACGGCGAGGAAGGACTGGAGAGGATTACCACTCCCCTGGGCAATGTCCTGGAGGTGAAGTGCCAGGGCGGACGTATCCTGCAGGTCACGGATGAGATCGGACGCAGAACCCAGTACCGCTATGGGGGCGAGTATCTGATAGACGTGGTTCATACGGACGAAGGGATCACCCATTATACATATGACGAAAACGGGCATATCACCTCCGTCACCGACCAGAACGGCAGCCGCTATATTGAAAACCAGTATGACGAAAAGGGCAGGATCACCCGTCAGGGCTTTACCAGCGGGGTATACCAGACCTTTACTTATGATGACGTAAACCGCAGGAGCATCATTTACTACAGTGAAAACGGCAAGACGGAAATCTATGAATACAACGACCAGCTTCTGATGGACCGTATTCTCTATGATGACGGTGCCTGCGAGATATATGAATACTCCGATGATAACATGAAGACCGGCGAGACCAGCCGCCTGGGACTGAAAAAGGAGTGGACGTATGATTCCTTTGGGCGCGTCATCCGGGAACAGTCTCCGGATGGCTACGAAGTGCGCCATGCATATGACGAGAATCATGATCTGGCGCGCACCTGGGATACGGATGGCAGAGAGACCCGGTATACCTATGATCAGGCGCACAATCGGATTCTGATGCAGGAGAAAATTGACGATCAGCAGTGGCGGCAAACGGAAAAAGCCTATGATTACAGGGGAAGGTGCATCCTGGAGCGGGATGCGCTTGGCAATGAGACCCGGAAGGAGTACGAGGCAAACCGCGCTTATCCCAGCCGTGTCACCACGCCCAAGGGGGAGGAAACTACCTACAGCTATGACACCGTGGGCCGTAGAATGTCTGTCAGCAACTCCTACGGAACGGTGGAGATGGCATATAATTCCCGTAACTTTGTCACCAGCCGCACAGATGGAGAGGGGTATACCAGCCATAAGTTCTATGACCGGATGGGCAACCTGACGGCTTATTATCCGCCGGTGCAGTGGGATAAGAAGGAAGGAGGCTATGAGTACCGGCGTGACTTCCTGGAGAGAGTGGTGGACACCATATCTCCCTTACGGGAACACCAGCGGGTATTCCGAAATTTTGACGGGGACATTACGAATAAAATCCATCCGGTAAGCTATGCCCAAATGGGTGATAACGGCGAGGGGACCCGGTATGAGTACGATTCCTACGGGAACTGCATCCGCATCCGTTACCCCGACGGCGGCGTGGAACGGCGCTTCTATGACGCGGACGGAAACCTGGTAAAACAGGTACAGCCGGAGTCCTATGACGCCGTCACCGATGACGGCGCAGGCTACCGCTATGCCTATGATGCCTGCGGACGATTGACTCAGGTGTGGGACCCGGAGGGGAATATCCTGCACACCTATGAGTACAACGGCAACGGGCAGATTATCCGGGAAGTGGATGGGGAGGGAAAGGAGACCCTGTACACCTACAACAGCCTGGGCTGGAAGATCCGGGAGCAGATCAAGGTGAAAGATGCTAAGGCAGGGAGCAGTTCTGAGTCAGTGAGCGGTTCCTGCGCAGAAGTGGTCGGCGGTCATGGGGAAAACAAGGGCCAGCCGCTATACCGTGTTATTGTGTATGTCTATGATAAGCAGGGCAACAAGGTGGAGGAGGCATACGGACAGCAGGAAGTGGAAAAGGACGGGGAGCCGGAAAGCTGGCATGTTATCCACTTCTCCTACGACAGGAATCATCATCTGACTTTGGTGAAGGATGATTTCGGGGCACAGATGCGCTATGACTATGACTGCCTGGGGAATGTGACGCTGGAAGAGCGTGTCATAGAGGAAAATATTAAAAGTATTGTTCACTATGCCTACAATAAAAACGGCTGGCGGATACAAAAGACAGAAGAAATCCAGGGCAATGGCCCGGTACAGACCGCTGTCACAAGGTATAACTATGACGCCAATGGCAACCTGGCAAAGATCATCACGCCGAAAGGCTTTGAAATCCGCAGGAGTTATGATGCGGATGACCGTCTGACGGAAGAACGGGTCACAGACAGAAAGAGCGGCATCGACAGACGGGTGCAGTATGCCTATGACGAGGCCGGTAACGTGGTGAAACGCACCATTCTTGGTACAGATGGTGAGTGCCTGGAGACAGGTTTCTGCTATGACCTGAAAGACCGCCTGATTCGCAGAACGAATCCCGGCGGCGCAGTCTTGCGTTATCTCTATGACCGGAATGACAAGCTGTCCAAAGCGATCAGCCCTTATGCTTATGAACAGGACAGCGATGAAGGGGCAGGGACAACCTACGCCTATGACAGCAGGGGCAACCGTATCCGTGTTGCAAATGCCTTGGGAGAGACCGTGCAGGAGCTTTCCTATAACCTGCAGAACCGGCCTGTTATGCAGAAGGATACATTTGGAAACAGGACAGCGTATTCTTACGGGCTGGATGGAAAGATTAAGGATGTACGGCGTTTCGGGGATGGAAGATGGAACGGCGGCGCAGGCGAACAGCGATCAGAAGATGGGAATTGGTACGGAAGTGCGGGCGGTGGCACGGAGCACAGCGGAGCTGCAAATCAGTCTGCCCGGAGCAGCCAGCGCATCGTCCAACAGTACGAGTATAATGCCAGAGGCCAGATCATCGGCATCGTGGACGGCAACCGGAATCCCATTTCCTATGATGTGGACAGCTGGGGACGTATCACCGGCGTTGGTTTTGCGGACGGCGTAAAGGAGGGCTATGAGTATACCCCTGCCGGCCAGGTCAGCAGAACCACTGACGGCAACGGCAACTCCGTACAGTACCGTTACAACAGTTTCGGCAAAGTCAGTGAGCGTACCGATCAGCTGGGATACGCAGAGACATTCCAGTATGATGAGGAAGGGAACCTGTCCCTGCATATCGACAGGGACGGCCGGCGGCTGCAGCGTGACTGCAACGTGTTCGGCAAGCCGGTATATGAGAAAGCAACGGACGCAGAAGGAAAAAATCCCAATATCAGCACCTGGCATTATGACAGCTTAGGCAGGGTTACCCGTGCAGTCTGTGACGGGCATTCCTATGAGTATGTTTATGACGCACAGGGCAATCTGAAAGAAAAGCGTTCCAGCGGCAGACGCCTGGTTTCCTATGCCTATGACAGGATGGGACAGATCACGGAGATAAAAGACCCCGCAGGGGTCTGCACCCGCTATGAGTATGACATCCTGGGCAGACGGAGCCGTATTTATAATGATGAGGGGCTGGAAGTGCGCTACGCCTAT
>JAAWKU010000040.1 GCA_022797535.1 Lachnospiraceae bacterium | reverse complement strand
CGGTCAACGATGCCACCGCATCGCCTCCCTCCTCCGCCTTGCAGACTGAAAATTCATCCGGCGTCATTTTACTGAAAGTCAACGATACAGTACACTAGAACCCGGCGGCTGCCTCAGGGGAGCGTGTCTAATGCATTCCCTGAGGGCAGCCACTGTATGGAAGTTTTAATAAACTTTTTATACATATTCCCTTTCCATTTCCGCAAAATAGTATTAAAATATCTAGTATAAATAAGACTCACTTTTGAAAGGAGTAATCCCATGGCTAAAAAATTTGGTAAATTCTTACTCTTTACTGCCGCCGCAGGCACTGTCGCCGCCGTGGCCTACCATTACCTGACCAAAAAAGAGGTGGTTCCCGCCGCCGAGGAAGATGATGATTATGACAACTTCAGCGATGATCTGGAGGAGGAGGTCCCTGCCCGCAACTACGTGTCTCTGGCCAAAGAAGCCTCTGAAAAAGCCGTGGAAAAAGCGGGCGCAGTGGCCGGCGCGATGGTACAGAAGGTGGGCGACGCCGTGAGCACCCTTTCCGAAAAACTCTCCGGAGCGGAAGAGCATTTCACCACTCTGTCTCAGAGCATCTCCGATGCGGAGGAGAAAGTGGAGAAGAACGTGGAAGAGTTCTTTGACGAGGAGGAAGCGGCGATGGAGGATTCCATAGAGGAAGCCCCCGCTCAGGAAAGCTCTAACGAAGAATAACGGTTTTTACAGCCAGGCCTGCCGCAGAAGCGTCAGGCCTTTTTTGATATCTTCCAGTTCCAGCCCTCCGTATCCCAGGAGCACCGTATGGCTCTGTTCGCCCTCCTCTTTTCCTACCAGGCTCTCCGACAAGCCGTAGACCCTGACTCCCAGAGCCTGGGCCGAGGAGACCAGAGCATGTTCCGTCTGCCCCTTCCTGCCGGTAAGCAGCAGATGCAATCCCGCGTTTTCCCCTGTAATTCGAAAATCTTCCTGAAATTCTGACAGCCCCTCCAGCATCAGATCATGTTTTTCCCTGTAGCGCTTCCGCATTTTATTCAGGTAGCGTTCGAAATAGCCCTCCCCCATAAATATCTCCAGCACCTTCTGATCCACCCTGGACACCGTAGCCGAATAAAAATAGCACTGCCGCCGGTAGCGCTCCAGCAGTTCCCGGGGCAGCACCATATAGCTGACACGTATGGCGGGCGCTATGGATTTACTGAAAGTGCCCATATAAATCACCCGCCCCTGCGCGTCCGATGCCTGAAGAGATGGAATGGGCTTTCCCCGATAACGGAATTCACTGTCGTAATCGTCCTCGATCAAATACCGTCCCGGTGCCTCGTTGGCCCATTTCAGCAGTTCCAGCCTTCTCCCAATGGGCATGAGCACCCCCGTGGGATATTGATGAGAAGGCATCACATAAGCCGCCGTCGCATCGCTTTGGCGCAGGCCTGACACGGTCATGCCGGATTCGTCCATGTCCACCGTGGTAATCTCGTAGGGAAAGGAGCGAAAGATTTGGTAGGCCCTCTTGTAGGTGGGATTCTCCATGGCGATCCGCACCTGCCTCCCCAGAATCTTTTCCAGCAGAAGCAGCAGATAATCATTGCCGGCTCCCACTATGATCTGTTGAGGGGAGCAGTTAACCCCCCGGGAGGAATGCAGATATCTGCCGATGGTCTCCCGCAGGCTGTACTCTCCCTGGGGATCCCCCTGGGCAAACAGACCGGCGCTGCCCTCGCCCAGCACATTCCTGTTGATTTTGCGCCAAACACTGAAGGGGAACCGGGACATGTCCGTTGCCGTGGGGGAAAAATCCACGGCACAACAGGTCCCGGCGTCTGCCGCCTCTACACCGCCGCTGCTCTCCCCGTCGTCCAGCCGGTACAGTTCCTCCATCCGGCAGACATAATACCCCCTGTACGGTCGGGAGGAAATATATCCCTCCGACAATAACTGGTCATAGGCCAATGTAGCCGTGCTGCGGGATACCTGCAGATATTCCGCCAGAGAACGGGTAGAGGGAAGCCGCTCCCCCGGACGCAGCTTCCCCTCTCTGATTTCCCCTCTGACATATTCATAAATTTGCTCGTACAGGCATTTCCCGTTGCCCTGGCAAAACTCCACGGTCAAATCGAACATAGCCTTAATTTCCCAATTCTTTCCTCTTGGCCACAATCATCTCTTTCAGATCTCTGGCCTTGTCCTTAACTCGGTTGTTGGCCATGGAAGCCAGCAGCCTGGACACATACTGGGAGGACATATCCAGTTCTCCCACCTCGTAGGCCAGCGCTGCCGTCAGATAGTCCATGGTATACTCATCCATGCCGCACATGGGATATCGCTCGGACTTCTGGGCTTCCACAAAACCCTTAAAAGCATTCTGCAAATATTCCATCTCCTGCTGGGTCAGTTCCTCCCTCTGCTGGGGCAGAAGCTGACGCTTACTCTCCAGTTCTTCGCGGTATCCCCGCAGCAGCCACGCCGACTTCAGGCAGATATATGCCTTCTCACTGTTCTTGGCCTTCTTTACCATGGCGCAGACCAGAGCAATCTTGTACCTCTCCAGCGCCTCTTCATAGGTATAGTACTCCTCCGAGTGGGGCTGCAGCTTCACCCTGTTACTGATCTGTTCCTTGATTTGATGGATCTGTCCCGTGGTCAGCGCCGTAAAGTAACGGGTCAGCGCCGCATATTTGCAGTGTGGACACAGTTCCACGTCATATTTCGTGGCATCGATCCCCACATAGCGGGGCCGCAGATCCAGATCCATGGATACCAGCTTCGCCTTCCCTGTTTTCATCACCCGGGAGGTAAAAGTATTGTCACAAACGGGGCAGGTATAGGATTTGTCATATATAAAATCCTTCTCCTCCGGCTGGGCCGGTTCCGCCGCGGCCTGTTCCGCTTTCTCCTCCTCTGCGAACAGATCACTGTCCTCCAGATCGCCTAATCCCAAATTCTTAAGTCCAGAAAAAATTCCCATGATTCTTAATCCTCTTTCTCCATATTCCGATTGGTTTCACGTTCCGTAATCCTGCTGTGCCGACTGTCCCCCCACCAGCGCCGCGCTGCCCCTATCTGGGCAGCACGAACGAACTCTTCAAAGACACAATCCTGTTAAATACAGGCTGCTCCTGAGTGGAATCTTTTGCGTCCACACAGAAAAATCCCTGCCGTACAAACTGGAAGCGCTGATATGCCTCAGCCCCTGCAAAGGCCGGTTCCAGATAGCCCTGCCGCACTGTCAGAGAATCGGGGTTTAAATATAACTCCCCGTTTTCGTCATAGATGGACCCCTGCTCGTCCGCCTTCTGCTCGTCGATCAGGTTCTCGTACAGGCGAATCTGGGCAGCTATGGCCGACCGGGCGGCCACCCAGTGGATGGTGCCTTTCACTTTCCGTCCGTCGGGGCTGTTGCCCCCCCTGGAAGCGGGATCGTAGGTACAGTGTACCACGGTGACATTGCCCGCCTCGTCCTTCTCGCAGCCTGTGCAGGTCACGAAGTAAGCGTTCATCAGGCGCACCTCGTTGCCCGGGAACATACGGAAATATTTCCTGGGCGGTTCCTCCATGAAGTCCTCCCGCTCGATATACAGTTCCCGGCCAAAGGGAACCTCACGGCTTCCCAGGCTCTCGTTCTCCGGGTTATTGGCCACGGGCAGCAGCTCTGTCTGCTCCTCCGGATAGTTGTCAATCACCAGTTTCACGGGATCCAGCACCGCCATATACCGGGGAGCCTGGGTCTTCAGGTCCTCCCGGATACAGTATTCCAGAGCCGCGTAGTCCGCCACCGAATGGGCCTTGGACACACCGCACATCTCCACGAACCTGCGGATGGACTGAGGGGTAAAGCCCCGGCGCCGCAGCGCCGCGATGGACACCAGCCTGGGATCATCCCATCCGTCCACCTTGCCCTCCAGCACCAGTCTCTTGATATACCGCTTGCCTGTGACCACGTTCTTCAGGTACATCTTGGCCTGTTCGATCTGCTTGGGAGGATGTGGGTATTCCAGTTCCCTTACCACCCAGTCGTACAGGGGCCTGTGATCCTCGAACTCCAAGGTACAGATGGAATGAGTAATCCCCTCAATGGCGTCCTCGATGGGATGGGCAAAGTCGTACATGGGGTAGATGCACCAGGCGTCTCCTGTTTTGTGGTGACTCATATGGGCCACCCGGTAGATAACGGGATCCCGCATATTGATGTTGGGGGAAGCCATGTCGATGCGGGCCCGGAGCACCTTCTCCCCGTCCCTGTACTTTCCCTCCTTCATCTCCTCAAAGAGTCTTAAATTCTCTTCCACGGTGCGGCCGCTGCAGGGATCCTCCCGGCCCGGCTCGGTAAAGCTGCCCCGGTACTCCTTGATCTGATCCGCCGTCAGGTCGGATACATAGGCTTTGCCCTTCCTGATCAGTTTCACCGCCGCCTCATACATTTGCTCGAAATAGTCTGAGGCAAAGAACAGTCTGTCCTCCCAGTCCGCGCCCAGCCACTGCACATCCGCCTTGATGGATTCCACAAACTCGATATCCTCCTTGGTGGGATTGGTATCGTCAAAACGCATGTTGAACTTGCCGCCGTACTGTTGTGCCAGAAGGTAGTTGGTGAGTATGGCCTTGGCGTGGCCGATATGCAGATAACCGTTGGGTTCCGGCGGGAAACGGGTATGCACCGTGTCATACACGCCCTCCGCCAGATCCCTGTCGATGATCTGCTCAATAAAATTCCGGGAGACTTTTGCCTCTGGGGCCTCCCCGGCTGTGGTATTCTCCAGTTCACTCATAGTCAACATATCCTTTCCCGTCTATGACCTATTATTTTTATCATAGCATACCCCGCGGTAAGTTTCAATCAAATTCCTTACTTCGCCGGCGATTCCTCCTGGAGCCGGTCAATTTCCGCCGTACACAATTCCTCATAGTTTTCACCCAGCTGCTTATGCCTGATGATAAAGATATTCTGAGGGTTGTCGCAATAGGCTGCCAGATAATCCCCGGGAAGCCCCAGCATATAGCCGTCCTCATCCCACAGGGGAAACAGCTTTACCCCCTTTTCCAGCTCCTTCACATAGACTTGCAGATTGGCATTGGGACGGCAGGATCTGGCATAATCCTGTATGTGGAACGTAATATTCTTGGCATGGTTCTTGATAGTGGGCTCATAAGAAGTCACGGCCTTCCAGTCAAACTTCTCCTCCAGCAGGTCATAATAGGGCTCAAACTGGCTGCGGCTGGTCTGGATAATATCTCCGTCATCCTCCAACACCAGGTATGTTCCCTCCGCCACGCTCAAAGTCACATCCCCGTCCTGGGTGCGGAGAATGGCGCTCTTGCCGATACCCTCGATGGCGTCCACCCGCACATACCCCATCAGATCCGGGCGCTTGCGATACCGCTTAAGCCCGGTAAGGTCCATCTCATAGGTCCGGGCATCGATCACCAGAAATTCCGCAAAATATTCGTTCATCCGACTATTGAAATAGGCGTCGGCATGAAGGGAATTGTACTTCTCTCCGTACAGCCTCTGGCTGATATACCCGCCCGCCTTCTCGGCATGGCCGCCGCCGGAGCCGATGCCCTCCGTCAGGTACGCCGCCAGTTCATTGGCATTCACCTCCCGGATGCAGCTGCGCACGGAGATCTTGTAGCCATCCCCCACCTCATTATATACCAGGCATACGTCGATCTCATCCACCTGCAGCAGGAAATCGCTGATCAGTCCCAGGATGTTGGGATCGCAGGGCTGGGAATGAATCACCGCGAAACGATACTCTTCATTGTAGCTGTAGCGGATCATGGCAATGCCCGCAATCATAAGTTCCTGCAGGGACAGGTTGGAATTGCGGAACATGGTGAGCAGACGCTTGTTGGTGTTCAGCGTCTCCCACATGTCCATGTCCCTGGGATTGTGCATTTCCGACAGCTGGTTGGTGTCCGTGTACAGACCATAGTACAGCGCCGTGCCCAGCACCACATCCCCTTCCACCGGATAGCCCTCCTCCTGCAGCATGGTCCACACCAGCGTGCAGCAGCTTCCCAGGTCAGATTGTATACGGCTCATCCCCGTATTTTCGATCTCTATGCGGTGATGGTCGATCACCGCTACGCGCTCCGCCTCAAACCGGGTCACATTGCCCGCCCCGTACTGGCAGTCCACCGTGATCAGAAGCCCCGGGAAGGGGGGATGTCCTTCCCATTCCACATATTCTATGGGAAGTTTCAGCTTGTCGCACATCATGCGCAAATTGGCTTTCTGTATCCGCGAAAAGCCGCTGTAAATCATTCGGACCTGCTTTCCCTTATCCCGGAAATAGCAGTACAGGCCATATGCGGATCCCAACGCGTCCGCGTCGGGGTTGTCATGGCATTGTATGGTGATGGGGTTATATTGCTCTAAATCTGCCAGTCTCATATTACGCTTTTCTCCTCGTGCCGGGCCGATGCATGGCGGGATATCTGCCCGTAAAATCAATGATGGAACAGGCGGATGCCGGTAAATACCATGACCATGTCATACTTGTCACAGCACTCAATCACCAGGTCGTCCCTCACGGAACCGCCGGGCTGGGCAATGTACTTCACGCCGCTCTTGTGGGCCCGCTCAATATTGTCAGAGAAAGGGAAAAAGGCATCGGATCCCAGGGTCACATCCCGGTTCCCATCCAGCCATGCCCGCTTTTCCTCTGGGGTAAACACCGGGGGCTTCGTCCTGAATATCTTCTGCCAGGCCCCTTCCGCCAGCACGTCCATATACTCCTCTCCGATATAGAGGTCGATGGCATTGTCTCTGTCGGCCCTGCCGATACTGTCCAGGAAATCCAGCCCCAGCACCTGGGGAGCCTGGCGCAGATACCAGTTGTCCGCCTTGCTGCCCGCCAGCCTGGTGCAGTGGATGCGGGACTGCTGTCCGGCGCCGATGCCGATGGCCTGTCCGCCTTTCACATAGCACACAGAGTTAGACTGGGTGTATTTTAAAGTGATCAGCGCGATCTTCATGTCAATCAGCGCCTCCTGGGGAATGTCCCGGTTCCTGGTCACAAAATTGGATAGCAGGTCACCGTCTATATCCAGTTCATTCCGACCCTGCTCGAAGGTGATGCCATACACCTGCTTTTTCTCTATGGGCGCAGGCTGGTAGGAGGGATCAATCTGGATTACATTGTAGTTCCCCTTCTTTTTGGCCTTCAATATCTCCAGCGCCTCCGGGGTATAACCGGGAGCTATGACGCCGTCGGACACTTCCCGCTTAATCAGGCGGGCTGTGTCCTCATCGCACACATCGGACAGCGCGATGAAATCCCCGAAGGAGGACATTCTGTCAGCGCCTCTGGCACGGGCATAGGCGCAGGCCAGGGGGGACAGCTCTCCCAGATCCTCCACCCAGTAAATCCTGGCCAGGGTTTCCGTCAGAGGCAGGCCCACCGCCGCGCCCGCCGGTGATACATGCTTGAAAGAAGTGGCCGCAGGCAGGCCGGTGGCCTCCTTCAGTTCTTTCACCAGCTGCCAGCCGTTGAAGGCGTCCAGGAAATTGATATAGCCGGGCTTGCCATTCAGGACAGTCACAGGCAGTTCGCTGCCGTCCTCCATATAAATGCGGGATGGTTTCTGGTTGGGGTTACAGCCGTATTTCAGTTCGATCTCGTTCATACTCGTCTTCTCCTATTATTTATAAGTTCCGCAAATTTTTTTATTTATTCTTATTGAGGATCCGGGTCTCGTACTCACCGGTGGCGATGTCGATATAGCGCACAAACAGGGACACTTTGTTCTCCTGATTCAGGCTGTTCCACAGCATGTCCGTAAATCCGTCTATGCTGTCCATCATCTCCACCAATTTGGGTTCGCCTTCGAAACTGGGCAGGGGATCACCGTCATGCAGGTAAGTATGGATAAAATGCCCCTCTCCCGCCAGAGGCGTCTCATAGGCGAAAGTGTTACGGATGCAGGAGGAGCCATCTCCATGATTGCTCTTCAGTATGGACATAGCATAGCTATACCGGCCCTCCTCAATGTGCAGGATGCCGGAAATCCTGGGGGTGAAGTTGGGGCCATCGGGCTCAAACTCCCTGCAGCGAAGGGATTGTTCAAAAGTCATCTGGTGATCCATCCCTTCAAATATGGTGTCTGTCTGGTCACCATTGGTCACGATGGTTTTGTTGCCCAGCACCCGTACCGGCGCATAGATAATCAGGCTGGGATCCACCAGCTTGGAGGGGTCGAATGCCTGGGTGCGGATTCCCTCTCCCTCCTCCACAAACACCCGGTTGCGGCTGTTGGTGCTTCTGCCCATGATGAAATAGGCCGTCACCGCCCGGGTTTTGTCCGGCGTCAGGCCAATCACGATGCCCCGCCCGGGGTAAGCATTGTTTTCCAGTTCCTGCTTCAGTGATACCATAGTATACCTCCTTCGGTAAAATAAGTGAAAAAAGGCCACCTGGGCATGCCCGGATCAGGTGGCTGCCCAGGCGGTCGGCTTATTCTACGTCTACACTCCCCATGGGTCATCCCATAACAGCGCCGCTGTTTTCCGCCAGTTGTGTAACGATCACTTATATCTTACATGTTTTAGGGCATTTTGGCAAGTATGGAAATAAAAAATCCCGACGGGCCATCAAGCCCATCGGGACAAATTTCTATCTGGGAGGCATTCGCCCTGCTTACATGCTGCCAAACATTCTGGTGATCAGCGTGTCATTCTGCATTTTTCTGCGGAGCATGCCCATGCGGTAATCCCCCAGCAGTTTGTTCTTCTGCTGCTGGGATACAGCCTTGGGAATATCCAGATCCTCTATGCGGCTCCTGGCGCTGAGCAGATTGTAGGACGCCCCCGTGTTGTAATTGTAAGCATGTTCCAGCGCATTGGTGGATGCCCCAGTGGCGCTCCGGGCGTCGTTGATCTTTTTCATGGCCGCGTCTATGGCGCTGATGTCAAAATTCCCGGTTACATTGTAGCCTTCCAGCCCCAGTCCCTTCAGGGACAGGTTCTCCATCTGGATCTTAATGCCGGTACCGTCGGGATTGGACGCGATCTCCATGTCCGCCATGCTGCCGTCCAGCAGCTTCATCTCGTTGAACTGGGTGGCGGTGGCAGTATACTGGATGCCATGCAGAAGCTGATCAACCTCTTTCTGGATCATCTGCTTTTCTTCGTCCCCGTACAACCCGTTGGTAGCCTTGAGACTCAGTTCCCGGATTCGCTGCAGGGAATCCTGCATTGAACCCAGCGCCCCGTCCTTGATATTGGCGGCGCCAATTCCGTCCTGGATATTGGAAGCGCCCACGTCCAGGCCATTCTGATTTCTCTTCAGCTTATTGGAAATGGCAAGCCCCGCCGCGTCATCTGCGGCCGTCTGGATTCTTTTGCCGCTGGCGATCTTGCCGTACAGGGAATTGGTATTGCTGATGCCGGCTATCCTCATATATGCTCCTTTCCCGCGCGTCTATGGCCGCGCACGATTGCACAATCATTCCTTTTTCTATATTATAGTGCATCCGGCGCTATGTTGCAAGACACATTTTCCAAAACTTACCTTGATTCATCAAACCATCGCTGCGTCTTTACGTGGGAAAAGCCCCGGCCAGTACAACGGCGCAGGACTTTTCAACCTATATCCGCTTATGCGTCCACACTGTAGTTGGGCGCTTCCTTGGTGATATGTATGTCATGGGGATGGCTCTCCTTCAGGGAAGCGGCGGAGATCTTCACGAACCGGCCATTCTCCTTCAGTTCCTCAATGTTGTTGGCGCCGCAGTAACCCATGCCGGAACGCAGGCCGCCCATGAGCTGGAACACCGTGTCCTCCACCAGGCCCTTGTAGGCCACGCGGCCTTCCACTCCCTCAGGCACCAGCTTCTTGGCGTTCTCCTGGAAGTAACGGTCCTTGCTGCCGTTCTCCATGGCGGAGATGGAACCCATGCCCCTGTACACTTTGTATTTCCTGCCCTGGAACAGTTCGAAGTCCCCCGGGCTTTCGTCACAGCCCGCAAACATGCTGCCCATCATGCAGACATTGCCTCCTGCCGCAATGGCCTTGGTGATGTCGCCGGAGTATTTGATGCCGCCGTCCGCAATGATGGGAATTCCGTACTCCTTAGCTACGGCGTAGGCATCCATAACCGCCGTAACCTGGGGAACGCCGATACCCGCCACTACCCGGGTGGTACAGATGGAGCCGGGGCCGATGCCCACCTTCACTGCGTCCGCTCCAGCCTCAATCAGGGCCCTGGTACCTTCGCCGGTGGCCACATTGCCCGCAATAATCTGCACGTCGGGATAATTCTCCTTGATCATGCGAATGCAGCGCAGCACATTCTCGGAATGCCCATGGGCGCTGTCCAGTACGATCACATCCACTTTGGCCGCCACCAGCGCCGCCACACGGTCCAGCACATTGGCAGTGATCCCCACCGCCGCGCCGCACAAAAGCCTGCCCTGCTCGTCTTTGGCAGCCAGAGGGTACTTGATGGTCTTCTCGATATCCTTGATGGTGATCAGGCCCTTTAAGTTAAAGTCCTTGTCTACAATGGGAAGTTTCTCCTTGCGGGCCTTGGCCAGAATCTGCTTGGCCTCCTCCAGCGTGATACTCTCGGGAGCGGTGATCAGGCCCTCCGAAGTCATGGATTCCTTGATTTTTTTGGAAAAATCTGTCTCGAATTTCAGATCGCGGTTGGTGATAATGCCCACCAGTCTGCGTCCCTCGGTGATGGGTACGCCAGAGATGCGGAATTTGCCCATCAGATTGTCGGCATCCGCCAGGGTATGTTCGGGGGTCAGGGAAAAGGGATCAGTTATGACACCGTTCTCGGAGCGCTTGACTTTATCCACCTCTTCCGCCTGCGCTTCAATAGACATGTTCTTGTGGATGATGCCGATGCCGCCCTGCCTTGCCATGGCAATCGCCATGCGGTGTTCCGTGACGGTATCCATACCGGCGCTCATCATCGGGATGTTCAGCTTGATCTTCTTGGTAAGCCATGTGGTCAGGTCCACCTGATTGGGCACCACCTGGGAATATGCCGGTACCAGCAGCACGTCGTCAAAGGTAATGCCTTCGCCAATAATCTGTCCCATTTCCTGTCCTCCTTCATGAATGATTGTTTTGGGTTTGCATTCGAGTGTAACAAAATTGACAGCCGATGTCAACTGTCAATTTGGTGTTTTTCGATAAAATTTTCAGTCAGTAAAAACCTTCCTGGGAGCCACATTCCGGATGGCTTTCACCATCTCCTGTGAGGGGCTTAAAATCAGCTTTTCGCCTCCTTCATAATACACCGCGTAGCGCAGATCCGGCTGTTGTTCCTCGCCGATGCTGTAATCCCTGATCTTGACCTGGCGGTTCTTGTAATTGTCCAGACGGTGGGAGCGGAAGGGAGCCATGATCTCCATGCGGTCCACCTGGTACGCGGCCACACGTTTACGCCTGCTCTTGGCCATCACCTTATCAATTACCAGTTCCTTGTCCAGATACAGATATTCATACTCCAGATCAGAATACAATGTGGCAAAATACGCCCCCACGCCAGTGATGGCTCCCGGTATGATGGCCAGTATGACACCGATCAGCACCAGCAGCACAAACACGGCGGTGAGGCCGATCAGCAGATATTTCAGAAAGATCATTACCCATTTTGATTTTGCCTTTACCAGGCATTCCACATAAGTCTCGCTCATTTGCATACCCTGTCCTTTATTTAGTGTTCCGGCCCCATTCTTAACGGCCTATAAGCAAATGATATACCAGATGGGACAAACTTGCAAGGTTTTTATCCTTTTTTTAGATTCAGATTATGAACCCTTTATTGACATGGGCGCACGAAACCTTTATCATTCTTTAATAGGAAAGTTCGAATTCTTTATTATTTTAAGAAAGTTCTAAATTAGAAAGTTTTAATTCGGATAATTCTAATTTGGATAGTTCCAATTTGGATAGCTGTAATTTGGATAGTTGTAATTTGGATAGTTCTAAAGTTAATAAAAGAATTCTAGTAGGTAAGTTCGGAAGGCCGGCAAGACAGAGGAGGAAGAAAAATGCCTGTGATGGATGAATTCCGCGAAGAGCGGGAAGCGATGAAGCAAAAGAGTTTTAAAGAGCGTTTTTCCTATTTTTGTGAATATTATAAATGGCATGTCATCGGAGGCGTGGCTCTGGCGGCCCTGGCCGTCTCCCTGATACACAGCGTGGTTACCAGGAAGGAATGGGCGTTTTACGGAGCCTTTGTCAATTCCTACCAGACTCCCGAATACGACGCTTTCCGGGATGATTTCGCCGACCTGGCAGGCATTGACCAGGATAAATTCGACGTACTGTTTGACACCAACATGTTTATCTCGGAAAGCGCCTTTGACCAGGGCAATGTGGATGCCACGGAACGCCTGATGGTCTACATCGCCGCCGGAGATGTGGACGTGATGGCCAGCGGTCCCCTGGTGATGAACCGCTATGCCTACAACGAAATGTTCCTGGATCTGCGCCAGGTACTGCCCCAGGAGATGCAGGACCAGCTGGAGCCGTACTACTATTACATGGATGCCACCCTGGCCGCAGAGCTTGATGCCCGGCAGGAAAGCGGCGCCCTGAATACCGCGCCTCAGTACCCCGCCGCCCCCTCCGACCCGGAAAGCATGGACAACCCCGTGCCCGTGGGTCTGTATATACAGAACTGCCCCCGGATCAAGGAAGCCTTCGTCTTTCAGGAGGAGGACGTAATCCTGGGCGTGATGGGCAATGCGGAAAATTTGGATACCATACTTGCGCTGATCCGTATGATATACGAGTTCTAATGTGCCGGTACATTTTTATTCCGACAGAACCCCATGATGGATTGTCACGGGAAGGGCGGATTCTTTTACAGCAGATTCTCTTGCAACAGATTCTCTTACAGTAGATTCTCTTGCAGTAGATTTTCTTGCAGCAGATTCGCTTGCAGCAGATTCGCTTATTGTAGATTCGCTTGCAGCAACTCCCGCAGCAGCTTGTTGACGCTGGCAGGATCCGCTTTCCCTTTCATGGCCTTCATGGTCTGACCCACCAGAAATCCCAGGGCCTTCTCCTTACCGCCGCAGTAATCCTCCACGGACTGAGTATTGCAGGCGATCACTTCCTCCACCGCCCTGCGCAGCGCGCTCTCGTCATTCACAGTCTTTAATCCCTGCTCCTCCACATATTGCCGAGGGTCCACATCCCGGTCAAACATTACTTCATAGACCTGCTTGGCCACACTGCCGCTGATTTCCTTTTTCTCCACCAGATCAATCAGAGCCGCCAGATGCCCGGGGCTCACCCTGATATCCTGAGGGTCCATCTCCTGTTCCCGCAGCAGACGCAGTGTTTCCCCCATGAGCCAGTTGGATACTTTCTTGGGCTGGCCGCAGAGAGCCGCGGCCGCCTCGAACAGATCCGCCATATGTTTACTGCCGGTGATAATCTCGATGTCATAATCCGGGATATCGTACTCCTTCTTATACCGGGCCATCTTCTCCGTGCGAAATTCCGGCTGGCGGGCCCGGAGGCTTTCCAGGTACTCCTGGCTGATATGGATGGGAACCAGGTCCGGGTCCGGGAAATAGCGGTAGTCCTGGGCGTCCTCCTTGGAACGCATGGCATGGGAGCGCCCCTCCGCATCGTCCCAGCGCCGGGTCTCCTGCACCACGGTCCTTCCCTCCTCCAGCAGATCCGCCTGCCTCTCCCGCTCTCCCTCAATGGCCCTGGTAATGGCATGGAAACTGTTTAAATTCTTCATCTCAGTGCGGATACCCAAGGCCGCCGTCCCCTTCTCCCGCAGGGACAGGTTCACGTCCACCCGCATGGAACCTTCTTGCAGCTTGCAGTCGCTGGCCCCCAGATATTGGATGATCAGACGCAGCTTTTCCAGAAAAGCGATGACCTCCCGTGGACTGCGCATGTCCGGTTCGGTGACAATCTCGATTAAAGGCACCCCGGAACGGTTGTAATCCACCAGGGTACAGTTCTCCCTGGGATCATGAATCAGCTTCCCCGCATCCTCCTCCATATGGATCTCATGGATGCCAATTTGCTTACTCCCCTCCGGCGTGTCGATCTCTACATAGCCCTCCCGGCAAATGGGCAGATATAACTGGGAAATCTGGTAGTTCTGGGGGTTATCCGGATAAAAATAATTCTTGCGGTCGAACTTGCAGTACCTGGTTATATCGCAGTTCATGGCCAGTCCCACCGAGACCGCGTATTCCAGCACCTGCCTGTTAAGCACGGGCAGGGAGCCGGGCATCCCCGTACACACCGGGCAGGTGCGGGTATTGGGCCTGCCTCCGAAGGCGGTGGAACAGCCGCAGAAAATCTTGGTGTGGGTGGCCAGTTCCACATGCACCTCCAACCCGATGACGGTTTCATATTCCTTTGCCATTGATCTCTCCTCTCTATCCACTCTCCCCATCATGGTTCCCGGTCTTGTACAGCAGTTATTTTGCCAGTTGTACATCCTTCACCCGGCCGGCGGCGTGGCTCCCATGCCGGGCCGCATCCGCCTGTTCACAGGCGTAAGCCGCTCTCAGCAGCTTCTTTTCCTGGAAACAGTCACCCATTAGCTGCAGGCCGATGGGCAAGCCCCCGGCGCCGCTGCCGCAGGGAAGGCAGATACCTGGCAGACCCGCCAGATTGGCTGAGACGGTATAGATGTCCCCCAGATACATTTTCATGGGATCCCCCAGACTTTCTCCCAGCTTCGGCGCAGTACTGGGAGCCACCGGCCCCAGGAGCAGATCATATCGGGTAAAAGCCCGGTCAAATGCCTTTTTTATCATGGCTTTTACTTTCAGGGCTTTCAGGTAATAGGCGTCGTAATAACCGGAACTGAGCACAAAGGATCCCAGCATAATCCGGCGTTTTACTTCCGGGCCAAAACCCTGGGAACGGGTCTTTTTGTACATGGCGTGGAGACCCGGGGCTCCCTGGGCGCGATACCCATACTTGATGCCGTCAAAACGTTCCAGGTTGGAGCTGGCCTCCGCAGAAGCGATGGTATAATAGGCCGGGATGGCATATTGCACCAGACCCAGATCAAATTCTTCCAGAAGAGCCCCCCTGGCCTCCAGTGTCTTTGCAGCCCGCAGCACCGCGTCTTTCACTTCCTCATCCAAACCCTCCCCGAAATAATCTCTGGGAATCCCGATACGCAATCCGGTCACATCCTCCTGCAGGGCTTCCGTAAATCCGGTATCTTCCCGCCGTACCGAGGTGGAATCCCTGGGGTCATGGGAAGCGATGGCCTCCAGCACTGCGGCACAGTCCTCCACATTTTTAGTGAGAGGACCCACCTGATCCAGGGAGGAGCCATAGGCGATGAGGCCATACCGGGACACCGTACCATAGGTTGGCTTCATGCCCACCACGCCGCAGTGACCCGCGGGCTGGCGGATGGAACCGCCGGTGTCGGAACCCAGAGCGAAAAAGCATTCCCCTGCCGCCACTGCCGCCGCGCTTCCCCCGGAGGAACCGCCGGGCACATGCCCGGAGCCATGGGGATTGCGGGTGGGCCCATAATAGGAAGTTTCTGTGGTGGAACCCATGGCAAACTCATCCATATTGGCCTTGCCGATCAGCACTGCCCCCGCCTCCTCCAGCTTCCGCACCGCTTCAGCGGTAAAGGTGGGGACGAAATTGTCCAGTATTTTGGAGGCGCAGGTCGTCCTGATCCCCTCTGTGCACAGGTTGTCCTTGACGGCCATGGGTACTCCCGCCAGTGGCCCGGTCAATTCCCCGTCCTCAATCCGCCGCTGCACCTGTGCCGCTCTGTCCATGGCCCCCTCCCTGTCAATGGTCACATAACAGTGGTATTCCTCCTCCGTCCTGTCTATTCGGGAGAACACTGCCTCCATGGCCTCCAGGGCTGTGGTCTTTCCCTCTCTGATGGCTGCAGAAAGTTCCACAGCCGAAAATGACAGCAATTCCATGTCCGATTCCTCATCTTTCTTATTACGAGTCCCGCATATTCCCTTTATGTGCATTTTGACCGTGATCCGCGTACGGCCCTCCTCCCGCTCTCAGTCAAATGTCCTGGGAACCACAAACATATCGTCCTTCTGATCCGGGGCGTTTTGTAATGTATGCCGGCTTCCGTCTCCATTTGTCACCACATCCTCCCGGAACACATTCTGCACCGTGAATACATGGGACATGGGTTCTATGCCGGTGGTGTCCAGTTCTCCCATCAGATCGATGTAGTCCAGCATATTGCTCATATCCCTTCTGGCCTGCTCCTTCTCCTCGCCAGTCAGTTCCAGCTTCGCCAGAATACCCACATATTCAATGGTTTCCTCCGTAATCTTATTTGCCATATTTCACCTCTCTGCTTTTGCCGCTCTGCGGCCCGTCAATCACGCATTATGATATGAACCTCCCGAAGCTGCCGCTCCGTCATGCCGCTCGGTGCTCCCCAATCAGGCCCTGGCCCGTGCCGCTCATGGGAGAGGCGATCACCTCCCGGATGTTCTTCTCACCCCGCAGCGGCATAGGATCACTCAGTAGCATACGGTCACACAGTAGCATACGATCACACAGCAGCATAGGATCACACAGCAACGGCATAGGATCACCCGAGCCATGCCTGGGTGAGGGGGCATGCTGGACCGGAACGCCTGCCACAATACGTCGAATTTACTCTCCAGCGCCTCCTAACCGGAAATCGCAGGGTCCTCACCATGGTCTGCATACTATGGTTACGCACGGCCCTGGACGACAGTTCGGCTCTATTATATACAATATCGTACTGTTAAGCCAGGATGTCAAGAGGATCCTGCTGCTCCAGGGCCTGCGAAACGAACAGTTCCGACAATTCTCCTTTTTTCTTCCCGGGGATAAACTACCTTGTAAGACATATTCTCCACCACTTCCAGATAGCCGTCCCCCCCCATCCCGCCCCCGGATGGCGCTGCCGGTCAAATGCTCGCCAATCTGTCCGATGTGCATGTCCCTGTAACTGTTTTTCCGCGTCATACCCTGCTTTTACTTTCCTATTGGAGTTCCTTCTGTCCGTAGAGCTACGATTTCACCATCTCTTTTTCTCGCCTGCACCTCACAGCGCAAACCTTGAGAGTCGCTTACAAGTTCGTCGGCAGCTACGCCTAGGTGGACTTTCGCCACCGAACACGGGCATTCCCGTCATACAAAAAAATCCCGGAACACAACTACTGTATTCCGGGACGGATATGTCCATATCCGCAGTACCACCCACATTGGCAAAAGCCATATTCTGCGCTTCCACCCCCTCTTACGCTTAACGCGCGCAACGGACTGTCCACTAATAAATCCTGCATAAATATGGCAGAGATTCCTCCCGCCTGCTCTGGGTCAGGTTCATACAGCCTGCTCGGGAGCGTTGCCTGTGAGTCCGTTTCCGCTGACCATGCTCTCAGTCGGTGGCGGCCTCATTAACCGTGATCTGCCAGATCTCGGCATGCATGGGGCTACTCTATGGCAATATACACATCCATATGGCTCACGCCGTTCAGATCGTACTCCTTTTCGAAACAGTCCAGAATGTGGCCATCCCATTTGCCTTTCAGCCCATTGGTATTCATATACGCCATCAGAACCTTGTAGGCATTGGGAATCAGTTCAAAGGGCGCCGTAAACGGCGACTTGATGGTGATGGCAATATACCGCTGTCTGTCCTGCCTTTTCACCTTCGCAGGCAGCCCTTCCTCCGATATCCCTTCCTCCAGCACCAGCGCCGCCCCGTAGCCATGCATATGGTGTACATTTCTCTGTTCCTGAGATACTGCGGGAAAATCCCAGCCGATTATCCTGGGGGACTCGATGCCGATCTGCTGTGCCCAGCGCTTTACATGGTCTACGGCATCCTCCTCCGGCTCCGGGCTGATCACGGTATATGAAATATACCGAAAAGCCTCTACATCTTCTATGCGGATATTGGAATAGGCTTCGTTGGTAAGATTCATGTCCTCCCGGATCAGTTGATCCAGGGAGCAGGAAAATAATCCGCACAGGGTCAGAAGTTTTTCCATCTCCGGATAAGCGGCGTCCAATTCCCATTTGGACACCGTCTGCCTGCTCACGTTGAGACAATCCGCCAGTTCCTCCTGTGTCATGTTGTTTTTCATTTTTCGTAGAAATAAAAGGTTTTGCCCGAAACTCATACGGTGTTTTCCTCCATTATATTCTGCATCCGCCCCAGAATCCCCCTGGCAGTATACCGCCGGGCAGAAAATCCCATCCAGCATCATAGGACGACGCGCCTGCATATTTCAAAACCTGATCAAGTGTTGATGAAACTATCATATAGCAGTCCGTCAAAATGTTCCACCAACTTCACGGTTCCCTTTTAGAGGAATGCGCAACTCAAAGTTGCGGGAAGCCTGCCTTTTCCATCTGTTCAGTGTAAACGGAATATGTACTGTCGTCAAAAAGCACCCACATAATCAGATTCAGCTTGCCGGGATGCGCAGCGGCAAACTCCCTGGCGACGCCAATGGCGATCTCCGCCGCCTGCTCCACCGGAAAGTGATAGATCCCTGTGGAAATGGAGGGAAACGCTATGCTGCGTATTCCGTTTTCCACAGCCAGTTCCAGGCAGGACCGATAGCAGGAAGCCAGCAGCTGACGCTCTCCCGAGCCGCCGCCATTCCAGTGAGGGCCAGGCGTGTGGATGACATACTCACAGGGCAGCCTGTATCCCCTGGTAATCTTGGCCCCGCCTGTCCTGCATCCGTGCAGAAGTCTGCACTCCGCCAGAAGTTCCGGTCCCGCGGCCCGGTGAATTGCGCCGTCAACTCCTCCGCCGCCCAGCAGGCTGGTGTTGGCGGCGTTGACAATCGCCTGTACCCCGTGGTCTTTTGTGATATCACCCTTTACGGCACGAAATCTGGTATCGGTATTGCTGTCATTCAATGAATGCGCCTCCTCTCCCTTCCGTCTCAAAGGGATATACTACTCCCCATTCCCTGCGCAGGCGGTCCATCTGCTCCATGATCTCCAGCGTCTGGGCGTGGGGCATCTCGTCGCACTCCAGCCGGCCCGCCTCCATGGCCCGGACGCAGGCCAGTACCTCATACTCATAGCCGTTGATCTGAGCGGGAATCTCCGGCTCTCTCAGAAGGTTTCCCGCCAGGTCATATACCCGAATGGCTACATAATTGTTCAGATTATCCACCTCGATGCGCCCCCTGGTTCCCCGGATCTCCCCCCGGTTAACAGGGCCTGTCACCATGGAAGTGCGCAGATGGGCCTTCCTGCCATCCCTGTAGATATACTCTATCTCATCCCTGGCATCCACCCCGGTGTCCAGCTTTTCCGCATGGGATTCCACCCGGGCTATCTCATCTCCAAAATACATGGATGCAAAAGTCAGGCAGTACATCCCCAGATCCAGCAATGCCCCGCCTGCCAGAGCAGGGTCATACATGCGCTGCACATGGCTCAGAGGCACGGAGAACTCGGCCTCCAGGGTATGGGGATCTCCGATGATCCCCTCATCCAGCAGACTCTCCACGATCTGCCTTGCGGGCAGATACCGGGTCCAGATGGCCTCCGTGAGAAACACATGCCTCTCCCGGGCCAGCCTGATCAACTCCCTGGCCTGAACGGCATTGGCCGTAAACGCTTTTTCCACCAGCACCGCCCTGCCATGCTCCACGCAGAGTCTGGCATTGTCATAGTGCATGGCATGGGGCGTAGCAATGTACACCAAATCCACCTCCGGGTCCTCTGCCAGTTCCTCATAGGAACCGTATGCCCTCTGGAAATGCCACTCTTTTGCAAATGCCTCCGCCCGCTCCTGATTTCGGGAGGCCACTCCATAAGCGCATACCCGCCCCTCCAGGCCGTTGATGGCCGCTGCAATCTGCCGGGCAATATTGCCCGCTCCCATAATCGCCATATTGATTCGCTTCATAGATAATTCCTCCTTCAACCTGACTCTGGATCACAAAGCTAAGAACTGCTGAATATTATAGACTTCGCAGGATTCGTAAGAGACTATGTGTACCGGGGCCGCAAAATCGAGAACTTTGTGATCAAGGACAGCACCGGGTATATGACCAGGCCAAAACTGGCCTATTACAATTTGCGGAAGTTCCTGTGGGCGCAGCCCACGAAGCCATCCGAGAGGGGCGCATCTCCAGAGTGTCCGCTCTGAACGCCCACACCGCCAACGAGTTCTGCACATGGGTACGGAAATTCCACAGCGCGGAAGATCTGGACTGTGTGACCCGGGATATCTGTACGCTCCGAAGTCTCTTCTACAGGGATATGCTGGAGGAAGGCTGAGAAGCCGCCTTAATATAACAATCAATCTCCCGATATAGCGCATCCCAGTTCACCTTGGAAAAGTCCGTGGTGTCCACAGTGATCACCTGGCTTCCCACGCTAAAGCTATCCATCCCCCTGCTGCGGACTCCTTCGATATACTGCTCCAGGGAGATGGTCTGGCTTTGTACCGCCCCCTCCTGCTTATAATATCGGTTGTTGGTCACATGGCCTGGATGCCTCATTGGGCTTATGTCCCGCTGGGCAAAACGCTCATAGACGCGGGCATAGTCTCCGGTCAGGCGAAGGGTCAGCGCCCGATATCCGTAACGTTTCAGCAGTTTCATAAGGCCCGAACCAGATTCAGTTTCAAAATTGTTCTCCAGGATAAAAGGGATGCGGACCCGCATCATCTGTTCCGCCACATAGTATAAAATCTCTGTGCCCGCCCTCCCCAGCTCTACCTTCTCCTCCCTGGACGCAAACCCAATGGTATCGTAAAGTTCTTCCTTGATACTATCCTTGGAAAACCAGGGTAGCCTCAGTCTGGCAGACAGCTTTTCCGCCAAAACACTCTTGCCCGACGCCGGAATCCCGGTAACCAGTATCATAAAGGCGTCACTCTGTGCACTTGCGCTTATGGGAATTTGGAACTCCTGTTCCAGCCTTTCACACAATGCATTCACACAATCCTCCACAAACTGCTCTGCCTGAGCCTCCGTCAGATAGACATACTCCCGCTCAAGCCCCTCCCGGCCTCCCCGGTAAAATCCCGTTATGTACTCCCGCCGATTCTCAAAGGCATCCTCTGCAAATATATCCATATACCGGTTGGCAAAACCCACAGCGCTTTCATAGATTTGGAAGGCCCTGAAGTCCTGGTGTTTCTGCAGATACAGAAAGTCCAGATCATACCAGTCTTTTTTCAACGTCCAAAGCAGCTTGTGGGAATCTTCCGCAAAAGCCTCCGGATATCTGGCGATGCTGGGCTGATACACCCGGTCAATCCACTGGAGGTCCGTCAGCAGATGGGTCAGATATCCCAGATAAAAGGAGTACTGTTCCCGGCTGTATCCCGCCCGCTTTTCCGGTGTAAAATATTGCCTCACATAACTCTCTATATCTATACCCACCGTCCCGTTTTCCAGATAGGACTTAAAATGAGATACCTTCGTGGACGGCGTGTACGCTGTCCAGTCTTCGTTGGGCACGCCGCTGTCCGGAGCGATATTTCCCACAATGAACTCTGTCTGCGCAACTCTCTCAAGGCGGCTGAGCAGCCTGTCTGCCACCCGCAAATGTACCATCCATGAAGCCATAAATATTCCTCCCTGCCCGAGCTTTCACCGGACTGTGTTCTCGTCCATCAACCATGCCTCGGCCTTGCCGATGGCATCTCCGTCTGGGATCGCTCCCCCTTTTCCCACTACCTCATATATATCTCGCCGCATTTTCTGCTCAAAACAGGATTTCAGTTCCAGATTCCTGTCCCACTTATCCTGGGGGTATCCACCATAACGCTGTTTTACGTCTTCCATGCGCTCCTCCATGTCCACGACCTGGGTTCCCGCCAGGCTGTCGCAGACCTGGATCAGCAGATCATACGCATCATACTCCATTTTTTTCAGCAAAGTCCGTAACTCTTCCTGCTGCTCTTCCGTGATATCCCATTTACCGATATAATCCTCCAGCTTTTGAATGCTGAAAGAGTGGCTGAGACAGATTCTGGCGGCCTCATCATAGCCCAGTTTCATCATATAGTGATAGCCGTCATAGATATGCCCCATATGCTTGACCCCAAATTTACGTCCAATGTCATGAAGCAATCCCAGAACATAGGCTTTTTCCGGATCCATATCCCCGCAGGCCGTGGCAATCCGCTCCGCGCACATGGCCACCGCCCGGCTGTGGTCTGCCCACGCTCCCGGATTACATGCCTCCCCGTCCCTGAGTAGTTCCTCTGCTTCCTCCCTTGTGGGTATCATCTTTTCCCTCCTTCTGTACCGTATGAAATCTCTGCAAATCTGCAATATCCACCCTGTCACCTGCTTTGCAGACCAACTGCCTGCATCGGTCAGCTGCTTCGCATCCCCGCCGGCATACCCTAAAGTCCTACTTCCTGCAGCAATAGCAGGTTCCTTCCGTGCTGATCTCCGGCGTCTGTCCCTGACGGGCCAGTTCCTGCAGATATTTCCGCACTTCCTGCTCCCGGGCCCTGATCCGCATTTCCAGCTCTCCGTCCAGATTACACAGATATCGCAGCAGTTCCTCCGGTTGATCTATCCGCAGACCGTTGTGAAAGACTTTCCGGGAAAACCCGGAAAATTCCCCTGCGAAGAGATCCTCCATTTCTGCCGCAAAGGCATGGCCCCGCTCCTCATAGGACTCCAGCACTTTTTTGCGCAGCACCGGCTCCAACAGCCGGTTTACATCCCCGGCACTGACTCGGGAAGTAAACGTGGAGACCAGTCTGCCCCCCTCTGTCAGGCCCCGGCGCAGCTTTTTAAGCAGTCCCTCTCTGTCCCGAATATAGCTCCACAAATGCCCCGCCAGGATCAGGTCATAGGCTTCAGACGGGCACTTCCACTTCTCGGCGTCCTCACACAGGAAAAACAATTCTGTACCGCCGGACAGTTCCCTGCGGCGCTCCAGATAGATGCCATGCAGGAACTGCAGCCCGCCTGTCTCTTTATCCAGCAGAGTGATCCGGCAGTCTCCGGGAATCTTTTCCCAACTGCCATGCCACACATTCCCATGACCACATCCCACGTCCAGCACCCGAGTTCCGGGCTCCAGAGATAATTGCTCAAACATCCATTCATGCCATCTCTGCCCGCTGGTTCCGTAGCGCTCGTACAAGCCGTATCTGAAATTGGCCTGCTGATTCTTGGTCAATAGCTGCATGATCTCCACAAAACGGGTTATAGGAAGCTGTCCCTGCAGGCAATGCCGTCCTGCCTGGTCTATTATCTCCAGAATCCGATCCAGACGACGGCGTTCCTCCAAAACCAGTTCCCGCTGACGAGCCAGCAGCCCGGCCACGGGCAGATCTTCCCCCTGTTCCAGAGCCTGGGAAATCTCCTCCAGGGGCAGTCCCACATATTTCATCATCAGGATTTCCTGCAGCCGAACAATGGCGCTGTCATCATACAGCCGATATCCGCCAGTCGAACGTTCCCTTGGCCGCAATAGACCTTTTTCCTCATAAAACCTGATTGTGCGGGCAGACACTCCGGCCCTTCTGGCCAGTTCCCCCGCTGTATACAGCTTTTCCATCAGTTCTCCCTGTGCTTACAGTATAAGGGTTTACGTTACGTCAATGTCAAGCACTTTTACACGCCGGTTTCATTTATACTTTTTGCCCATGCACCCTTTTCCTGCGCCGGTTCCATTCTCTTTCTTAATCAGCCTTCACATGCCCGCTGCTGATCCCCACAGATTCCTTCTCCAAAGGCAGCCACTCCAGCGCATCATGAATCTGACTGTTCCAAAAATCCCAATCATGTCCCCCTGCCGTTTCCACATAAGTCAGATCAACGTTCTGCTGTTCAAAGAAAGCCTTTAACTCCCGATTTGACGCCAGCAGCTGATCTTCTGTGCCGCAGGACATATACATCTTGGGCACAAGATTTTTCACTTTGGCGTCCATTAGGGCAACTCTCGGATTCAGATCCGTTTTTTCCGCTTCCTTCAGGTCCCCAAAGCAGGCCAGCCCGTTAAAGAGGCCACCGTTGGTCTCGTTAAAAAAATGGGCTGCGCCGGACAGCGAAATGATATGGCTGAATGTGTCGCAATACTTCAGTCCATTGCGGAGCGCGCCATAGCCGCCCATGGAAAGACCGCCGATAAATGTATCTTCGCGCCTGCCCGACAGGGGAAAGGTTTTACGCATCATATCCGGCAATTCCTGGGCCACAAACGTACCATACGCGCTGTTGGGAAGCGCATGGTCAAAATAGAAGGAATTCTCACCGCTGGGCATCACCACCGCCAGGTTCTTGGCCTCCGCCCATCTCTGGATACAAGTGCCGGAGATCCAGTCGATATTGCTTCCCAGAATCCCGTGAAGCAGGTACAGCGTCTTATACTCCTTTCGCTCCCCGCCGCTGCCCGGGGCAAAAATCTTGTCCACGGGGAGGATCACCTGTACCTCCACCGTGCGCAGCAACGCTTTTGACAGATACGTCATTTGAATCAGGGCCATTTCTTATTCCTCCTGTTTTGTTTCGCATTTCCCCTGCAATCACACATCTCTCTTGATTCATATATGGCTACTCCAGCGTCTCTATGTGAATCAGTGTGGGGATATCTGTTTTTAGTTACGTATATCCTATGGTTTAGTATAACATTGTATGGTTTCTTATGCCACCCATATCCCTTTGATTTGTCAACATCTGCACTGGCGCAATGCTTGACACTTTCCAGTACACGGAATATACTGGACTGGTGCGGAATCTTTTATCGGCTGCTGCCACCGCCGAAGCTGATCTGTATGATACCAGAAGGAGAGACTATGTCCAAATCAAAAGAAATCAAGACCAATGCCATGCGCATTCTGGAATCCATGAAGATTCCCTATACCCAATATACTTATCAGTGTGATGAATTTGTTGACGCAATACAGATTGCGGACCAGTTGGGGCTCCCCTATGAAAAAGTGTACAAGACCCTGGTGACCAGAGGGGCTCATGATTATTTTGTGTTCGTGATTCCCATTCACCGGGAGCTGGACCTGAAAGCCGCAGCCCGCAGCGTGGGGGAAAAGAGCGTAGAAATGATTCCTGTAAAAGATATAAACGCCGTCACAGGCTATATTCGGGGCGGCTGCACCGCCATCGGAATGAAAAAGCAATACGTGACCCGCCTGGACGCATCGGCGGAGGGCAAACCCGCCATCATCGTCAGCGGAGGACGCATTGGCTCCCAAATTGAACTGTCCCCGGAGGGTCTGCTCACTGCCGCCCAGGCAACATACGCAGATGTGATCAGACAGGACGGGCCCTGAAAATGCTCTTCTGTTCAAATAACTACTCCATCCAGAAATTCTCCAAATCTCCCACAAATCCGGGATCCTTGCAGAAATCCTGATATAAATTGCCGATCTCCGCCTCCGTCATGACACTGTCGCAGAAGATCAGGCCGGAAACATATCCCCGAAAGGACTGCTGAAAAGGATCTCCCCCCAACAGGATTTCCCTGCAGGCAGGCAGCTGGGGAACATCCTCTGTTACCCCTGCCAGCCGCCCGTTCAGGTACAGCCTGCCCACACAGGTCACGGAATCATAAGTCACGCACAGAAAACTCCACTTATTCCTACGAATCATTCGGATCAGAATATCATGGAAGTGATTCACAAAATTGTCCTGATGCACCCGGTATATGGTAGAGCGATCCGGCGAATAGGGAACCAGCGACATAAACCCATTGTTGTACCTGGCATACAATACACTGCTCCAACCATTTAATTC